>NZ_JAWPOX010000011.1:0-157162 GCF_033344475.1 Vibrio sp. 1288
CTGTGACTGAAGCATAGGAGTTCCCTCCAATCGTTGCCTACTTTAAGTATAACAACAGTTAAAGGGAACATAGCCATTTTCATGGTTTTCTTCGCAACTGAGATCAACGCCAATAAGATCGATTTCTTCTTGTTCGCTAGCCAATCTTTATTGATCAAAATCAATGTTTTCGAGTGGTGCTTCTCGTTAAATACGCCACAATATATTGTGTTGCTAGAATAAAAAAATAACCCCATATAGTGTGTTTATGGGATAACTCTGTGAGTATGCTCGGGTAAGGAGAACAAGGTGAAACCAATCGTAATCAAACGCGACGGATCAAGAGCTCCGTTCAACAGGGATCGTATCCAAGCAGCAGTTGAAGCAGCAGCGGAAAACAAAGATAAAGATGTCGCTATTTATGCTCTTAATGTGGCTCTTGCTGTCGAGTTACAGTTAAGAGCACACGATGAAGTTCACATCCATGAGATTCAAGACTTAGTCGAAAATGAACTCATGCAAGGTCCTTACAAAGCCCTAGCGCGTTCTTACATTGAATATCGCCACGATCGCGACATCGCTCGTGAGAAGCAAAGTGCACTAACTCGCGAAATCGAAGGTTTGATTGAAGAAAGTAATCTGGATCTAATCAACGAGAACGCGAACAAAGACGGCAAAGTAATTCCGACTCAACGTGACTTGTTGGCTGGTATCGTAGCGAAACACTACGCGAAGACGCACATTCTTCCTCGCGATGTGGTTCAAGCGCACGAAGTGGGTGACATTCACTACCACGATTTAGACTACGCACCGTTCTTCCCAATGTTTAACTGTATGCTTATCGATCTTAAAGGCATGCTGACGCATGGTTTTAAAATGGGTAACGCTGAGATTGATACGCCAAAATCAATTTCGACTGCAACAGCCGTAACAGCACAAATCATTGCTCAAGTCGCGAGCCACATTTACGGCGGTACAACCATCAACCGTATTGATGAGGTTCTAGAACCGTACGTAATCACAAGCTACGAGAAACACCTAGAGATTGCAAAAGAGTGGAACATTGCTGAGCCAGAAGAGTTCGCAAAAGCGCGCACTGAGAAAGAGTGTTACGACGCATTTCAATCTCTAGAATACGAAGTAAACACGCTGCATACAGCGAACGGTCAAACCCCATTCGTTACGTTCGGTTTTGGTCTTGGTACAAGCTGGGCATCCCGCCTGATCCAGAAATCGATTCTGAAGAATCGTATTGCAGGTCTAGGCAAGAACCGTAAAACAGCGGTATTCCCTAAACTTGTATTCGGCATCAAAGATGGTTTGAACCACAAATCAGAAGATCCAAACTACGACATCAAGCAACTTGCGCTTGAGTGTGCGTCTAAGCGTATGTACCCAGACATTCTTAACTACGACAAAGTAGTGGAAGTAACCGGTTCATTCAAAACGCCAATGGGTTGCCGTAGCTTCCTTGGTACTTACGAAGAAAACGGTGAGCTGATTCACGAAGGTCGTAACAACCTTGGCGTCGTGAGCTTGAACCTTCCTCGTATCGCTATCCGTGCAAACGGAAGCGAAGAGAAATTCTACGAGCTTCTAAATGACCGCCTACGTCTTGCTCGTAAAGCACTAGAGACACGTATCTCTCGCCTTGAAAACGTGAAAGCACGCGTGGCCCCAATCCTATACATGGAAGGCGCATGTGGTGTTCGCTTGAAAGCAGACGACTCAATCGCAGATATCTTCAAGAACGGTCGTGCGTCTATTTCTCTTGGTTACATCGGTGTACACGAGACAATTAACGCGCTATTCGGTACAGAAGCGCACGTTTATGATGACGCTGTTTTGCGTGAAAAAGCGGTCGCTATCATCAAGCATCTAAAAGATGCCGTGAATCAATGGGCTGACGAAACTGGCTATGGCTTCAGCTTATATGCAACGCCAAGTGAAAACCTATGCAGCCGTTTCTGCCGCATCGATGCAAAAGAGTTCGGTGTGATTGATGGCGTAACAGACAAAGGTTACTACACCAACAGCTTCCACTTGGATGTAGAGAAGAAGGTGAACCCATACGACAAGATCGACTTTGAGATGCCTTATCCAGAAATCTCAAGCGGCGGCTTTATCTGTTACGGCGAGTTCCCGAACATGCAACGCAACGTTGAAGCACTAGAAAACGTATGGGATTACAGTTACACCCGAGTGCCTTACTACGGTACAAACACGCCAATTGATGAGTGTTACGAGTGTGGCTACAACGGCGAGTTTGACTGTACAAGTAAAGGCTTCACTTGCCCAAGCTGTGGCAACCATGACTCAACTAAAGTATCAGTAACACGTCGAGTTTGTGGCTACCTAGGCAGCCCAGATGCACGCCCGTTTAACTTCGGTAAGCAAGAAGAAGTGAAGCGCCGAGTTAAACACCTGTAAGGTTTACTACCACTCGTTTTAACACTTTGAAAATCAGCTTTAAACAGGTTGATTTTCTCTTTCGCGATAACACAGAGACGCATTATGAATTACCACCAATACTATCCAATTGACGTTGTTAACGGACCGGGTACGCGCTGCACGCTGTTTGTATCGGGTTGTGTGCATCAGTGCCGTGGCTGTTATAACCAGTCGACGCAACGTTTGGATTCTGGTGTACTTTTCACGCAAGAAGCGGAAGACAAAATCATCGCTGACTTAAACGACACGCGTATCAAACGCCGTGGCTTGTCGTTGTCGGGTGGAGATCCGCTTCACCCTGCTAATGTGCCTCATATTTTGAAGATAGTGAAAAGGGTGAGAGGGGAGTGCCCAGGTAAAGACATTTGGGTTTGGACTGGCTACACGCTGACGGAACTGAATGACGCGCAAAGGGAAGTGGTGCAATACATCGATGTTTTGATTGATGGTAAGTTTGAACAAGACAAGAAAGACCTCAATCTCGAATGGCGTGGCAGTTCAAACCAAATCATTCATCGATTTACGGACATCTAATCAAGCATTCTCCGCACATAAAAAGGGCTCACGCGTGCATAACGGGTGAGCCCTTTTGGTGTGAGTTCGCTAATGTCTTTTTGGTTACACTGTCACCGATTGGTCATCTTCAACCACATTATTTATCCAACGTTTAGATTGAATACGGTAAGTCGTCAGTACGCCTTTCACTAACTCTTCCGCGAGCAGAGACATCAAGACAAAATGCAAAGGCAGCCCTAACACCATGCCTGTGTAATAAGTAAGGGGGATGCCAATAGCCCACTGACCGAACGTGTCGATGAAAATGCTATAGCGAATATCAGCGCCACTCTTTAGTACGCCGCCAATCCCAACCATGTTAAACACCCTCAAAATCATACCTAGCGCCATGACTAAACATACGTTAAGTGCCATGTCTGCATCGGTTAACGGGCTCAGTATCAATAGGTGATGAATCATGGGCGAGCTCAACCACACTAGGAAAAACAGCAAGGTGGCTAAGATTGCGCTGGTTAACACATACCACCACGCCGTTTTCTCGACTCGGTCATAATGTTTTGCACCAATATCATTCCCAAGAAGAACGGATGCAGCGACCGCAAATCCCATAAAGGTTGAAATCAGTACCCCTTCAATCGGTGATAAGAATGAGATGATCGCCAGTTCTGAAACGCCCAATTGACCATAGATGATGCTGTAAACGATCAATCCACCAGTCCAAAGCGCATCGTGGACCAACATGGGTAAAGAAACCTTAAAGTACTTTTTTCGATACTGTTTTAAGCGGCCTTGTACCCAATCGAACTTAGTCGGAATTAGGTAAGCATATCGTTTGTAGAAAAAATGAATCAAGACGGCGGTTTGGAAAAATCGAGAAACAAAACTACCTACGGCTGCACCAAATACGCCCCATTGAGGGAAACCAAATAAACCAAAAATCAAAACATAATTAAGCGCGACGTTAACGACAATGGCGGAGATACTAACGTTGGTTGCCAGTTTGGTTTGGCCCACGGAGCGCAATACCGCTTCAATCGGTACTACTATCGCCGTAGCAATGAGGCTAAAGCCCGTAACCACAAGATAATCACGTGCATAAGTGACGTATTCAGGATCGTCTGACATAAAAGAGACGATCTCTTCATCAAAAATCGCATAAAGAGCGATAAACGGCAGCGTCACCAAAATGGAAATAAACCACGATTGCGCCAACGTTCTGCGAATTCCGGCTAGGTTTCCTGAGCCGTAGTATTGAGAAGCAAGTACGGTAACTGCACCGCATAGGCCAAAGACAACCGCTAGGTTGAAGAAAAAGATACGATTTCCAACTCCAACTGCTGCCGTTGCAGATTCACCGAGTAGGCTTACCATGAAAATATCCACGACGCCGAGCAAAGCAAAAAGCATGGACTGAAGTGAAACAGGTAGGACAATCGTAATCAGTTTTTGCCAAAATACTTTATCGATGTATTCGCGTGTTAAGAGCATCGCATTTCTCCTTAAAGATTAATGCGAGTAGTTTATCCTCATGATTTGGCGGTGTATTTTTCAAAGGAATCCAAAACCTTTGTAAAATTCTCTACTAACGCACATGTGAGCCAATAAATCATGGAAGATAAACAAGAACGCTACGCGATTTCAGAAAAAACTTATCAAGAGTTTATTGATCACAGTCGAGTATTAGCACTTGAGGAGAGAGGCATTGTGCAGTGTGGCATTGCCACTTGTCGTGACTTCTTCTCTGTTTATCGTAAAAACCAAAAGAAACACATGCTGCTCTATACGGTGCGTGGTAAAGGGTGGCTAGAGAGTGGGACTTATCGATACGATTTGGAACCGGGCTCGTTGATTACAGTACCCGCAGGTGTTGAAAACGGTTTTGGTATAGAAGAAGAACCTTGGCAGATCGCGTGGCTTTTTCTTGCTCCTGATAGAGAGTGGCCGATATTAGAATGCGATGTTCGCTACCAGCTTTCATCTACACCTGAAGTGATGTATGCATGTATCCAAACACTACTACGCAGCATTCACCTTCCAATCGATTATGGTGGTGCGGTAGGTGAGCATAGTGTGGCTCAGTTAGAGCTGATGTTAAACATGCCGCCCTCAGAGTCGATATCACGCAGCCAATTGAGGCTTCGGCGTGTATTTGACCTTGTCCAACGTCAGCTCCATAAGGATTGGAGCGTTGAGCAGGTGGCGGCTCTATATCCATGTTCGGAGCCTCATTTGCATCGACTGACTCAAAAGCAGTTTGGTCGAAGCCCAATGGCACATTTAACGCGTATGCGCATGGAATATGCTGCTAGGTTACTTCGTTCAACAGAATGGCCAATTCAGCATATTGGAGAAATAGTCGGATATCCGACAAGCGCTAACTTTAGTACACGTTTTAAAGCGTGGTCGACCATGACACCAAGAGAGTTTAGAAAAAACGGTAGAGTGGATTGGTACGACAAGGAGTGAATCGTTCTTTTTCTGAACGATAGAGCGCACAAAACTCACCGTAAGCCAGAATTTTGTTCTCTAATTGATGAAATAAGTGAAAAATCATTTCGTCATTTTTTGCGATGGTGTTAACGTGAGGTTCGGTACTTGAATTTCAAAGGGTTATGACTTTCATGTTTTCTAATCTCCCAACTCCCGTATTAGATCCTATTTTATCTCTATCCGTTGCATACCGTAACGATGAACGTCCAAACAAGGTTGACCTTGGCATTGGCGTATACAAAAACAGCGCAGGCGAAACGCCGATTATGAAAGCCATTCAAATGGCGCAGGATGTCGTTGTTGAAACTCAAAAAACCAAGTCTTACGTTGGTCTTGCGGGTTGCGAAGAATTTAATAAAAGCATGATCGATTTGCTGCTGACGGGAACGTCTGCAATGGATCGTGTTGCAGCAATTCAAACGCCAGGTGCAAGTGGTGCGCTGCGTATGCTCGGTGATCTGATGAAGATCGCACAGCCAGATACGACGGTTTGGATTTCCAACCCAAGCTACGTAAACCACAAGCCAGTAATGGAAGCAGCAGGCCTTAAAGTTAAGTTCTACCACTATTTCTCTTCGGAAACGAAACAAGTAGACACCGCAAAAATGATGGATGATCTTGCGAAAGCTGGGCCTTCAGATGTGGTACTTCTTCATGGTTGTTGCCACAATCCAACTGGTGCGGATATTGACTTCTCTGCTTGGCAAGCCATTACAGAATTGTCGCAGAAGAACGGTTTCATCCCATTTGTGGACATTGCCTACCAAGGCTTCGGTGATGGCCTAGAAGAAGACGCAAAAGGTCTTCGTTTTATGGCAGATAACGTTGAAGAGATGTTGATTACTACTTCATGTTCGAAGAACTTTGGTTTGTACCGTGAACGAACTGGTGCAGCGATTGTGGTTGGTAAGAACATGCGTGATGTAACCAATGCAAAAGGTAAACTCCTCACTCTAGCTCGCTCGACTTACACGATGCCACCCGACCATGGTGCAGCTTTAGTCAAGACCATTCTGCAAGATGACAAACTCACTTCCGTTTGGAAGCAAGAATTGAGTGAAATGCAACATCGTTTGGTTAGTCTTCGTCAAAGTTTGTGTAACGAGTTGAGAAACAACCATAATACAGATCAATTTGATTTCATTGAGGGTCACAAAGGCATGTTTACTGTGCTAGGCTTTAGTGGAAACCAAATGGCGCAACTGCGTGAAGATTATGGCATTTATGGTGTTGGCGATGGTCGAATTAACATTGCCGGACTTACCGAAACTCATATTCCATACGTAGCGGACGCAATTAAGAAAGTATCTCAAGCTTAATTGGAGTGTGGATGAAAAACTGGAAACTGATTCTGCCGCTTATGATGAGCGGCAGTTTAATTGCTTGTACGTCAACTCAAACAACGCAGGAACCTGTTGAGCCAGAGTCGCCAAAGGTCGAAGAGCCCGTTAAAGTCGAGCCAGAAGTGAAACCTGAGGTAGATCCAAAGCCAGAGGTAGAGCCCAAACCAGAAGCGAAACCTGAGAAAAAGCCGGAACCAAAGCCTAAGAAGCCAGTCAAGGTCACAAAAACACCCGATGGCATGTTAATTCTTGGTTCTGAAGAATGGGTTTATGTTCCTGAAATTGACCAGACTTTCAAGGCTAGAGTCGATACAGGTGCGACAACATCATCAATTAGTGCGACTGACATTGTTCCGTTTGAGCGTGATGGTAAAGACTGGGTTAAATTTAAGATAGATTTAGGTGACAAAGACACCAAAGAATTTAAAGTACCCGTTGAGCGCTGGGCTAAAGTTAAGCAGTCTTCGTCAGAAGAGGTGGATAAACGAGCGGTGGTAAAAGCCTACATTACCGTTGGGGATCACAAAGAAAAGACAGAGTTTACGTTAGCGGATCGCGGACATATGACGTTTCCAATTTTGCTTGGTCGAAGCTTTTTTAGAGATATCGCCGTTGTAGATGTATCGAAAAAATATGTGCAAGATAAACCTAAAAAAACCGCTAAAAACTGATGTATTACAGCTAGTTTCTGCTACAAGCTAATAATTCGTGATTCAATAAAAATGGCCTCCAAAATTGGAGGCCATTTTTATTGAATCATATGCTTGCTTGTGATGCCCTGGTAGTCATAGTCATGTCCACTAAAATGCAAAACGAGCAGACATTACAATTTGCTGGCCATAGACACCATTATTTTTGAAATCTGCACCAAGCGATAGTTGCTGAGTTGAGTGGAATCGTGCGCCCAGATTGTAAATGGTGTTCGAATCGTCATTATCTATGATTTGGCCGATACGGCCATGTAGCTCAACATTTTGCATAAACCAAATACGAGTGCCAATATTCACTTCCGTGCGCCACTCGTCGCCCACTTTATCACTGCCGTTCTCTTTAATGTTGTGTACCAACATTTGGCCATAAATATCTGCAAATTGGCCTGCTGGCCCATTAAAGCCTATACCACCAGCAATGTCCCAGTCTCCGCTGAATTCACTGTCTGCGCGAGCAATGAAATGGGTATTCTCTGTAAAGTAGGTATTGAACTCGCCACCAAATGTACCAGGGCTAGTGCCCATGCGAAATTCCATCGTGTTGTAGTTGAAATTATTTGCGTGTGCGGAAAGTGGCAAAATAGCACACAAACCAAAGGCTGCAACCTTTAGAGCTTTACCTAGCATGGTGTCTCCGGGCAAGATGATTAAAATGAATAAAAAAATGGTCTGCAAAAAGCAGACCAAGATTGATAAAGCTATCATTTTAAGTGCTTGCCGTCACTATTTAGCTGTAATCGTCACTACATCATGTTGATATGCACAGCAATCGGGGTTTGTTTTACATGACCACGAGTTGTTCGACTTCAATCTCTGGTTTGTTCCCGCCTTCAAATTCGCCAAACAGACGGACTTTAGTCGTGTGATCAATCGGAGTATTTAGCTGAATATCGTCATCGAGTTCGACCATCACTTCACCGGAACCATCGCTAAAGACAAACTTATCCGAGCGAACTTGACGCAATAAGTTACCTTCAACGACCACATCTTTTTCAGTAAACATATTGGAGTCGTTTAGCAAGGCATCCAATTTTTCCACAGTGACAGGACCGTTAAACTGCAAGTTTGATTGGTTTTGAGCGTTATCTTTCGCGAACGCGATAGAAGGAGCAATAGCTAAGGCGGCGATTGTTGCGATAATTGTATTCTTTTTCATGTTACATCCTCATCGGTTTGTTTTGATGGGTTCATTAAAACAGGGCTTGTTTGAACCAATGATGATTTCAACATTCATATTCTATTCATTTGCTTGAGTAAGTGGGGACGATGACGTTATGATTGTTCATCTTCCTCTATTCCTTACAAATGTTCATGAAATCAGCGATCCCATCTTTAATGGTTCAAGGCACCACTTCGGATGCCGGAAAAAGTGTCCTTGTGGCAGGTTTATGCCGTGTATTAGCACGAAAAGGGATAAATGTTGCCCCATTTAAGCCACAAAACATGGCATTAAATAGTGCGGTAACCAAAGATGGCGGTGAAATAGGTCGAGCACAGGCCGTTCAGGCACAGGCGTGTAATATTGAGCCAACCGTACATATGAATCCGGTTTTAATTAAACCTAACAGTGATACAGGTGCTCAGATCATTTTGCAGGGTAAGGCGATTTCCAATATGGATGCGGCTGGCTTTCATGATTACAAGAAAGTGGCGATGGACACGGTGTTAGATTCCTTCTCTCGTCTGACTCAAGAATTTGATTCGATCATTATCGAGGGCGCGGGGAGTCCTGCTGAAATCAATTTACGAGAAGGCGATATTGCAAACATGGGTTTTGCTGAGGCCGCTGATGTACCAGTGATCATTGTTGCTGATATTGATCGTGGTGGAGTGTTTGCACATTTGTACGGAACACTTGCGTTACTTTCTGAATCTGAACAAGCGCGAGTAAAAGGATTTGTTATCAACCGTTTTCGAGGTGATATTCGTTTATTGCAATCGGGCCTCGATTGGCTAGAGGAAAAAACAGGTAAACCTGTACTTGGTGTACTTCCTTTTCTTCATGGTTTGAATTTAGAAGCAGAAGACGCGATCACTGCGCAGCAAGAGTTGCACTCTGAGGTAAAACTGAATGTTGTTGTGCCTGTTTTAACCCGGATTAGTAATCATACTGATTTTGATGTGCTGCGATTGAATCCAGACATCAATCTACGTTATGTAGGTAAAGGCGAAAAAATAGATAAAGCCGACCTGGTTATTTTGCCTGGGACCAAATCGGTGAGAGACGATCTGGATTATCTAAGAAGCCAGGGGTGGGATAAAGATATCTTGCGTCATATTCGTCTTGGTGGAAAAGTGATTGGTATCTGTGGCGGCTACCAGATGCTTGGAAACTTGATTGATGATCCAAACGGCGTCGAAGGCCAACCAGGTCAAAGCGAAGGACTTGGCTTGCTTGATATCACTACGACGCTAACTAACAGCAAACAGCTTACAAACACACAAGCACAGCTTTCTCTTAACGGCAAAACAGCCAATGTAAAGGGTTATGAAATCCACGTAGGGCGAAGTGAAGTACGGGGCCTGCAACCTCTTACATTCAGTTCCGGTGAAGCGGAGGGGGCGATCAGCGAGTGTGGCCAAATCATGGGAACCTACCTTCACGGGTTCTTTGACGAGGCAGATGTCTTAAGCCTGGTATTAGAATGGGTAAACGGAACCCAAATCAAACAAAAAGACTTTGAAGAGTTAAAGGAGCAAGGCATTAATCGCATCGCAGATGCGATAGAACAACATATGCGCCTTGATTTTTTGTTTAAATAACCCATTAACTGATTGAACTTTATATTCAAATAACCTGTTCTTTCGCTTGCCTTGTATTGGAGTATCTCTATGAAAGCATGGAAACAGCATGCTTGCCTTGCGGCAGTATTAAGCATTTCATTTTCAGCAAACGCAGCAACGAACCTAAAAGTGTATGCAGCCTCTTCTATGACGAATGCGATTAACGAGATCGCGCAAAACTTTGAAGAAAAGTATGACGTTTCTATCACTCCCGTTTATGGTGGTTCTTCTTCTATCGCTCGACAAATTATCAATGGCGCACCAGCGGATGTATTCATTTCTGCGAACACGAAATGGATGGATTATTTGGTCGATAAAAATGTCATTTATCGTGACAATGTCACAAATCTAGTGCGCAATAGCTTAGTGTTGATTGCTCCTCAGTCTTCAGAATTAACCTCATTTAACTTTTCTGATGCAAAGGCATGGGAGAAGGCATTGCATGGAAATCGTCTTGCGTTAGGCAATCCGACGTCAGTACCTGCTGGTATGTACGCGAAAGAGTCATTGACTACACTGGGTGTATGGAAAGCGGTTCAAACTCATGTCGCACCAGCAAAGAATGTGCGCTTAGCTTTGGCGTTGGTTGAACGTGGAGAAGCGCCTTTAGGTGTGGTCTACAAAACCGATGCTCAGTTAACTGATAAAGTCAAAATTGTCGGCGAATTTGCGAGTGATACGCATGCGGCTATTGTTTACCCGGCTGCAATTGTGAATGATTCTACTGAGTCGGAGCAGTTCTTCCAGTACCTAAAATCGGACGAAGCCGCACGCGTTTTTGCTCAATATGGCTTTCAGCAATAAATCGACCTTCAATTATAGGAACGAAGCGTGACAGAACTGGAATACCAAGCCTTAATGTTAAGCCTCAAAGTAGGCGCGTACGCAGTACTTTGGCTGATTCCTCTCGGCGTTTTTCTTGCTTGGCTACTTTCTCGAAAAACGTTCTTTGGTAAATCGATTCTCGATAGCTTAATTCATTTACCACTGGTATTGCCGCCAGTGGTAATCGGCTATTTGTTGTTGATTTCTTTAGGACGACAAGGGTTCCTTGGAAAGTGGCTCTATGAAAACTTAGGGGTAGTCTTTAGCTTTAATTGGAAAGGGGCAGTAGTCGCTAGTATTGTCGTGGCTTTGCCTTTGATGGTTCGTTCAGTACGCTTAAGCTTAGATAGCGTCGACCCTAAATTGGAGCACGCAGCCTCTACGTTAGGCGCTTCTCCTTTAAAAGTGTTTCTCACCATCACGTTACCGCTGACCATTCCCGGAATTATTACGGGCACGATGCTGTCATTTGCTCGTAGTCTTGGCGAATTCGGGGCGACGATCAGTTTCGTCTCTAACATTCCGGATGAAACCCAAACGATTCCGCTGGCAATGTACAACTTTATTGAAACGCCAGGTGCAGAAATGCAGGCGGCTCGTCTGTGTATCATTTCTATCGCGTTAGCCTTGTCTACATTAATGATCTCTGAATGGCTAAATCGTAAAGCGGCAAGTAGATTAGGTGCGAAGCAATGACGATTAAAGTCCAATTTAAACAAATGCTTGGTGAGACTGACTTCGACATCAAACTTAAGTTACCCTGTAACGGAATTAGTGCCTTGTTTGGACGATCTGGTGCAGGTAAAACGACGTTGATTAACATCATCAGCGGATTGGTCACTCCAAGGCAAGGGTATGTTGCGGTTGGTGAGCATGTTTTGTTTGACAGTGAACAGGGAATAAACCTACCAACGCACAAGCGTGGCATTGGCTATGTGTTTCAGGATTCACGTTTGTTTCCTCACTATTCGGTTCAAGGCAATTTGTTGTATGGCGTTAAAGAAAAAGATGACGAGTATTTTGATGCAGTCACCGAACTCTTGTCTATCAAACCGTTACTAAAGCGCTTTCCGGTATCACTTTCTGGTGGTGAAAAGCAACGTGTTGCGATTGCGCGCGCATTGCTATCTAAGCCCAATGTGCTTTTGATGGATGAGCCACTTGCCTCACTCGATATGCCAAGAAAGCGTGAGGTAATGCCTTTTCTCGAGGAGTTGTCGGAGAAGGTAAATATCCCTATTATCTATGTCACACACAGTCTCCAGGAAATTTTAAGGCTTGCTCAGCACCTTGCAATTATTGACCAAGGTAAAATTTCGAGTTCAGGTAAGCTTGAAGAGGTGTGGGCTTCTCATGCTATGCGTCCATGGCAATCTTTCTCAGATCAAAGCAGCTTATTTGAAGGCCGGATTGCTGAACATCATGAACGTTATGCACTGACTTGTATCAGCCTTGCACCTAATGTATTCCTGTGGGTGCAAAAGATTGACGGAACACCAGACACGCCAATACGCTTGCAAGTGCGTGCCAACGACGTTTCTATCACGCTCGAGCAGCCCAAGGCGACGTCGATTCGAAATATTCTGCCTGCTATTGTCGATTCCATCGAAGTGTTTAACGCAGCCGATGACAAACAGAGTATTAATGTATCACTCAAGCTAGACGAGAAATGTTATTTGTGGGCAACGATCACACCGTGGGCCCTTGACGATCTCAACCTAAAAATTGGTAGCCGTGTTTTTGCACAAATTAAAGGTGTCAGTGTGACACAAAAAGATATGGCACTAGCGCCTCATTAACCGTTTAGACTGATTTACGCTTCATGATCAAAAAAGGCCGCAAAGTGCGGCCTTTGTTACTAGAAGAATGTGGGAATTACTTCGCGAATACTTCTTTGAATTCACGCTTAAGAAGTGGGTCACGACGTGCTTTCTTAAGTTGCTTAACCATGTCTTTCACACAGTTGTGAAGCACATTATCAAGTAGTTGAGCACGGTATTCTTCTTTATCTTCATCTGTCATGTTTTCTGGCAGATTAAGAGTCGGAAACTCTTCCATCACATTAATACCAGCGAATGCTTGGCCTACAGAAACTAGAGCATGAAACTGTTCAAAGTTGTCTAGAATGTTCTGTGCACTTGCTGGCATTTCGTCCCATGATTCACGTACCGCTTCTTCAGACACTTCATGGATAGAGGTAACCATTTCGAACATTTGCTCTGGAACTTCGTCAAATTCGATAACTTTACGTAGCTCTGGAGAAATGCTGGCTAGATCGATTTTTTTGCTTTCGCTGTTAGTTGCTTCTGACATGGTGTGTCTCTCATTACAAAAAGGCGGGAATATTAATACCAAATGCATCAAATAGCTATACCCATTAATCCACAAGATGACCAAAGTGAATGAGTTTGTTGAACTTCTGCTCACAGGCCATGATTAGATAGGGTAACGTCCAGTCTAACTGCTTTATGCAATGGATTCCGTGATATTCAAACAAAAATATAGCACTTAATTATGAGTCGAATGCAACAACTCTATGAGTATGGTATATGTTTAATAAAGACATAATTAAAAATGGAACGCGTTATGCAACCGACAGGGACATCGATGCGAATCCTTCTGGTTGACGATGTTCAGCTAGACAGGATGCAGTTGGCTATTCGTCTAAAGCAACTTGGACATATTGTAAAAGCCGTAGGTAGTGGACTAGAGGCGTTAAATACCTACGAGAGTTTTGATCCGGAACTGGTGTTACTCGATATATCAATGCCAGATATGAACGGTTTTGAAGTCTCTCTTCATATAAGAGAAACGTTTCCGGATTGGATCCCTATTATTTTCTTGAGTAGTCACGAAGAGCCAGAAATGATTGCTAAAGCCATAGACGCGGGCGGTGATGACTATTTAATTAAGCCGGTAGATAAACTGGTACTGAACTCTAAACTTATCGCAATGCAGCGTATTGCTCATATGAGACGAGAGCTTAAGCAAGCGACAGCTCAATTGGAGCAAGTTAATCAACTTTTGACTCAGCAAGCGAATGAAGATGGCCTAACCAAACTCTATAACCGCCGTTATATCGACCATAAGTTGGAATCGATGGTTGCATGGCATGGCCGTCACAATATGCCAATGGCTTTGATTCTATTGGACGTCGATTTTTTTAAACCGTTTAATGATAATTACGGTCATATTGAAGGCGACCGTTGCTTGCAAGCGATTGCGAATCAACTAAAGGCGACGTTTTGTCGCTCTGGGGAATATGTAGGTCGATATGGTGGAGAAGAGTTTGTTGTGTTGCTAGGGTGTACCGACACTCAAACAGCAGAAAGAGAAGCCGAGCGTATACAAGAGGCTATGTATTTTCTCGATTACCCACATGAGTATTCTAGTGTGTCAAATAGAGTGACAGTGTCACAGGGTGTTTTTGTTTTTCAACCAACAGGGAAAGAAGTGCAATCAGACTTGTATGCAACCGTTGATAAAGCACTATATACATCAAAATCTTTGGGAAGAAACACACATACTGTAGTTAATTCTTTTTAAAACAAAGTCTTATGAATACCACTTTTTTGTTGCGTTGTCACGTTTTGGTAATTCTTTTAAAGTTAACTCAAGTAAGATAAGCAAACAATACGAACGGATGTCGCAATCGGGCGTATACCTTATACCTTTGATTAGATAGATAACATCGGGATAGTGGCAACGATGAGTGCAGTTGTTATGCTGATGGGGAAGTTCGGTTTTGTTTTAAACCCGGACAAGCTTGTTAACTTTCACTATTGGTGAGGGTCTAACGAAGCTTTATGCAGTTACGTCCGGCCTTTTTCGCTTTGTAAAGTGCTTCGTCCGCTAATTTAATGACGTCCAGAGGAGCTTGCCCATTCCGGCTATCAGCAACTCCGAAACTTGCGGTAACAAAAACCGACTTTCTTTTCGAACTGTTGCTACCACGACGTTTTTGTCCTTGTTTATGGTTCTCAGGGCGAGATTCTTCATCGCGTAATATCATCTCGTATTCTGCAATCGATTTGCGAGCTTCTTCCAAAAAGTTCTTACATTCGTCAGCGTATTTGCCTTTAAAAACGATGGTAAATTCTTCTCCGCCAAATCGATAAACTTTTGCGCCGCCTGGGGTTTTAGTGAGGCGCGAAGCGACCATTTTTAGAACGTCATCACCAGTATCGTGACCGTAGGTGTCGTTAAACTTTTTAAAATGGTCAACATCAAGCATTGCGATCGTGAACTTCTTACCCATGTGTTTTAGATCGAGATCAAGTGCACGTCTGCTCGGAATCAGCGTTAGGCTATCGGTGAAAGCCAGTTGATGGCTAGCGGAAGCGGCATAAATAATGATAAGCAGCCCTGTTAGCGTAAACATGGTGCTTGATATGTACTGCACATCAAAGAAAATGAACGTCGCAGACGCCAATACCATGGCAGAGTAGGTCATCGCATGGATAATTTCATTCTTCTTTAAAACAAGGATTCCAAGAAAACAGACAATACCCACGCAATATAAAACAAGAATTAAAGGCAGTTTAGAGACCGTCGGTACAATAAATAAAATACCGCTTGTCCATTGTTCAAACCCTCCTTCAACGTAATATGCTAGCGTTAGATAAGACCAAAGAGCGAACATTGCTAACATCAAGATGTAAGTCAACATGGCTCTGGAGTCAAAACCTTCTTTACTAAACAAAAATACCGTAAGAAACGAGACAGGAAGTAACGTGGCTAAAATGGTTAGCTCAAGTAAAGCGGTACCACTTTGAAGCGGGACTTGTAGGCGGTGCTGTATCACGAAATAGGCTAGCAACATTGCCAAGCACACCATGGACTCTCTGCCTTGCTTAAATGAATAACAAAGGAGTAGCGCACAACCTAATAGTATGTACGGCAAGTTTGCGGCAATGCCCCAGTTTGCCTGAGTCATCTGAATAATGCTGTCCATGCCCGAACTCACTATGCCCAGTAGCAAAAAAGGGAATAAGAATCTGAAGCCTGATGAAGTCATTGACGATGAGGACATCTATTACAAACTGCCTGAAAATAGTTGACTATATAATTGGTTAGGTAAATCGTTTTATCAATATGGATATTTATCCGTTATTGAATTTCGAACTTTGAGAACTAGCAAGAATACGTCTATTTGTTCCTTTTCCCAAGTATTTTGGAAGACATTACGGCAAAAAGAAAGAGATTGATTAAATTAAGAGCAATCAATAAGTTGTTATAAACAAGTCGTTGCTATACTCATTTCATAGGAAAAAGGAGATTTACAGATGCAGATAAGCTCAGATGTGCACAATTACATGGAAACATTAGTAGGCCAGGTTCTCAGTTTGCCCGAATTTTTAGAACAGTATGACAACGAACAGTTAGCCGATATTGCTTGCCTTGCGCTTATCCAGCTCAAGCCTGTCTATATCCGTCATGATATTGATTTTTTGTCTTCACTTCCTGAACAAAAATTAAGCCAGTTTAAGCAAAGCGCGGATATAGCGGTGAAAAACGCCGCAGAAATGGTGAAAGAAGACAGGCGTAAGAACCGAGAGTATGATGTGCCTGTAATTTTTTCCCATACTAGTTATGATGATGACAAAGAGTTGGATTGGTATGAAAAACCGATCCTTAACGTTAATATCAAGTAAGAGTCGCTCAGTTGACTAGTGAGTTGACCCAAGGAGGAATCGTGGGATTTTTTTCGCGTTTGTTTGGTGGTAGTGAGAAAACCGCTGAAGCTAAAACTATCGAGCCAGTTGAGTATAAAGGTTTCTTTATTTACCCAGAGAGCCTTTCAGAGGGCGGACAATATCGCATCGCTGGTCGAATAGAAAAGCATGACAATGATGAAGTGAAAACACATCGGTTTATTCGCTCCGATTTACTTGGCTCAGAGCAAGATGCCAATGACCTTATGTTGAAGAAATCTCAAATGTTTATTGATCAAATGGGCGATAAAATCTTCGACTAGCAATTTACTGCAATTTGATTCCAGTCATCTTAAAAAGAGCCATTAGTGTATATGCTAGTGGTTCTTTCTTTTTAACGCTTAAATCTCTGTTAAGTCAGTATTTAATCGTTACCTGGTTAGACCTCAGTCTAGTACGGTGTTGCGTTGTTATTTTTCGAGCACAGAGCGACAATCATTCATTACTTAGCGTTATATGTAATGAAATTTAGTATTTAAATTACAAAACACTTGAAGTAATGAGACGCGTTCGATACAAACAGAATAATAACAGGGCTGTTAGTCAAGGTGTTATTGTGCAAATGGGTGTCCCCAAACATCATCTTTCGTTTGCAATTGTCTTGCGTGGTAAACAGATAGAAATAAAAAAGAATTAGAGTAGAGCGACGCTCTGTTTTGGGACTAATTTATTGATATGTATACAAGGAGTATGCGTTTTGCAAATCGGTGTACCTAAAGAGATACTCGCGGGTGAATCGCGAGTGGCTGCATCGCCGAAGTCGGTTGAGCAGTTAATAAAATTGGGATTCGATGTCGCGATTGAATCCCAAGCGGGGGTGCTAGCGAGTTTCGATGATGCCGCTTATGAAGCAGCTGGTGCGAAAATCGTTTCTAGTGAAGAAGTTTGGGCATCTGGCCTTATTTTAAAAGTTAATGCGCCAATTGTGGATGATGAGCAAGGCATTGACGAAATTGCGTTACTGCAAGATGGATCAACACTGGTTAGCTTTATTTGGCCGGCTCAAAATGCTGAGTTGATGGAACAACTTTCAAGTAAGAACATTAACGTTCTTGCCATGGATTCCGTTCCTCGTATCTCACGTGCACAAGCCTTAGACGCGCTATCTTCGATGGCTAATATCGCTGGTTATCGTGCAGTGGTTGAGGCAGCTCATGAGTTTGGTCGTTTCTTTACAGGTCAAATTACGGCTGCCGGTAAAGTACCTCCAGCGAAAGTATTGGTTGCGGGTGCTGGCGTCGCTGGCTTGGCGGCTATCGGTGCTGCAGGTAGCTTAGGTGCCATTGTCCGTGCGTTTGACGTCCGCCCAGAAGTAAAAGAGCAAGTTGAATCGATGGGCGCTGAGTTCCTGACCGTTGACTTTCAAGAAGAGTCAGGCTCTGGGGATGGCTACGCAAAAGAAATGTCTGATGACTTCAACAAAAAAGCGGCAGAATTATACGCAGAGCAAGCTAAAGATGTTGATATCATTATTACGACCGCGCTCATCCCTGGTAAACCTGCGCCGAAGTTGATCACCAAAGAAATGGTCGACAGCATGAAAGCGGGCAGTGTAATTGTTGACTTGGCAGCCGCTAATGGCGGTAACTGTGAATATACAGTGAAAGACCAAGTTATCATGACGGATAACGGGGTAAAAATTGTTGGTTACACTGACATGGTTGGTCGTTTGCCTACACAATCTTCTCAGCTTTACGCGACAAACCTTGTTAACCTTCTAAAACTGCTGTGTAAAGAGAAAGATGGCAACATCAATATTGATTTTGAAGATGTTGTTATCCGTGGCATTACCGTGGTGAAAGAAGGTGAAGTTACTTGGCCAGCGCCACCAATTCAGGTTTCAGCTCAGCCGCAAGTGAAACAAGAACAGCCTGCGAAGCCAGAGCCTAAAGTAGAAGAACCTACGTCTCCAACGAAGAAAATTATTGGTGTGGCAGCGGCTGTTGGAGCCTTTGCATGGGTTGCATCGGTTGCTCCGGCAGCGTTTCTTTCTCACTTTACTGTATTTGTTCTAGCGTGTGTTGTCGGATACTACGTAGTATGGAATGTTACCCATGCACTTCATACTCCACTAATGTCAGTAACGAATGCTATCTCTGGCATTATTGTCGTTGGTGCATTACTGCAAATTGGACAAGGTAATGGCGTCGTTTCATTCCTATCTTTTATTGCCGTATTGATCGCGAGTATCAATATCTTCGGTGGTTTCACCGTCACCAAGCGTATGCTTGAAATGTTCCGCAAAGATAAATAGGAGTCACAATGTCTGCAGGATTAGTACAAGCAGCTTACATTGTTGCTGCATTATTTTTCATCATGAGTTTGGCGGGACTTTCAAAGCAAGAGTCTGCTCGTAATGGTAACTACTACGGTATCGCTGGTATGACGATCGCGCTGATAGCGACGATCTTTAGCCCAGATGCGCAAGGTTTTGGTTGGATCATTATCGCGATGGCGATAGGTGGTGCGATCGGTATTTTCTATGCGAAGAAAGTAGAAATGACCGAGATGCCAGAACTGGTTGCGATTCTACACAGCTTTGTAGGTTTAGCTGCGGTTTTAGTTGGCTACAACAGTTACCTAGATGCGCCAGAAGCAGCAACACATGCTGAGCATGTTATCCACCTTGTAGAAGTATTCTTGGGTGTGTTCATCGGTGCCGTAACTTTCACCGGTTCAATTGTCGCATTTGGTAAGCTGCGTGGTGTGATTTCTTCGTCGCCACTTAACCTGCCTCATAAGCACAAAATGAACCTCGCAGCGGTTGTTATTTCTACGCTTCTTATGATCTACTTCGTAAAAGCAGATGGCAGCATGTTCGCTCTTATTGTGATGACTTTGATCGCGTTCGCATTCGGCTACCATTTAGTCGCTTCAATCGGTGGTGCTGATATGCCAGTTGTTGTCTCTATGTTGAACTCATACTCAGGTTGGGCAGCAGCGGCAGCAGGTTTCATGCTCGCAAATGATCTATTGATTGTAACAGGTGCTTTGGTAGGTTCATCAGGTGCGATTCTTTCTTACATCATGTGTAAAGCAATGAACCGTTCGTTTATCAGTGTTATTGCCGGTGGTTTTGGTCAAGAGATAGTGATTTCAGGTGACGAAGAGCAGGGCGAATATCGTGAAACAACGGCTGAAGAAGTTGCAGAGATGTTGAAGAACTCAAAATCAGTAATCATCACTCCAGGATATGGCATGGCAGTAGCTCAGGCACAATACCCTGTTCATGAAATTACTGATGTACTTCGTTCACAAGGTATTGAAGTTCGCTTTGGGATTCACCCAGTAGCGGGTCGTCTACCGGGGCATATGAATGTGTTACTCGCTGAAGCAAAAGTACCGTATGATATCGTTCTTGAAATGGATGAAATCAATGATGACTTTGCAGAAACCGATACCGTATTGGTTATCGGTGCTAACGATACGGTCAACCCAGCCGCACTGGAAGATCCGAACAGCCCAATCGCTGGTATGCCCGTATTGGAGGTATGGAACGCGAAAAACGTAGTGGTATTCAAGCGCTCAATGAACACTGGTTACGCAGGAGTACAGAACCCACTGTTCTTCAAAGAAAATACATCAATGCTATTTGGTGATGCGAAAGAAAGTGTTGAGTCTATTTTTAAAGCACTTTAACCATTCTTGATTTAAAACTATACAGGGTCAGCAATCGCTGGCCCTTTTTTGTTCCGTTTCAATGTTATAGTAATGCAAATCCTTCTGTTAGCAGATGTCAATTGCTTGTAGATTGATGTATAGTTTTGGCTAATGTAACAAGTGACGGTAACAGTTTGATTAAAAAGTTTTTGCTCGGTTTTGCAACTGTATTGCCGCTTTTTTCGGCACCTGCATTTTCCGATTCACTACCAGAAAGAATAGATACGTTTACAGAGCTATTTAACTATGAAGTAGCTCTTAAGTCGTACGATATTCGTATTCTGCAATCAAATTATCCTACCAAGTTACTTGCGCCAGATTCGCTTCTGCCGCAAACGTCTGACTATCCGTTAAAAGATATCCAACAGCTTTACAGCTTGGCGAATACTTGTCGTGGCAAATTACCATTAAGTCCTTTAATTACTGAGCCTTTAGTATTTACAAGAGCGATTTGTAAAGGGACGCAGCTGACACCTCGTTGGTTCTCGCGTAGTGGTCTCATTCACCCTGGTGGTGGGACGTACGCGGCACGTTATGTGGATAAGTATCCAGAACTCAAACCCAAACTATCTCAGTACATGCATATAAAAGAGCGTGATAACGAGGAAGGGGATGAGTTGCTAGAAAGCTTGAAAAACATGGATGACGACGCCATTAATGCTTTGATTGCAGGCGCGAGCATGTTTATTGAAGGTAACGAACTTTGGCTAAGACGTGGTGACCGTTACTTTGTTTTCGAGAAAGATATCTGGCAAGAGAACGTAGCGAATGCGGGTCTGTCATACGCTCTAGCCTCTCAAAGCAAAAGTTGCTTTGTTAAACGAGGCAATATTTGTTGGGATGTAGAAGATCACTCGCAAGTTCTGCGGATCAGTATGATCATACTGGTAATCGCCAATATTCTTTTGGTGATTGGTTGGGCGGTGTACCGTTGGAATAGCAAGCGAGAAGAACTACGTAGTAGAATGCTCGTGTTGCAAATTTTAACGCATGAGCTCAGAACACCGATTGCATCTCTGTCACTAACGGTTGAAGGCTTTCGTCGAGAGTTCGAGCATTTGCCTGAAAGTGTGTATGACGAATTCCGCAGATTGTGTGAAGATACGCGCCGCCTGCGTCAATTGGCAGAAGCAAGTAAAGATTATTTGCAATCTGATAACCAAATGCTTGCAACAGACTGGGTACCATCCGTTGCAGATTGGTTAGAATTTAAGATCGAAGAAGAATTTGATAGTGCCGTGCTTTTTAACATCAATGAAGATGTGGCTGCTAAAGTTAATGTGTACTGGTTAGGAACTTGTATCGATAACTTGCTTCGTAATGCGCTTAAGTACGGTGTCGCACCGGTTGAATTGGATGTCTCAACTAGTGAAGAAAAAATAGTATTCCAAGTCCGAGATGCAGGAGGCCTAACGGCTAAAGATTGGGCAAATTTGAAGAAACCGTTCGTAAGTAAGAGCGGGTTAGGACTTGGATTAACAATCGTTGAATCTATGGTAGGCCGCATGGGCGGAAAAATGTCCTTAATGGGACCACCTACAACTTTTATATTGGAGATACCTTGTGAAACAGACACTGCTTCTCGTTGAGGACGATAAAAACTTGGCTGACGGCCTGTTAGTAAGCCTGGAACAAGCAGGATATGAGTGTTTACATGTGGAGCGTATTGCAGACGTAGAGCCACAATGGAAAAAAGCTGACTTGGTAATTCTCGATCGCCAACTCCCAGATGGTGACTCTGTACAATGTCTCCCAGAATGGAAACAGATTAAAGACGTACCAGTTATCTTGTTAACGGCACTTGTTACCGTAAAAGATAAAGTTGCAGGCCTTGATTCCGGCGCGAACGACTACTTAACAAAGCCTTTTGCTGAGGCGGAGCTTTTTGCGAGAATCCGTGCACAGCTACGAGCACCGGATTCAGCAGAACAAAGCAACGCTGATAAAGTGATTACAAAAGACTTAGAGATTGACCGCTCGACTCGTGAAGTGACTTATAAAGACGAGCTAATTACGCTTACTCGAACAGAGTTTGATTTGCTGCTATTTTTGGCGTCAAACTTAGGTCGCGTGTTTACTCGTGATGAGCTACTTGACCACGTTTGGGGTTACAATCATTTCCCGACAACACGTACGGTTGATACACATGTACTACAGCTTCGTCAAAAACTGCCAGGACTGGAAATTGAAACACTTCGTGGTGTTGGCTACAAGATGAAAGCATAAGTCGTAATGAAAATACTACTCCCTGTAGTTGTCTCATTAGCGTTAGTGAAACCAGTCCATGCGATGGACTGGTTTCAAACTAACACGCCTTTAACACAGGCACATCAACACTTACTTGAAGATGATCTTGCGGGTATGTTCAACTCTCTTGTTGAACTCTGGCAAACGGAACCAAGTAAAGATTTGACTCCTCACCTTAATGATCTTCTTGGTCAGTCACTATCTAAAAACTGTGGCAAGGCTCTCACTGGTGTAACGCTGCCTGATTGGATAAGTGGTGTGAACGTTATTCGTCAGACTATTCAAAGCCCTGGGCGAGATACATTTAGATTGGTAATCAAGCTAAGAGCTACAACTGACATCGAAAATATTTCATTTAATCGATGGGTGGATGATTCTATATCCGCGGACAGTTCATTCAGCTATGAACAACAGCCGAGCGGGACAGAACTTGCCAACGAGCGTAGCTACTCGAAACGCTATAACTTAACAGGTAAACTTGAAGCTGGTTTATATCACTTAACCGTTGTTTCTACTGATAAACAAGAGTATCGAACTTGGGTAATACTTGGAGATTCAAACTCTTCTCAATATGTTCGTTGGACATCTAAAGAGAATTGGAAAGTAGAAAAGAGCGCACTTCGTAATCCCCATTGTCCATTACCGCAACTTGAAGTCGGTTTGTATGACTACATTGATGGCCAGTACGAGCAAATGTGGAAAAAGACTTACGAGTCTAACTATCCAAATTCATTGGAGCTAGCGGGTGTCCCAAACGATAGATACGTATTGGCGGTAAGTATCAATAGTCGCCGTTGGCAGGGCGATATAATTGTTGAGCAGGCTCAAACTATTAGCCGAACCTATGATCTTTCCCAGGAAGAATAGTTAAAGAAATACTACTTGTGCCGATAAAGGTTCAGGACGAACTAAAATCACAAGTGTAGTATGAAAAACAAATATAAAATTCTTGCCACTTCTGTTGCTACTATTCTTTTCACTAATGCTGCCTCTGCTGCTACTTATGCGATAGAGGCTCGTAGTGATGCAATGGGTGGCGTTGGTACCGTATCAGCAACTTATCTAACTGCGCCTTTTTTCAACCCCGCTCTTACTGCGATTTATCGCCGAAATGACGATGCAGGCATGATCGTGCCAAGTTTTGGTGGCAGCTACGATGATCAATATGATCTAGTTGATGAGATCGAACGCATCAGCAAATTGGCAGACGTCGATGAAATCAAAAAATCGATGGATGCTATCGATGGGAAAAAGACAGACTTTGATCTTGGTGGTGTCGTTGCCATTGGTATTCCCAACAAATTCTTATCTGCAACTGCATACGGTAAGTTATACACTGAATCATTCGTACAACCAAATGTTGATACCTCAGGTACTAATCCATTAGATGATAGCTATGTACAAGGTGTTTCTATTGGCGTGGCTGAAGCTGGTATTTCACTTGCTAAATACACTAATTTCATGAACCAACACCTTTCTTTTGGTGTTACTCCTAAACTTCAGCGTATATACACGTACTCATACGCCACGAGTTTTCAGAATTTTGATACTAAAGACTTACGTGAAAATGAGACCGCGGAAACGATGTTTAACTTAGACGCAGGCGCACTTTGGTTCTTTGGCCCATATCGTCTCGGTATTTCAGCGAAAAATTTGATCGGAAGAGACGTTAAAACAAAATCATTCCAATATGGCAGCGATACGATAAAATCATACGAATATAGCATGCGTCCTGTATACACCGTTGGGGCAGGGATTGTTGCCGATTACTTTACGATGAGTGTTGACTACGATCTTAACGAAGAAAAACGTTTTTCATCCTTTGATGATAATACGCAGATGATTCGAGCTGGTATTGAGTTTGATATTTTGCGTCAAATGGCATTACGAGCAGGGTATATGAAGAACTTAGCTCGAAGTAATGACGAAGGAACCATTACTGCTGGTATCGGGTTGTCCCCACTTAAGTTGTTCGAATTGGATATCGCAGCTCAGTACACAAACGAGAACGCTATGGGTGCATCCATTAATTTCCTTGCGACCTATTAATTGAATCGTTATAGTCAGCTCCTCAAAATGAGGAGCTTTTTATGTTTGACGATTTACCCCCTCTATCTCACCAAGAGCAACAACAAGCTGTAGAGAGAATTCAAGAATTGATGGCGAAGGGCACAAGTACTGCAGAAGCTATCAAAATTGTTGCAGAACGGATTCGATCTGAGTACGCAGAAAAACAACAGCAACAAAACTAATCAATTCATGGACAGGGCATACGCCCTGTTTTTTTGCCTTTCTATTTTCTATTCCTTTACACTCCCAAACACCACCCTGGTTACGCTGTAACTAAAATTTACTATACCTCTATGATTGTAATCTTGTGCAATTACCTTTAAAACTAAATAGCGGGTTAGTAAAATTTTACCTCATCATATTAACCTTGGCTTACACAGTGCAGGTAGTTAGGCATTTTTTAAAGAACTTATAAGTTAAACTCTATTATATCAATTGTTTACCTCGGTCTTTTAATCTGCCAACCATATTGGTCGCGATTGATCTTGTAATTTAATTACAAAGCCCAAGAGGGCTTCGTTCTCAGACAGAAGATTATGCTAAAAAAAGAAAAAAGAGACACCGTAACTTATAACGATAATTAAACCAGAGTTATTAAATAAGCGATATAAGAACAGTAAGCACTCGCAGACATATGTAATAGATGAATCGAAATTCATCTTATTGAGCTGCTTTTTTAGCCGAAATACGTCTCCTGGATTTGAGCGGAGCGTTACATATTGAATATGCTTAATCTAAAGTAGTTTTACTAAACTAGGCGACGTTGAAGTGGGTAATATGAATCCTCAAGAGTAGTAGAAATCAAGAGCAGTAACGCGCATTACAACGTAACGTTTCCTGGCATCCTTCCTGTTAAATAGTCCGATAATTAGAGAAGAAATTGGAAAAACATCGTTGATCTTTGGATGAGAGGAAGCAACAAGGTTGTAATGAAAACTATTTGCCTGTTTTACACTAAACTCCTTTAACTATCATGTAGCAGTAGTTTTGATGTTGTGTTCGCTCTATGTGGACTAGACTTAATATGAGAACAAAAACTAACCTAGGGAGGAATGATGGGTTATAAGCACGTTTTGGTTGCTGTCGACTTATCTCAATCTAGCCAAGCCGTTATCGAAAAAGCAATAATGCAAGCAGATAACTCAAGCAGCAAACTCTCATTTGTTTACGTAGATGTTGATCGCATAGTCATGGAAGCGAAGGAAGAGCAAGAATTGGAAAGAAGGCTGCAAGAGCTCGCTGATAAATGCTTATATCCAGTAAACGAGACCATGGTAGTAATCGGCGATCTTCATATAAAACTATCGGGAATCGTCAAAAAAGAGGGGATAGACTTAGTTGTATGTGGTCATCATCACAACTTATTGAGTCGCTTTTTTTCATCGATACCAAAGGTTGTGAACGAGGTTGAAGCTGATTTATTAATCGTCTATTTAGACGAGTGATCGACAACTCTTGTTCGCACTCATCATTTTTTGTCACTAACAAGCCGAACGTTTATGTTCGGCTTGGTGTATCGGTGATAATAAAAGTTTTTAGCCAGGAATGATTGATGCCTCATGAGATAAAACAGATGCAGACTCCGCGTTTGACTGCAGATCAAAATGTACGTTAACTTGCACGCCTTCTCGCTCAAAAGTGACATCATCAAAATCGGTCATAGCGATTTTGAATCCATTTCTAGCAAAAAAGCCAGTCACCATAGTTCGCTGCTTAATTTCTAATGCAGACGCGAGTAGCTTATCCATGGCATTCTCCTTGGTTATTGTGGGGATATGGGAAGAAGATACACATAGATTGGTATGAAATCAATTTTATATAAAGTTGCTTTTGATGAAAATTTTAATGTAAGTCAATCTATCATTTACCCCACGTGATTTATTCCACGCAAAACCTTGATAACAAAGCGGAAGAGCATCCCACATTGTGATAGCAAGCATAAAGATGGGGGTGTTAATAAATACCGCCGAAACAATATGTTACAAAGATTAGCGTTAGGCCTAGTTGAGTAGACAACGCAAAATTCTAAATCTGAACAACCGCCCTAAAATGACTCACTCTTCAATACTTGTGATAACTCAGACCTAATAAAAGTAGATATCTCGGCTAGCTTTCTTGGCAAAGGGTTTTGATAAGGGTAGGCCATATACATGGAACGTTCTATATCAAAAGTTTGCGATATTCGGATGTTTTTGTCTATATAGTTACTTTTAACAAGATAGTTTGGAATGACACCAACCCCAACTCCCTCAGAAACAAAGTTTATTAAAATAGAGGTGTTATCAACTTCGATAACATCAGTATATTGACTTTTAATTGATTCCTTATTCGAATGATGTTTGTAGATTAATAGTGTTTTGTGGTTGGCATTACTTACCCTAGATATCAAAACATCACTATAATCACCAAGTTTATGTGCAATAAGAGTGTCATCAATAACATTATTAAGCCTAATCGCTAAATCTACATTGCTTTCTAATAAATTTTCTACATTGTTACTTGACGATATTTCAAAATCAACTTTTGGATATCGTTCTTTTAAGTCTTTAAGAACAGAACCAAAAATAGAAGAGGCTATAGAGTTGGGCATTGTGATTTTAAACTTTCCATCAATGCATTCACTCAACGAGCTAGCTCTGTAATTTAACTCGTGCAAACTCTCTAACGTCTTGATAGCAAGCTCTCTAATGCTTTCGCCATGATCAGTTAAAACGAGTTTCCTTGTTGTTCTGTGGACGAGTGTTACGCCAAGTTGTTTTTCTAATGCTGCTAGCTGCCTGCTGACTTGAGCTTTAGACTTTCCAAGTTCTTTTGATGCATCTGTAAGAGAGAGGCGTTTACAAATGGCTGCAAAGCAGATCAGCTCATTGTTCATCAATTCCATGATTGTTACCTTTTTGCAACTCTGAGTCACGTTGTCTTTTAACTGGTGGGAAAGTATAACTTGCATCATCGGAGGGGGACAATGATATTTAAAAGCCGCCATGAAATAATGGCAGACTACTATCTTAATAAAACCATATTGGATATTAAGTTAAACCGATATCCTGAAGGAATTAACTCAACCGGATTAAATATAGAAAATAAAGATTTAAAAATAAAAAATTTGTCTCGTGAACTTACTAAGTTGGATTCGGGTGATTTAATTATTTATTGTGCATCATTGATAATGACTCATTCCATATCGGAAAAAGTAATAATAAAAGTTGAAATTGATTCTTTAAATTATAAAGTTAAAAGTGTGAGGATATTTAAATATGAAGACTGCAATACAAAATTCGAAAAGATCTGTTTATCAGAAAGATACATTGTATAGAATAATAAATAATATTAGTACTTTGTATACCAAATCACTAGTAAAATTATTTGGTGAAGAGTTGAGAATCCATCATTGCAAACATAAGATTAATGTAAGAACCACTAACGAGTTGAGTGAACATATGAAGAAAGATCTAGGTATAGATTGAAAAGTAGAGAGTTTATATCTAATAGATTCCTTGTTCCTATAAAGATAATATAGTACTTACACGTTTGGGTTAAGCAAATGCGTGTCCATGTTGTCTCATATTGAATGAGCAAGATGCAAAACCAACGTGCATGGTGTCAGATACAGAAGTGGTCGCTGTGGTGGAATCGAAGTTCATGGCCCATACAAGACAGCTGATGAAGCTTGCAAAGCAGCAACAGCCAAATACGGTGTAACTAAACTGACTTCACCAATGCTAATCTTCTAACTCTTAAGTTCGCATTATATCTGCTTATGTTGAATGCGATTGCATATGCCAGTCCTATAAAATGTCTCTCTTTTGAGGGACAATTCAATGAAGTATCACGAAATGACTAAAAACTATATTTTTCGTGAATTTGAATGTGGTTTATCCGTCGAACAAGCTGCTGAACTTTGTTTAAAAACTGTGAGGACGGTCAAAGAATGGGATAGGGGGAAAACCATTCCGCCTGAATGTAAACGGCTGATGAGAATGACAAAAGGAAGGGAGTTAAGCCCATCAGAACAATGGGAACAGTTTAAGATGCATTACGACAGACTGGAGTTGCCTACAGGTCAATTGGTTACAGCTCAACAGGTTTTAACGGGGATAGCTTTGTTAGAGATTGGAGCATTGACTGATTTAGAAGCGGCTGGGCGGATATTAAAATACGCACGAGAGCTAAAAAAGATGATGTAGAAAAGGCTCCGAGAGGAGCCTCTGTTTTAGTCTGTCATTGGTAAGTGTTCTATTACTCTTGGTAATTGAGTAAAAGGACCACCTTCCCAGCCTTCTTCTGGAGTAGTTAGCTTTCGGGCATTTGAAAGAGCTATATTTGTTCTTGTAAGAAAATCGCTAGGTTTAATATTAGTGTAAGAAAACCCAGTTACATAGGACTTTAGAAGCACTTTAAGATATGCTTCTTGTGCTCTTGGGTTTTCTTTTTCATTATTCTTTATTTTTTCTTGTTCTGAAATTGATAGTGAAGATACATCAACATAATGAAGAAGCAGCCAAAGTTCGAAGGCAGGATTAGAAATTATTAAGTCAAACTTTTTTTGTTTGCACAATGATAATGCAGAAGCTAACTTTCTATCTTCCCACTTGTCTTTATCGATTACTACGAAAACTTTATCTATTTCATTATCGTACTCTGGATGGTTGGCTGATATATATGATGATGCGTATTCTACAACTGCATCTGGTGAACTGTTTCCAATGGCAAATTGCGTGTCAGCTTCGTTAGTCTCTATTTGACCACGACGAATAACACACAATTCAATCAGCTGTTCAAAGCGTTTACTAATGTTATCTTTATATTCATTAAAGTAAGCTACAATACCATTAAAGTAATCAACTTCGGTCGAAACTCCTTCTGGGGCAATTATCACTTTTTCAGCAGTAAATTGCTCTGACTTTCTTTCACGTGAAGTTTTACTCCTTGCCATCATAAAGCTCCTTTATAATAGATTTAGCCACTTTATAATTGACGACAGCACCATATCGACCATTTAAATAATCTTTAATTAAGCATTTGTCATTACGAATATCTAATGCATATTCATCGAGAGCATAAAGGAGAGTGCTTCCATCGTGTTCCTTTTGGACAAACCAAATTTCGTCTTTTCGAAGAAATTCTTGCTCCATAACTCCAGTATCGTGTGTAGTAACAATTAACTGTCCATTAGGATTAACTTTTTCATTATAGAAGAATTCTAAAAGTATCTTTATTATTATTGGATGAATACTTCGGTCGATTTCGTCAATAACAAAGACTTTATTATGATAAATTGCTTTGTATATGGCAGGTATTAGATCGATTAATCTTCTAGTGCCATCCGAGAGCTCATTATAAGAGAAGAAGGATTTTTTTGCATTTTTAGCGCTGTTTTTGAATACAACCTCATCAATCCTCTCTACTTTATTATCTTTCCCTACAATTATATTTAATCTACGAGTCGGTAGGTTTAATACAAATCCCCATTTCTCATCAGAGTCGTCAATATCATCGTCTATTATTTGTTGAATTTTATTTTTTAATCCGTCATCTAATTCATCTAGTTGATGTTGAGAAACATCAATTCCATTTATACCCGTATCAAATGCTTTTAAAAAAGTTTCATAAAACTTTTTTGAATTCTCATCACCAATCAAATCATCTTCAAATTGAATATAAGAAGAGTTTGGGCTAATGATTCCAAGTGAACCCAAAAACCATCGTACAGATTCTTTGATATAGTTTAGAAGTTCTTCTATTTGTTCATCTTCTTTTTTTATCAACTCTGACATGAATAACTTTTGTTCATCTCTTGAGCGAAATAAGAATTTTAGATATAAATTACTTTCTGAATCTAATTTGTCTGCTATTTTACTATTAACTTCTAGCTTGTAGTCGGTATCAGAACCATATCTATAAATAAAATCTTCTTTTTCATCAATAGTATATAGCCATTCTTCTATGATTTTTCCCGATTTATAAGAAAAGCCAAAAGCGTAAGCGGCACCATTAATTATATATTCATACTCGAAGGTAGAAGGTTTTGAGGAATCAAAAGGAACAATAGGAACCCGTCTATCGTCTTGTAAAAGTTCTGATACTAATTCCATTGCCTCGCATAAGTTTGATTTACCGGAGGCGTTTGCACCATAGATAAGAGCGCCGCGAAGTGTTGAAAACCCAGCATTTTTAGAAACATGATGTGTGTGTCTGCGAACGCTTCCTGATGGAGTTAAGTTTAACGAAACTTCGTCATTTATTGACTTAAAGTTACTGGTATTGAAACGTATTAACATACGATGCTCCTGACGATTTTTTCGTCGTACTGACAGTTATTAATGCTTAATATAACAAAAAAATACTGGAATAGATCAGCTAGTGACGAAAAATTCGTAGAGAGTCATGGATATAACTGAAAAGTAAAGTGAGAGCTGAGACCTATATAGGTAGATAATCAAAAGATATGCATGCATCTCTGTTAACCACGTTGAAGCTTATAAAAGCTAATTTCAATAACGCACTGAACAGAAATGATATGCTACCATGCACTCATTTTTTATGAGTAAGGAACAGAAAGTGCCTGAATTACTGATACTTATATCCTTAGCGTGTATTGTGTATCTATTCACAAAGAAGGGTAAGAAACCTAAACGTAGGCTTAACGAATGGGAACAAGGTGCAGCGGTTAGAAGACCGAACAGCATACATTCTTTTGAGCCAAAAGCTGTAGAAAAGAACCCAAAGATAGTCGAAGTACCTCTGCCGAAGACTGGAAATAAGACTAATTCTGTACCTCACAAGAAAAGTACATACTTGGCTACCAAGACAGAGCGCAGATTCTATAGCGTGTTGCAGGAGCTTATACCTGATGAATACGTGATTCATAGTCAAGTTTCATTGATGGCGTTAGTTCAACCGACCAACTTTAAAGACAACTCTCGAACTTGGGCGAAAAGAATGGACTACGTAATAACGGATAGAGACACAAAAGTATTGGCGGTCATAGAGCTAGATGATTCATCTCATAGGCAGAAGAAGAGACAAGAGCGAGACATATACGTAAACAATGCACTTAACGGACACCATCCGTTACTTAGGTTTGAAGCTAGAAGTTCTTATGACAAAACACATATCGCAACCGTGTTAGAACGTGACACGATAATAAAGTGTAGAGAATTGGAAAGCGTATTACAGTACAGCTAAAGCAGAGCCGAACAGCAATTGTTCGGCTTTTCTTTTAACTCAAAGTATCGTGGTTCTTATCGTTACTTTAAGTTCTTTATCTACCGTATTGGTCTTTTCTGACCGGAATAGAGCACCAAGCAAAGGCACATCCATTAAGACCGGCACACCGCTTACCGAATCACGCTGCTCTTGAGAAATCAAACCTCCTAAAGAGATCGTTTGACGGTCTTTGACCTTGACCACGGTTTGCAGTGTTCTCGTATTGGTGATGATGTCGGATGCGATAGAGGAATCCGTTACCGAGTCGGACTTTTGCATAATCTGCAACACAACATGATCACCAATCACATGCGGTACTACCTCAAGTGACACACCCACGTCCTTACGTTCGATTTGTTGAACTCGATTACCGCCGTCAGTTACCTCAGACGAGGTGAGGAACGGGACGTTCTGACCAACCGTGATGTAACCACGCTCCCTGTCCATAATAAACATGTTTGGTCGTGATAAGAGCTTGGTATTTTGATTCTTAGACACGGCTTTAATAAGCGCATTGAAATCACCGCCTTCATAGAACAGCAGGTTATCAACGGCTTTCTTAATTGCGGTAGGCTGCGAAACAAAGCCAGCCTCACTCAGTGCCAAGTCCATATTCACGCCGATTTCTTGAGAATCACCGAGCTCAGTTTCGGTAATCACCGCCTCGATAAAGACTTGCTTTTGTGGTCTATCAATCCCTTTGATGAGCACATCAATGTGCTTCAATTGATTCTCAGAGCCAGTCACGATAATGCTGTTTGTGGTCGGTAGCACTTCAACCTTGTAGTTCTTAATTGCTTTGTTGTTCAGTGTTTGATTCTGCGTTGCAGCAAGCATCGAGGAAATCAAATCAACGACCTTGGTATTTCGAACATTCTCAAAGAAGTACAGCTTCACTTGAGAGGGTTCGAACGTCTCCACCTTGTTAGCATCGGCAATGATGGTAAAAACGCCGTGGTCATGCGTAAGCTCGTAACCGTGCGCACGAAGTACCGAAAGGAAAAAGGCTGGATAGTCCTCATCTTTCAAATCCGGTGCGGTAAAGCTGACCTCACCAGTGACACCATGACCGAGCACAACTGTGTTTCCAGTGTGAACCGAGAACCACGATGCAAAGTCTCCAATCGGTGTGTTTTTTGCCTCAAAGGGCGCAGAGGTGGCGGCAAAAGCAGGAGAGCCAAATAGGGTGCACGCGAGCAGAAAGGCAGCAATGCTGGATGTGGAAAAGTTGGAACAAGCCGTAGTTTGTTTCTCAACTTTACCACAGCGCATGGTAAGTAATGAGCGCGCAAACAGTGAGCCTCCGGCGCAACAATATTCTTTTTGTTTTTTTGAAAGAAAAGCTGTGAGTTTTGCGATTATCCATGACATAAAGCGCACCTTTTTCCCTAGCACATGACTTTGAATGATTGACCGTTGCCACTCACCGTAATGGAGCAAGAGCCGTTAGATTGAGCCGTAAAGCCTTTTGCGTATAGTTGCGACGACGACAGACGCACATCGTCCTTAACCAACACAAAAGACGGGGCAACGTTTGGGGGATTCATTGAAGATTCGATTCGATAGCCGTCGAGCAAGTCACTCAATGACTCGCGAGGCACCGCGGCTTGAGCCGTTTCGGGTTCCGTCGACATGTTCGGCGTACCAACCAAGGTGAACACCGCAAACGAGACGGCGACACCTGCCGCAAACACACTGAATCGAGAGTATTTGCGGAGATAGATTTTCGTAATGCGCATGATATTTCTCAACGTATACGGGACAGTGTAACGTCCGTGGGTATAGTAGGGCGGCAATACTGAATAAACGCCGTCCTCATAGTTGTTTCTAAACATCTGCTTAGTGTCATAAGAGCTGTATAAGTCCGTGCCCCAAAGCATCCATTTGTCGACGGTGAGTGAGTTTGCGTTGTCACCATATTTCACAATGCCAACGTGCAGCTTAGGCATTTTCAACTTGAGTTGACCGAGTGTCATAACGGATACCGCAGTCGAGATGATAGGGACTTGAAGACGATCTAAACGACGACAAAACACGGTGTGTTCAGCCAGTGCAAGACGCGCTTGTTTATCAACAATCGAAATGTCTTGAACGATGAAAATGACATCCCATCCAAGCTTTCGAATATGCAAAAGGTGATCAATTAACTTTTGTCGATTCTTGTCGTTCCATGTGCGCGAGTTAAACCACGTTCCGCACTCATCGAGCACAATCAAGCCGTCTTTTTTGGTATCATAGCTTTTGTTTGCCGAACCAATCACCATCAAATCTTCCACTTGAGGCTTGTCCGGTAAGCGATAAAGGCGAGTGTTGCGCTTATCGCGTCCAAGCATTTCTTTCAAGTTGATATCGAGGTTTGTCGCCACAGGCACACCGCGCATAAACGCCTCACGAATCTTACCGACCGCCGTTAGTGTTTTGCCTGAGCCGAGCTTACCCGTGACAAAGTAGACCGATGCCATTACGCCGCCCTCACAATCGCGTAGAACTTCCATTCCCACACCCAACGCAGCAGACGCGCCGAGTAAATCGCACTCACACAAGGCACGGCGTTATTAGGGATGAACATACCCGCTGCTTGTGACCACATTGGAGGCGCAACATAAGACAGACCCGTTGCAAGGGTGTAAATTGCCAAGGTGAGGGTGACGGTCAAACCGATTAGCAGCGTTAAAATGACCAAGTTAATCGTGACGTTTCGTGCTTTCGCAATGAAGAACCAACCAAATAACGTGGTTGCTATCTGAGAGATAAAGGCAACCAGAGCAGGGAGGCGCAACGCCGTCCCAATGGTACTGACAATTGGTAATAGCTGAATCATTAGTAATATCTCCCCGAACCTGGCTTGTTACTTGGTACAGGCGTGACCTCAGTCAGCAAGATTTCAACAAGCGTCTTAATCGTGTAGATGTAAATCAGAATTGAGATGATCATTTTGAGTTTCTGCGAAAACTCACAAGAGATAGAAGCGCGACCACCGCCAAGCGTGGGCAAGGATAGATTCATGCAGGGCGTTGGCTTAGGTAACACACTCAAAAACGAATCCGATATAGCATTAATATGCCCCTCAGATTCAGCCGTTAGATTCTTCTCAATCAAATCATTTGCCGCATCGGTCACGGTCTTTTCATAGGAATTCATCGCACCGGACACGGCTTTATCCGCTTGAGTCAGCACATCACCGACATAATCAGAACCTAAACCATGAGGGTTTTCACAATAGTTGTTTTCCTCGGTAGGCTCACAAGGCTTGAGGTCGTCGAGCTTGTCCGATAACTCCGCAAATCCATCAGCGTTAGTGGTTTGCAAATCATCGAGTCCCTTAACCACCTCACCAACAGAGTTGGTGTTTCGATTGACCGCCGTTGTGATGTCACCGTTAGCTTGCTGAATCAGCGCCTTAGTGTTTTCGTAAATCTTATTGTCGTTGATTTGCTGCTTTTGAATCGCTTGGGTGTTAGTCACCATCGACGCATTAAGCGCAATGATTTGGTTTTGAATATCAGCGCTCGATTGATTGAGGTCGACATTTAGCGCGTTGAGTGCTTTGTTCACATCCGAATTAAGCCCTTTGATTGCACCAACTACTGCCGTGTCAGTGTTTTCATCTGTGTCAGGGTCTTCAACTTCTGGCTCATCTTCGGTATCCGGTGGATTCACTGTATTGGTTGAATCGTCAGGAAGCACGCTAGGGTCTTCGATATCACCCGTTGGGTCGTCAGGGTCGTGAATCGGGTCATCAGGAATAATAGGGGTGTCAGGACCATCTTTACCCCAAAACAGCGTACCACCATCACACTGATTACCAGTGAATTGAAACTTACCGTGACAGCGAGTGTTTTGGGTAAATTCGCCCGAATCTACATCGGTACAAAGCGTAGTGTCATTTGGAATACGCTCAAGCTCACAACGGGTTGCGCCAAAATCGCCATAACATGCCCCCGTGACTTGCTCACCATAAACATAAGCCGACCAATGAAGTGATTGAGTGTCATTGATGGATTGCTTGAACTGGCAAGCATCCATACAAGTGCCGTCAGGGTTTTCACCAAACTCACACGCAGGAAAGATAGGTTCACAGGTGACACCGTCACCATCTTCTATCATTTCATAGTCAGCTGGACACTTAGCAGTATCATGACGGAACCATACAGTTTGAATTTTCGGGAAAGAAGAGCTGTCGGTATTACACATTATACGTAAGCCGAACTCATCGCTATCCATGTAACATGACTTAGTGGAGAAGTCTTTGTATCGAACAAACTTATTTTCATAACAAGAGACATAAGAATAAGGATTTACTCTCATCCCCCTAGACAGTTTGCAGTCTGGATAAGCGATAACATCCCTCACAGCGTAAGTAGGTTGAGCTGCACTTACACTAAAAGCACTAAACAAAACACCCAATAAAATAATCAGTGACGCTATGCTTTGTTTAATGTTCATTTGTAAATCTTCCTCGTGAAAAATAACGCCCCCATTCGGAGGCGTTGACCAATGGGTGTATAAAGCAGTCGTTAGAATTACGTTGCTTTGTTTGCACCTTTCTTGAATAGCTTGATGCCGATGAAACCAACCGTTAGTGGAACAGCGATTGTCCAAGTAGAGGCAAGCATGTCAGTAACAAACGTGCTTAAATCAGCGAATGCTTGCGCTGCCTGATCTGGCAATGCTGCATGTGCACCAGATGCCGCCATAAGAAGTGCACCACCAAATGTCGCACGTTTTGTTGTTACTACTGCGCCAGACTTAGCCATTGCTGCGCGTACTTTGCTTTGCTTTTCCATAGTCTTATTTCCTATGTTTTGTTTATGAAGAAGTTGAAACCTCAGCCGCTTTCTTGAATCCAAGAATGTGGAAACCAATCGAGAAGCCAAGGATAAATGCTGCCCCAAAACAGCCGAGCATGAACTCTATTGACAGCATTTATCTTTGCCCTCCGACCATCCAACCGAGCGCAACTAACAAGAAGCAAATGCCTAAGAACACCATTAACTGAAAGTTATCGAGTCGAGCCATCAGCTCTGCAAATTGCGTCTCGGTCATGATTTAGCCCTTACTTTTCATTAAGTTGAGGTAGGGCGTAGAGGTGGAAACCGTCGATAGAGACGTGTTTACCCTCATCGTTACCAAAGCTGAATTTCTTGTGTTCCACATCAAACATCATGCGATTGCCCACACAGCGCTTGAGCAGTTCGCCAGCTTTGCCGTTTTCCCAAAGCTCAGGAGAGACACGTACTTCAATAGTGTCTGTCGGGTTGGTCGTGATAAGACGCAGCTTGCCGTTTTGCTTTTGTTCGCCGTTACGGTCTGTTTTGGTTTCTTGAACGATGTCCGAAGCATCTAGAATTAAACCTTCCATTCTCATAGTGTTTTGCCCTTATTTTTTAAGTTGTTGGTTAGTTGAAAATTGAAATGACAGTTATTGACACAAGTCCAAGGGAAATTAATGCATCATGTCGGGCGGGGCTGCGCCCACCCAACACGACGCATTAATTTCCTGAGGGTCGGTGAGCAACAGCGCTTCCATTTCGTCATAGAGCGCTAGGTGTTTTTCGTATTGCTCGTAAAGGTCGTCATACATACGCTCGTATTCTTTTTCACGTTCTAGCGCGTCAAAGTAATCGACCACGTTAGACATGATGCCTTGTTGAGCACGGATGAATTGCTCTTTGTTCTCGGTCTTCCAAGTACGGAAGCGAGTCGCGATAAAAATCTTATGGAACATCAAGCCATTCAAACGCGCTTGAGCCATATCGCCATAACGAGTCGATGAGTATTCACCGCCCGAAGCAATCAGTTTTTCGATAGAGGTTGAAACGGAATATTCCGCTTTTACTGGTTGGTCTTTGCGCTTAACGAACACACCGCCCATTGCGTAACAAAACGCTTTCCAGTCGCCCTCATCAGCAGAGCGGCGAACCTTTTCTAATAGAAAGTGTTCGTCTTGAGATAAATCTGTAAACAAAGCATCGTCCTCTTTGAATTCATCACGAAGACGACGAAGCTCACGCCATACCGTGACAGATGGACCACCAATAAATTGAAATTGACGAATTTGATTCACACGCGCCCAAGTTACGACACGTTCCGCCGCATCTGAGCCTGACAAAGACGAACCTTTGTCAGAATCAATGTGTTGACCGTCGATGTTTTTGCTCAGGTATTTAGCGACATAGCCAACGGCTGAACCTTGCGACCAGTCGATAACCTCCGCTTTGAAACGGGCTTTCTTTGCGCCTTTTTCGTCTGGCGAGTCAGCCATAGCAAGACGACGAAACTCAGACGTCACAAATTTGCGTGCGGATTTTTCCATGAACAGCAACAAGTGGTGATGCGGCGTGCCGTCTTGGTGAGGCTCGACAATACGCATCCCGTAAACCTTGATTTTGCTCTTATCAATCGACTTGCGAAGGTTCGCCCAAACGCCCATTAGGTAAGCGTGAGCCGCTTTCGCATCGGGCTTGCCAGCCTCAAGCCATTTCGGGTTGATGTCACCCTTAGAAACAGAGTGAAAACGAGACGGAGCCGTAACCGTGAAGAACACCGCATCGTGATTTGATTCTTGAGCAATCTCCTCAAAGCCACGCAGACGAACGAACATTTCAGCTCGGCGAATCTCAGCGTTAGAAACCGATTTAGCGGATAGCTCGCTGAGTGTGAAGTAGTTAGACGGGTCAGCCTCATCGTAAGCAATCGTGTTTTCTAGCGCGATACGGTTAGACGTATTGCGGTCACGTTGACGGTTTAGAGAAAAATCCGAGCAGTAAACTTGCTTACGGCGTTGAACAAGCGCTAAATCACGCGCAACACATTCAACCTCGTAAGCACATTTACGGCGCAGTTGACGAACAAGCCAATGCTCATCAAGAGCACGGTTCACCAATGCGAAAAGTTCACAGTTGTTTTCTGCGTATTGAATTTGCTCAGGTGAGAATGCCAAGCCTAATGAATCAAGAAGCTGAACCGCTTTATCAAAACGCGCTTGTGATTCTTCAAGAGGAATCGCACTTAACACGCGAGAAAAGTCGCGTGATTTGCGCTTGGCTAGATTGGTAATTTGCTCATCTGACATCGCGTAGCTGTAGCCGTGCTCAGTCAAACGGTCGTGAGCGTCGTTAACTGCGCGTACAGCTTCCAAAGCGTTGCGTGTTTTCAGGATGTCGGTGTAAGCGCGTGTCATATGTCGAGCGAAGTCGCCGTTACGGTGTAATGATTTCGGCAAGTCCAAACAAGGGTTAGAAGTAGGGCGCTCAATAAAATCTGACAGGTCGTGTGAGTAGATAGGCGCACTCATTGCCGATTTCACTGCCGACGGAATGAAATCCTCAGGCGTTGTGAACCTGTGGTCGACGTACTCAAAACGATGGTCGAATAAGTTGTCAGGAATGTGCTCACATGAAGCCCAAGAATGGACAGGAACAAAATCAATCCATTCTTGTTTGCCTGATGCCAAATCAATAACAAGTTCACGCATTATTGAGCCTCAACTGTTTTTGAAATAAGGGCGCGTTTTGGTGCGTCTTCAACGTAAACACGAAGCTCATCAACTTCGTTTTGTGTAAGCTTGCCGTCAGACATGAACCCGTTAAGCATTGGAATAGCGGATGGCTCTTTTTCAATCCAGATACGAACTTGAGCGTAAGTGCTCGCAGGAGCATCGAAATTCGCGCGACCATAGAAAACAAACGCGATAGCTAGTAGCCCAGCTAACATACATAACAGTCCAAATGTTTTGTCGCGTTCCATAATCAACCACCTTGACTAGTTGAGAGAGCGACCGCCAAAGCCAAGCGCGAAAGCGTCAAGGGCAAACGCCCATAGCTAAGGCGGTCTGATACTGATTGAATAACCAAATTTGGTTAGTAGCGTAATCACCAAAATTGGTTAGCGCAAGACACCAAAAATGGTGATTGATAAGCTAAACTGACGGAAACGGAGGAAGCGGTATGTATCAGAACAAACTATTAGATGCCTACAAAAAGGCTCAAAGTTACGTACAAGACAAACAAATTGCAGCGGATATGAATGTGCCGCCGCAGAGAATCAGTGATTTCCGCAAAGGAAAGCGTTATATGACTGATACACAAGCAATTTTTCTTGCAGAGCAATCAGGTTTAGACCCTGAGATTGCATTGTTGGGTTGTCACGCTGATCGCAATGATAATCCGCAGATAAAAGCAGTATGGGAAGGAATTGCAAAAAAGTTTAATGGGCTTGGATTGTCAGGAATCTCAATGGCTTGCACTGGATTAGCCTTAGTGATTGCAAGTCCACAGGAATCACTATTACAGTGCGCATTATATGTGGTGTGGTAAAACCGCCAGTTAAAAGACTAGGCGGCAGAGATTTGATGTAAGGCGTTGATTAGGCGAGGGTTTTTATACTTATCGTCAATCAGACCGCTGACGACACATTGATCTTCTAAATTTAACAAATCGGCGATTTTAAAGGCTACTTCCCAATCCATTGAGTTTTGCTCTTTCCGCCAACGATACAAACGACTGTGGTTAACGTCTAGTTTTTGAGCCAATTGGTACTCTGATGTCAGTTTGTACTTAGCTTTAACCGCATCCAACAGTTCATTTGTGTAGTTCATTTTCTTCGCTCTCCCATGCTCTCAAGCACCATAATAGAGGATCATATTGTCGTTTTCACCATGCACGCAGGGTGTGCATACACGGTCATGTTGTGTATCGTTTTAATCAGTTCATAAATGATACAAGCTTGCGGAGGCTACAACATGGAACGTACTGTTACCGACCCAATTCATTTACCTTGCCCAGATATGGCAGGGTGCGCCAATCCAGACCCTGCCAAAACGGCAAACTCTCTCAATAAGATAGCTCAACTACGCGAGAAGTTCGCTGAGCAATTCCCAAAGAAGAAACAAACCTACATTCCTACACGTTTTCGTCAGGGGGTTGTAGCATGAATTTGAGTATCTGGAAAACGCGCCGCAATCAGCGCCAACTTGTTGCATCACAAAACAATGGAACTCATATTTACTTCGACAGTTTTGAGCTTGAAGCCGTTGAAGCCTCTCTTTGGCTTTATCAGGGTATGACGCTTGTTGCTTGTATTAAAGCGAAAGACGCCACGCTCGCTGATATTACTAGCGCCGCTCATCGCATGGCGACACTTGGTGCGCAAAACAACGGCGAACCACTACACGAAATCCGCAAGCAAGATGAAGCGCCCCAAGTGGGCGCGGATTCTTCCTTATAGGGAGACTTTGAGCATGAGTCTACCCCCTAAAGGATACCGCTACCTATGTTCTAGCTGCGGTCATGAATTCCTCAAGCACATTAAGATTTTTGATATTGCACCATGCACAACGACTTGTACTCAGTGCGACAGAAAAGCGGCTGAACTTGTTTTCGACACCATCAAAGAAAAGCACGAAGCGCAACGCGTTAGTGTAAGGCGTGCAGGTAACTGCATTTCTGAAGCATCGAAAGAAATAAGCGCTTGTATCTCAGTGGAGCAAGGCGCATTTGGGCAGAAAGTTCGTATTGATAAAACCAGTTTAGACATGGCACTAAACAAGCTTGCTCGCGCTGGTCAATCTTTGGAGAACTTACCAAAATGAGCCATCTTTATGACGTGCAATCGCCACGCGAATTTACCCAACTTTTAAGCCCGCATGATGTGGGCTTTATTACGGCGTTAGCGCAAGACGTTACCGTTACCGAGAAAAACATTGCCGCTGTCGAAAGCGGTTTTTTTAGTGCTCCAAACCGTGATTGGATGGAAAGTGAACTGCAAAAGTTCAAATCGTTTGACCAAATCCACCATTTACGCACCTTAAAAAGTGCTGAACTTGGGCGCGAAGCGCTGGACGAAGTCCAGAAAAGACTAGGCTCGTCAAAGGGCGCAAAAGTCGGACACGGAAAACGCAAGCAGATAGACCGCTTAATGACCCGTTCTCGACGTCTGCCGCCGCGCCATAAAACGGAATCGTTTTGTGGCGACAACGTGACCGATGAATATCGGGCACGCTCACAAGCGCAAACAGGTTGGATTCGTAACGAAAACAACCGCCTTGAATGGCAACCGATTGGCACTAGCCGAGCATATTTGATGTCCCGTGGTTGGGCGCAACAGATGAAAATGCAGGTGAAATACCACCCAAGCCCGTCCGAAGCACCCGCGCCGCAAAGTGGTGAGCGTTTCACTGACAAACTAAACCCTCGCGCCGTGAAGAAAATCTTTGAATCGGGCGCGTATGTCGCGGCGTGTCATGGTGGGTTTAGCACCTTTCTCACTCTGACTTTTACGCAAAAGCAACGCGACCGCATTTTTGGTGGCGAAGCGGTCACGGATGAGGGGCTGCCATATTGCCCAATCCAAACCACGATTGGTGCCGAAGTATCCCGCTTTCTAAATGGCCTCAAGAAAATGTACCAACGCGGGTTTGAATATTCCGCAAGCGAGGCGGGGTCACTTGGGTTAGACGGTGACAAAGTCAAAGTGAATGGTCGAATTGGCCGCCCGCTTAAAGCCGCTTGGAAAGATGACGACGGTATCAAGCACGTTAAAGAAATTCATGGACCAACCGCCAACCCGTTTGATTTTCATTACATTTGGGTCGCGGAATCTCCGGCGAATGAAGATGGTGAACCTAATCCCCATGTGCATGTGCTGCTGAATTGGCGAGTGGAACAGCACCACTTTGCAGGATGGGCGAACCGCATCGAGCAGCTTTGGGGCAATGGCATGGCACATCTGGAGAAAATCAAATTCAGCGAAGCGGCGGCGGGGTACCTCATCAAAGCCGTAGGTTACGCGGCCAAGGGCGATAACGCCGACCAAGGACTGATAAAAGGCAATCGCTACAACATCGCACGCTGTAGCCGTGCCCCTGATTGGGATGTATTGGCATCGTTCGAAGTGGACAACATGACGGGCATCATCAAAGAGTGCGGTTACATGTTGGAGCAATGGCGCAAGCCGATGCAGCGAGAAATCCGACGCAAAGAAACCAAAAAGCAAGATGCGATTCGCGCTATCGACATCAACCGCAAACAAGGCAATCACGATGCCGTTCAAAAGCTTAACCATTTGATTAAGAAGCTAGACCACGAAGCACGCCAGATTCGCAACCAAATCAAGAGTCGCGGCACGTTCGCCAGTAGCTTGAACCAATTTTCTATCGTGTTTGAGGGCGAAAAATCCAAACACAAGGCGGGGGCGTTTTTGTATTGGGCGCGCGGTGCGCGTGGTTGGTCGATGAAGTGTACCGCCGAGCGTGATGGTAATGATTTGACGTTAACTCGTGACGACGCCACCGACCTTTACAAAGAACAGTTTGAACGATTTCAACTACGACAAGCCGACTGGAAAAATCAGTTAGCACAAGAGCGGCCGCCAGAGCCGGACATCAACATAATCAAGAGCAATGACATGGCGATTTACCATGATTATTGCCACTACGTTCATTAGCCCGTTTGGGCATTGCTTGCGACAACGATTTCAGCAACTAGGTAAGGACAACCCAATGAGCAACATCGACAAAATCACCCAAGAAATGGAAGCCGAAGTGAAGCGCAGCAAAGGCGGCGTGTTTTGGCGCCTCATGTTGGTCTGGATGAAGGAAGTCAATAAACAGATTCAGAACAAACCGAACACCGATGAAGAACTAGCCGAGGCTTAAACAATGGAAATGCTATCTCTCAAAGAATGTCAGCAAGCAATGGCCGCGCTCGATGCGGCCGACAAACTCAACGCCAGTGTGGAAAACGAACTGAGCCAGTTTAAAAATATGGACACCAACGCGATTATCAAACGTGCAAGCAAGATGCTCATGACGGGTAATTTTTCGCTTGAAGCGTTTGGTTTGAATCCGACGCTGTTCGACCAAATCGAACAGCTTACCAAGCTTAACAACAAGGTGCGTGAAAAGTATCGCGGTTGTGTCAAAGGCAACATGCAGCAATTGGAAACAGTCGAGGCGGTCGCCGATGAGTAAACATCCCAACCCAATTCGCGGGCACGTATCGTGCCCCGTTTGTAGCTCGGCTTCTACCGTGCATCGTGTCGGTGAGGGCAAGCTCATTGCCGAGGGCGAACCCACCAAAAACGGGCGCAATTTAGGGCTGCTGTATTACAAATGTCCGAGCTGTGGCAATAGCCCAATGAGCAAGAGCATTAACGCTTTTGTAGAAACCAACATGGTTGAATCGGTTGAACAGTTAGAGGTGAGTGACGCCGTCACAATTGAGACTGAATCGCCAACGGTTGAACCAGTACCCGAAACCGTTGCAAGCACTGATACGCCTAGCGTTGAAGTAATTGAACAAGTGGAAGCGCCAAGCGTTGAAACCGAGTCACCAACCGACCCCGAACCCGCACCAACGCCCGTTAAAAAGCCGCCGTTTCCGGTTAAAAAAGTCTTGGCAGGGATTGCGTTTGTCGCTTTGCTGATTTGGGCGATTCGTCAACTGATGCCAACCAAGAAACCAACCGAACCAGATACCGAACAAGGAGAGCCAGTCAATGCAGGATGAAATGGAAAACCAACCAGAGCTAGATGATTGGGGCGACTTTTCCGCGGTTATCAGTGGACTGGAACAAACCGAAGTCAGCGAGTTAACCGACTTACCAACCGAAGCGGCCAACGAGGACAACTACCAACCCGCGGGTGAAATGTTCGAGGGCGCATTGTCGGTGCTGTTCACCATTGCCGAACAAGCGACGTCGATTATTTCCGGTGTGGATTTTGAGTTTGATGAAAAAGGCAAAGCGGCGGTGATTGATGCCGCGTTGCCTGTCTTGGAAAAGCACAGTGATAGCGTGTCGTCGTTGTTTGGTGACTACATGCAAGAAGCCGTTTTAGGCTTGGCGGTGTTGTCGCTGGTCTACAGTGCCAAGAAAACCATGGCATACCAAAAAGAGCTGTTAGCGATAGAGGAGGAAAAACAGCGTGAGCAAAAAGAAAAAGACGCCGCTTAAATTCCCCAATCCGGTCAACTCCAATCCGTCACACGATGCCGAGCATGTCATCTACGTGGCGGGCACGGGCGGGGGTAAAACCTCGGCCGTTAAGCACTTGGGGTTAGTACCAAAAGCCGCGCAAGCGGTTTTTTTTGACCCTTACCGCAACTACGCGGGGGCGAAATTTCGCGGCCAACAATGCCTTGAAACCAGTTCTCGCGTGGCGTTCATCAAAGCCTTGGTGATGGCACGTAAACGCGGTAAGTCGTTCAAGTTGGCTTATATCCCCAAAGATGGGGCTTGCTCGGAGGAATTGGAGTTCTTCAGTGCCGCGGTGTGGGCGGTGGGTAATGGCGACGCTAAACAACTGCATGTGATCATCGAAGAGCTTGCAAGCTGCGTGGAAACGTCCGGTAAACTCAAAGGCAAAGCGGGCGAATTGTGGCGCGGTGGGCGTCAATATGGGCTTGTACTGCATTCGATTTTCCAACGCGGGCAGGAAGTACCCAAGACCGTGACCGAGCAATCACCTGTATGGTGGATTGGTGCGGTCAACTCGATGGCGGATGCTCGATGGCTCGCCGATAAAAAGGGCTTGTGCGTCGATACTTTGGCGGGCTTGAAGTCAGCCAAAAACAACAAAGCCGCAATTGGTAAGCCGATTGCCGAATATCTATTGGTTCGTGACGGTATCGGCAACGTCGAAAAAGGCGCATTCAACTGTCTAACCGGAACACTTCAACGCTAAATCCAACCTATAGGTTAACCACTTAACCTATAGGTTGCTCTCACTTCCAAGCCTGTCCGTTTCCCTGTTTCATGAAATCACTTTTTAACCGTGTACAACCGAAAGGGACAACATGAAACAGCAACACAAAAACCTACTGATGGCACTGATTATCACGTTAATCGTGATTGCCGCTATCAACAACATCAGCGTGCTCAATCCAGTGCGTGAAACTCTTAACGGCGAAAATGGGTGGTTCTAATGGAAGCACTAAAACAACCTTTTAACCCGCGTCCACGTGAGCTTGACCCTGTTGAGGGTGTGAACTGGGGCAACCAAGCCACCTTGCGCTTGGTATCGGGTCCAACTTACCAAAACATTGAACTGGTGACGGACATTCTCGACGCGGCAGACATCGAGCGCATCACGGTGAAAGTGAACGGCCGTGAAATCGTCAACGTGACAGCTCAAGACCTTATCGACCTGCAAGAGCACAAGAAAGAATACGTGCAAGCGGGTCGCTACGTGCTGAATTTCTCGGATTTGTCGATGCGTACCAAACTGGGTATCCGTACAGGTGAGCTAGTCACGCTGCAAGGCGAAATCTGGTTTATGTACATCCAGCTAAAAGCCAAAACGGGTGCCGCGGCACCAATGATTCGCGCTCGTGCTCATACCACGGCGGCGCAAAGCCAACGCATTTACATGCCGCGCATCTATTCCCAAACGTGGTACGCCGCATCGAGTGGTCGCACACCGTTTGACTTTGCCGAGCGTAGCGCGGCGCTGTCAATCAAGCGTTTGCACCTCAAAGACAACACCATTGAACGCGTTCGCGTCCTGCGTGATGAACGTGAAGAACTCAACGTGAACAAGACCGATAACGCCTACGACTTAGCCGCGGCGGGTCGTGAGCAAAATGCGGGCTTCTTCTCGATGGACTTCACGCGTTGCGGTTTTGGTAGCGAAGCACGTTTACCAACGGCGGCCATGAAACAACTGGCGTTTGAAGTGGAAAAAACGGCGGCGGGTAGTATTCCGGTGCTGATTGAAGCCATCGAACAAGTGGCGGTGCCTACCGCGCAGTAAGGGGGCGTTATGGCGCAAGAGCAAAGCATGTGGGGTTCCATTTGGGATGGCGTCTTAGAAACGGGCGGCGAACTGATGACCGACGTCACCGACTTGGGCAAAGACTGGCTCGGCGTAAAGATTGAGAACGAAGCTCAACGCGTCGAATCCAGCAATCCAGATGAACAGCGAAAGCACAATAACGACTACCAACAACCCACGGGTGAGCCTGTGTACACCTCCGCGTTTGCGGGGGTGACCACCACGCACCTAATGATGGGAATGCTGTTCGTACTGTTGTTATTGGCGATGTTCTACGTCGCTAAGGGGAAGAAGTAATGCCGTTTATTCCATACCTGATTGCAGGTGCGGTGGGCGTATGGGCGGGCATCAAAGTTTCGGGCGGTTTTGACCGCATCGGATGGGTGCTCGGTCTGCTTCTGGTGTGTTATGTCCTGTACAAGAAAGGATTCAAATTATGATTGGTGGGCTTTTAGGCAATTCCGGCTCGATGCCAATTAGCGCCAACGGTGGTCCCGCGGTCAGCGGTGCCGATGGCGAATCAAGTGGCAGCCTCTCGGTAGGCAATATCAACATGGGCGGGGGCAATTCCACCACGTTGATGATTCTTGTAGTGATTGTGATTGCGGCGGTGTTGCTATGGAAAAAGAAGTAATTGAAGTCGTGACGCAATCGAAACGTGCGCTTGGTGAACTCAAGCCCGCGTTTCGCGCTTGCCCTGATGCGTATGTTGAATTGTGCAAAGCGGTCAAGGATGGCCGCGTGAGTTTGTATCGCCTAATCAGCAATGAAAATGATCTCATCATTGCGGGTGAGCGTGATGGGGATAACTACTTTTTGTGGGGCGTCGCGGGTCGTGGTCTGCGTTCGGGCATCAAACAACTGGTTAATGTCGTTAAAGCGGCGGGGATGCAATCGCTATCTGCGGATACGGCGTTTCAAGGTGTGGCGCGTTTAGTGCGTTCAATTGGCGTGACCGCCAAGCAAGACGGCGACTTTATTCGTTTGGATTTGGGAGTGCAGTAAATGGGTAGTTCTAAATCAAAATCGAGTAATACCAGTAACACCACTAACGTCAGCGGTCAGAATGCCATTAGTGGCGATAACCTCGGTGTAGCGATTTCGGGTGTTAATAACTCGACCATCAACACCACTATGACCGACCACGGCGCAGTCAATGCCGCCATGGAGCTTGGCGAACAGGCCTTTGAGTTTGGTGGCGAGATGCTCAACAGCAATGAGCGCATTTCGCTTGAAGCGATGGACACCACGCACGACATTGCCGAAACCGCCATTGATGAAGTGGCCGACTTTGCGGGCGATTCCTTGGCGACCTATGCCTCAACCAACAGCGAAAACCTCGATATGTTGGCGGGACTGGCGGGCAACCAAGCGGCACAAAACTCGAAGAATCTACAAGCCATGATGGACTTGGCGAAATTCAAACAAGACGGCGGGCAAGTCGAAACAAGCAAGATGATGGTCGTTCTGGCAATCGTGCTTGTGTTGGTGCTTGGCTACGTAATGGTGAAGAAACGATGAACACGCAACTAATCGCGGGTCAAGCCATCCCGCTAACACCAGATGGTAATTGGCTGTATCTGAAAGCGGCGCAAGCTGAGATTGAAATCTATCGTGAATCGTCCGGTGAGCGCGTCACGCTTGGCAAGTCGTCGGTGTTTAACGTGGGCGAGGGTAAGCACCTTGGGCGTTTGCTTATCTCAAGTCGCACCGATAACCAGATTGAAATTCAATTTGGCTTTGGGATGTTCACGCCGCCTGTTGAGGGTCAAAGCGTGGTGGTTCAAGCCTTGCCGAACGTGGTAATTGAACAGCAACCCGCGGTAGAAATCGCGCCCAATCAGCAAGTGGCGGTGAGCCAATTGCCTGCCGTACACATTGCAGCAAATCAACAACTGGCAGTGTCTGCGCTGCCTGCTGTTGAACTGGCAGCCAATCAGAAATTGGCGGTGACGTCATTACCATCGGTGGAAGTATCCGCACTGCCCGCGGTCACGCTCGAAGCCGCTCAAGTGGTGAAAGTCGATGAACAAGTCAGTGGAAACCTCATCACCGAAGCGGTGAGCGTGTTCCCACACAACATTGCACACAACGCCACGCGCAAAGCCATCACGATTAAGGCGGCGAAAGCCAATAGCGCCTCGGTGTTTATTGATGCGTTTGAACTGGAAGCGGGCGAGCGCATCACCATTGAAAGCACGGCCGACATGACCTTAACAGGTACGACGGGTGACACCGTCACTACTATGGAGATTTAACGCATGGGACAAGTACGAGAAAATCTACCCAACGGCGACCCACGCAACAAAATTGAATACTTGGCCGATTGCATCGACGACGCCAAGGCGCAAGCAAGCGGGGAACCGCCTAAAAACTTATTGGTTAACCCTGATTTTTCGGCGGCTGAGTTGGACATCAACTGGCAAACGGATTTTTACGCCCGTTGGACAACTGGCTCCTTTACTTACGCGAACCAAAGTGAAAGCGAAATGCACTTAGGCCGCAGCTTTGGCCGTCCGGCTCCGTTTGGATGGGGCGTCGAAGTCAAAGCCGCGTCGTCTTACGCTCACAGTGCGTTTTATAACACCATTGGCAGCGAAGTAGAAAAGCGCGACCCGACAGCAAAGGCGGCGTTTTTCTTGATGGGATTTGGTGATGCCAAGGTGATTCATTTCAGCGTGTTTAGTGCACCAATGGAAAGTGAAATTCTATACAACGACGAGAACGGCGAGACGCAGCGCAAAGACCTGTCTTATTCGGCTTACCTCAAGATGCACGACGATACGGTTTATCACCGTTTTGGTGTGGTTGAGCTCGACCACAACGGCAACTTTGTTGATTACGTTGGCAAAGCCTTTTCGGAGCGTCCTGAGCCTGCCAAGTTTGTGCACTCCTGGTTACATGGTTTGAAGTTTAAGCCAGGGGGCATTTATGCGTTTTTTGTTGAGTCGGACATGAACAACGGCGGTAAAAGTTGTGCATTCACTGGCGCGGGCGTGTTCTTGAATCCAGACCAACAAAACATCGTGCCAGATTTAACGCCAAGCCTAACCGCAAAAGAAGCGTCGCGTTGTGTGGAGTCGTTCGGACGTTTCACCAAAGCCGACTTAATCGCGGGCGTTAGCGTGGATGTGGGGCGTTATCCAATGCCGTATGGCATGGAAAAACACCTAATTTTCTGTAACTGCCAAATCACGGAAACCGCCACGAAAGCGCCGATTAGTCCATCGACCATCACCAAGACCGACTACAAAACGGTGAGTGTGGTCGGGGATACCGTAGGCACTCAAACGCACGGCCATTTAATGGCGTACTACTCAAAAACGCCCGTGCACTTGAATTACTTCAACTCAGTCAACTATCAAGCGGTGTAGTTATGCCGCTATTTATCTTTGTCATCATACTCTTAGGAATGGGAGCCTTTACTATGACAACCTCAACCACATCAAGCGTTCGCGGGATTCGCATCCATAACCCGCTTAACATTCGCATTGCCTCTAATGCGTGGAAAGGCAAGGTGACGCCGTCACGCGACAAAGCCTTTGAAACCTTTAAAGCGCCCGAATGGGGCTTTCGTGCGGGAGCGATTTTGCTGCGTAACTATCAGCTACGCCACGAACTGCACACGCTGACCGAAATCATTCACCGCTTTGCGCCACCAAACGAAAACCACACGGCCAACTATGCACGCTTTGTCGCGGGTCGCGTGGGCGTTGGTATGGATGAGCGCATTGATTTAGTGAACAACAAGCCGTTGCTGGTCGAAGTGCTTCACGCCATGAGCATCATGGAAGTGGGTCGCCATTACAGCAAACACACGGTACTGAAAGGTGTCGAGTTAGCTTAAAACGTCGTTGAAAACGTCATTGATAGCGTCATATGACGTTTGATTATATTAAGGAAAAAGTATGTTTGAACGTTCAACATTAAAAGGCTTTGCGTTATTAGGTTCGGTCATTGCTGCGGCGACGGGCTACGGCCATTTATTCAGCGTGGAATTGACCGACACGGGCGTCAATTTTGGCGGTGCGGTTGGCTTGGCGATTCCCGCCGTGATTGGCGCTTATGAAGCGTTGCCGGACAAGTGGAAACCAAGCAAAAAAGTAGGGGGCTTGGATGGAGAGCGCCCTAGTTAACGCCTTATCTGGTCTGGGCTTTTCGTCTGAATCGCTTGTGCTATTTGCTTTGATGGGTATGAACTTGAAATACCAGATTGCCATCAATAAGCAGTTAACCCAAGGGCTGCAAGAAGTGCGAGAAAGTGTTTTGGTTCTAACGGCCACGCGCAACAATGAAAGTTAGACAAAACGAAATGAAAGCGGAGCCTAGCAGCAAGGTTCCGCTTTCTTTATTATATGCTTTAGATACAACGAATAAGCGCGACTGTAGGTAAATAATGAACTTTTCACAAAACTTGAGGGTAAACTTCTGTGAGTTCGTCCTCAAACACCCCTATATTTTCCCTAAAAAGATACGAGAGTTAGGTCTATTTTACGATTTAGGCAGGAACGATGATGACGAATTAAATTCAATTAGTTTATTTGATCCCCAGTTAAAGTGGACAGCAAAAGGCATTCATTGCTTAGTGCAGCTCGATAGCCAAGCAACTAAGAAGCTATCCAATTGGCTCACGAAAAATGAAAAGTTTTCGGAAAGGGGCGTTTCGTTAACAAAGCAAAGGTCATTAGGAGCTTCTTGGGTACACTTTGGAGTTTTTACCCCGAAAACAAACGGGGAAATGTTTCTAATGAAACAAATAAAACTTAATATTGAGTCCGACTATTTTGAAGGGTGTGCGGTTAACTTTTTATCTTTTTGCAAGGGAAAGATATACCTTTCTATGTATCTGGTTTGCAATGAATTTACTACCACTTTGCTTAAAGATGTAGATGTTCGAGGTATGAAAAGTCGTGACATCCCATTGACAATAAACCCGTTAAATAAGAAGTTCGGTTCATTCGCTTGTAATAGCAATAGAGGGAAAGCATACGAAAAATTAGAACGTAACCTAGCCAGTTTACGAAAATTTGCCAACAACTATATTGACAACGTTCTGCATGAACTTGACTTAAAAAACCTATCCCAATACAACACGACAATCTCATTTGACTTTTTTCTTGACGAGTCTCGTGACTATTACTCAAGTGTCAGTAAGTCGAATAACGAGTTTATATTTTTAGTTGATAGTTTCTCTCAAAGGAACTCGTTTCCACTATCTAATAACAAAGGTGAAGTAATGTTTTGTCACCTTCCTGCGTTAAATCTTAATTTTGATAATATATACATAAGAAAGGACGAAGGTGATAACAATGAAGATACGAGTCGAGGGTACAGAGATAGCCCTCAGCACGCCACGGAATCACATAATATTTATTCGTTTATTTTCCTGTTTACAAAAAAATATATAGAAACCCACAAGCATTATGAGAGTATCTTACCCAAGAAGAAATCTCTTAGTAATTTGTACAAAAACCTTTATGAAGTCAGCTTGAGATTGCACGAACTAAAACGCTCCATCGAATCTTTTAAGCAAAGTGCTCGTATTGAAGAGTACCCGTCTTATAGAGCAAGTTTAGCGGAACACTTGTCGAAAATAATATATGACATCGAAGATTTTGAGAAAGAAATAGAGCAAGAAAAAAGAATAACAAACGAGCTAATACAGGCAGAAAACCTAACTTATCATAAGCGTTACTCAAAGATAGTTTTTTTCTTAATTATCGTTCAGGTAGTAATCGGCGGCCTTACTGTAAACTGGGGCGATTGGATTAGCTAACGGCTTTCAGTTATCGAAAGCCGAACTTATTACTTGTTACCTCTGAATTTTGTAGGTATCCACGGGGCTGTATTTCTGCGACCGCCACGAAATGGGTGTGGTGTAGATTGTAGCTCTGTAATCTTAGGCGCTTCGATGTGACCATATCGAGCCACCAATTCTTTATATTCATCACGCCAAAGGGCTTGCTCCTTTAACTCTGTCGGACTGAGTTGCCGACCGTCAGGACAAATCAACACAGCGCGTTTCTCATCAATCTTAAATCCTGACCAACGATTGTCGTTTGGAAGAAAGCCGAGACTTTTAATCAAAAGTAGCTTTTCGGCCATTGGATTTATCAAAATGCGGCCATCTAACCAACGACGAACGGTGACAGGTTTTACGTGAAAAAACTCAGCGCCGTGCTTAATGCTCGTGAAGTTTTGCCAAAACAACGTGGTGAAAGATTCTTTTGTCATGTGATGTGCCTCGAAATTCTTTATATTCTTAAAATTTTTTTTCGTGTGGCAAAGCCGAAAAATTTAACAAATCACGACTTAGGCCAAAACGCGTAGGTGGCGATGTTAATGAGGCATTAGAGAGAGAAAAAACAAACTTAAGTAAAATGCGACTGACAAAACAAGGACTTATATTTTGTTGAGTCGAAATTAAATCAGGAAGTATCAGAGCGTAAATCGGTGTAACTAAAACTAAAGTCAGTGCGTATTATATGTGTTATGTTAAATTCACAATGATTAGTATTCTGTACACGTACTTACCCTAAGGCTAGATAAATTAGAACGTTAACTTTATAACCCCTCTTACTTTCTTGGCAAAATCTATGAGCGTATATTTGTACATATAATGCCCTGAAAGCTGTTTTTCTAATTTAACCATAATCTATTTACCATAAAATAGCTAATATCAATCTATCAATCTACGATTGCTTGCTCTTCAATTAGCAACTTATAAAAAATGGCGTCTATTTCTTTAGACGCCATTTTTGTTTACTGGAAATATTAAATTAGCCACCGGCTAATTTGACTGTCATGCCTTTCTTTTCAAGATGTGCCTTGATCTTGTCTCTAGCATCACCTTGAATCTCGATATTGCCATCTTTTACAGAGCCACCACAGCCACAGACTTTTTTGAGTTCTGCCGCTAATAACTTTAAAGGTGCATCATCCAAGTCTAAACCTGTAACAATGCATACGCCTTTACCTTTACGGCCTTTCGTTTGGCGCTGAATCCGAACAACACCATCGCCTTTAGGGCGAGATACTTTTTCTTCTTCCGGTTTAATTCGACCGGTTTCTGTTGAATATACCAGAGTCATTCTATTGTTTCTTTTGTTGTTGAGCTTGCATCGCTTTTTGCTTTGCAACCAAATAAGCTTCGATATGGCGTTGAATAGCGGCTTTACTGCCCTTAATCAGTTTACCATTAAACATACAGTACCAAGAGTTAGGTTGGCCTGTATCGTTTTGAATAGTATAGCCGTTAAAGACCTCTGATTTTGCAACACCAGTTTGCTGCACTCTTTGTCCGAGTGAAGCAAACTCTTTGGGATCAATAATCGATGCGGTGTCACACCACCAATCAATGCTTTTCTTTACCGCCGTCAAACTGCCCTGTAAAACGTGGTTCTTGATTTTAACCTTCCAAACACTGCCATCTGATCCGACTGACTGCAGGTTAAAACCTCTATAATTTGAAATCGCCATACCACTGAGTCATCTGTTTAATGCGTTGATATAATCATAATTGCTACTGAGCAATATTCAAATACGGCTTGAATAATCCTTGCTCTAGAAAACAACTTGTATCATAAAACGCGTCTCGATAACGTTAATCACTTTGCACTGTTTATACAATCTTCCAAGAACTCATGAAATTTGTGCCCGTTGTTTTGAAGCATTTTAGGGAACATTGAGATCGGAGTCATTCCTGGAAATGTGTTTACTTCGTTTAAGTAAATCTCATCATCTTCCGTTAGGAAAAAGTCGATACGAGATAAATGACGAAGATTCATTTGTTTAAATACCGTCTCTGACGCGTGTTGGATGGAATCTAATTGTATTTGAGTTAGATTCTTCGCCTCAACTTCTGTGAGCGAGTGACTTGAACTGCTGTACTTTTCATCGTACGAGTAAAAAGCACCATCAGGCGCGATGACCTCGCCTGGCTTAGTGATATGTAGTTGGCCATTCATCTCATATGCAGCAACTTCAAGTTCTCGAGGTTTTACTGCTTTCTCAACCAACACTTGGTCAGAAAACCCAAAAGCATCATTTACTGCATTAGAAAGCTTGTCTTTTTCTGTGACACTGTAACAGCCAACGGAAGAACCTTGGCGAGCGGCTTTAACAAAAACTTTTCCCCACTTTTCAAAGGCTTTATGAGCTTGAACGTGAGCTTCTTCATCGTTTCGCGTTAAGAATAAGTATGGCGTATTGGGTATGCCGATAGCGTCGTACCAAAGCTTAGATGTGATTTTATTGAAACTATTGCTACTCGCTTCTGGCCCGCAGCCAAGATAAGGAATACCTGCGATTTCAAACAGAGATTGAATGTCGCCTGTTTCGCCAGGAAAACCATGTATACAAGGCACGATGAAATCAATGGTTTGATTAGATTCACTTGAGCACAACTGCTTGGTATTGAGATCCAAGTAAACCAACTCACCTTGGTTGGTCATCCAACCTTCGTTTTTTATTTCTACGCGTGTAACGTGAACGTCTTCAATAAGATTTAGTTGTTGTTCGACAAAGTTTGCAGACAATAATGAAATCTCGTGCTCAGAAGAGCCACCGCCGCATAGTAAAAGAATATTTTTAATCATGAATCCATCTTTCCGTGACCTACAAAAGATACTATTTATTATGATAAACCTTTGAAGTGTGACGTACAGTAATTTTAATGTGAGGAATGTTGTTCGAATAGGATTTGAGCAAATAAATAAGGGAGCTATTCGCTCCCTTATTTTATGTGTTAATTTAATTTGTTAAGCGTTGGGTAAGCTGAGTTTTTGATTGCATCAATGCTTTTAACAAATGGTCTTAACTGCTGAAATTGAGCTGGCAAAGTCGAAATCGCTTGCTTGGCTTCTGCGCTTGTTGCGTAGTCTCCGTATAAAACTGAGAACCACTTAGTACCGTTTACAACTTTGTAGTTTTCCCAAATTGGCTGACCGTTCTGTGGCAGCTTATTTGCAAACTGATCGACTTTAGCTTGGCTACCCACAGCTGCGACTTGAATGGTATAGCCGAATCGTTGAATGCCAGCTTGCTTTTTACTTGGTGGTACGATCTTAACTGGCTTCGCCTGCTCTTTTGGCGTTAGCTTGACTACTTTCTTTTCTTCAGGCTTTGCCGTCATTTTCACAACAGTTGGTTGTACGTCTTTTTCTACTACAGCGTTTTCAGACGCCATAATTGGTTTAGAGATACGATCTGATTTGTAGTCCTCTCGGTAACTTTCTGAGGTCACATCCGTGATGTAAGTTTCAGATGCACAAGCAGAAAGCAGAACTGACAAGCCGATGATTGCGATTTTTTTCATGAAGTAACAAATGCTCTGGATAAATATTACGATAAATCATGCCGATAGCAGGGCCGTTTATCAAGCATCAAATACAATAATCTGTGATTTTGATGTGATGAATAACACAAACTCCATAAGCATCGTACACATTTTCTGCAATGTCTGGTCTGAAGATGTTTTATCAGTAAATTATTCGTTTATGATTGATATGAAACCGAGAAGCCAACGTGACTTACAAACGGCCAGGAGTCAGCATGAATAAACTACATAAACTCTTTAAACCCAACTCTGTGGCCGTTATTGGGGCATCTCAAAAAGCATTGCGAGCAGGACATGTTGTGATGCGCAACCTTCTACAAAGTGGATTTGGTGGCGCGATTATGCCAGTAACGCCGCGATATAAAGCCGTATCTGGCGTGATCGCTTACCCTGATGTAGCTTCCCTGCCCTATACGCCAGATATTGCAATTTTGTGTACGAACGTTTCACGTAACGAGCAATTGCTTAAAGAGCTAGATGAGAGAGGCACACCGTTTGCGATTGTTATCTCTGATGACCCTAATCCTTTAGATATCTCATCATTGAACATTCGAGTCTTAGGCCCAAACAGCTTAGGTATCATCCTTCCTTGGCACAATTTTAACTGCACGTTTTCCCCTGTTGCAGCTAAACCCGGAAAAATTGCTTTCATCTCACAATCCGCGGCGGTTTGTACCACGGTTTTAGACTGGGCAAATGATAAGAACATTGGCTTTTCTTCGTTCATTTCGATTGGGCGCGGACAAGATATCGATTTTGCAGATTTGCTCGACTATTTGAGTATGGATGGAAACACTGAAGCTATTCTGCTTTATGTTGATAATATCCAAGACGCTCGCCGATTTATGTCTGCTGCGCGCGCCGCTTCACGTAACCGACGTATATTGGTGCTAAAAGCGGGCCGCTCTAAAGAGATGAATACTTTTGAGCAGCAAGACGGAGATACACTTGACGTAATTTACGATTCTGCTATTCGCAGAACTGGTATGTTACGAGTCAGCAATACGCATGAGCTTTTTGCCGCGGTAGAAACACTCACGCATTCTGTGCCACTTCGTGGAGAGCGTTTAGCGATCATCACCAATGGCGGCGGCCCTGCTGTTATGTCCGTTGATACTTTGATTGAACGTGGTGGCCAACTCGCAACACTTGATGACGCTTCCATTGAGCAATTACAAGCAGTACTTCCATCCAACTGGCGTGCTCGAAATCCAATTGATCTGTCTGGTGACGCAACCCAAAAACGCTATATTGATACCATTAACGCACTGATGAATAACGACTGTGCAGATGCGATATTGATTATGCATAGTCCTTCTGCTGTTTCTGATCCTCTTGAAACTGCTCAAGTCGTTATTAATGCCATCAAATCTCACCCTCGGCATAAGCATTTTAATATCTTGACCAACTGGTCAGGAGAACAAACGTCGAGAGAAGCGCGACTGGCCTTTACTCAAGCAGGCATTCCAACCTATAGAACACCTGAAAGTGCGGTTGTAGCATACATGCACTTGGTCGAATACAGACGAAACCAGAAACAACTAATGGAAACGCCAACGACGGCAGAGCCATTACATTCTGGAAGTGTGAGTTCAGCAAAAGAATGGGTAAACGAACGACTACTGGATAAAAACACAGTCACCTTGGATACGCATCAAACCAGCCCATTATTTAAGCTGTTCGGGTTTAACGTTTTGCCTACGTGGATTGCATCTGACGACATTGAAGCCGTTCATATGGCAGAAAATATTGGATATCCTGTTGCGGTTAAATTGCGTTCTCCAGACATTCCTCATAAATCGGATGTTCACGGTGTCGCTCTAAATTTAAGAAACAGTCGAGAAGTTTCCAACGCAGCGCTATCCATTTTAGATACCGTAAAGCTCAGCTACCCTTCCGCCAATGTACATGGGCTGTTGGTACAAGGGATGGCAAAGCTCGGCAGCGCTGAAGAGCTACGGATTAGTATTGCAGTAGATAAAGTCTTTGGACCAGTGATCTTGCTTGGTCAAGGCGGCTCTGAGTGGAATATCGCCCAAGATGCCGTCGCTGCACTTCCTCCTTTGAACATGACGCTTGCGCGCTACCTTGTCGTTGTTGCCCTAAAGTCTGGAAAGATTCGCCTGCAGAAACACAAAGATGCGCTCGATATTACTGAGTTGTCGAAGTTCTTGGTTCGTATCTCCCAAATGGCAGTTGAGTTACCAGAAATACAAAAACTGGATATCCATCCAGTACTGGTGTCCGGAAGCGATTTAACTATCCTTGATGCAGATGTCACACTGTGCAAGTACGAAGGAGACGCCCAAAAACGGCTAGCGATTCGCCCTTTCCCGGCAGAGTTTGTCGAAACTGTAACGCTTCGAGATGGCCAACCTATCCTGCTTCGCCCTATCTTGCCTGAGGATGAGCCGCTGCATGCTCAATTCATTAATAGCGTATCGAAAGAAGATCTCTATAAGCGATTCTTTTCTGAAGTTGGAGAGTTCAACCATGAGGCTTTGGCAAACTTTACTCAAATAGACTACGACCGCGAAATGGCGTTTGTTGCGGTAGCGTTTAATACTGACGGACCGTCTATCATAGGGGTAGCCCGCGCATTGATTACACCAGACAATAGTGACGCTGAGTTTGCTATTTTGGTTCGTTCAGATTTGAAAGGAAAAGGTTTAGGCAAAGTGCTGATGCAGAAAATAATCAGCTATTGCAAAATTAAAGGCACAAAGCAAATGTCTGGAATGACCATGCCAACAAACAGAGGAATGTTGATGTTGGCTCAGAACTTGGGGTTTGAGATCGATGTCCAGTTTGCAGACGGTACGGCAGATATGGTGCTCCCTTTAAATTGAAAAGCGCAGCATTAGCGATGACTTTTACTTCTTACATTCGATAATCAATGGGAATCTAAGAAGTAAAAGTTACGTTGTTACTTTAGTTTCCAATTCTTTTTTAAGTACTGAATACACCAGGATTTTGCCTCACCCATAGTGTTCCGGCGCCATGCCAAAATAATATCCATCGGCTGTTCTTCAGTGCCTTCGATTCGTTTCAATACACCACTATCAATAAGAGGTTGTGCAATTTGGCTTGGTAATGTACCAATGCCTAAACCTGCAGTTAGCGCTTCTACTTTTGCCGTAAAGTTGGTGACGGTCAAGCGAGGCTGTTTTTGAATGATATTAATTGAGAGCGCTGGTTGCTCACGTGCGGTATCTGCAATAGCAATAATCCGATACTTTTCTCGCGCTGCTTCATCAAACTTACCACTACGCTTGTGAACATAGTGATCAGCGGAAGCTACCCAATACATACTCATTTTACCAATTTTTTCTGACTTAACTTCTTGAGGAAGCGTATCCAGTGATGGGCAAATCAGTAAATCAGCTCTCCCCGTATTCAACGACTCCCAGCTACCAGCCAGAATCTCCTCTTGCAGCCTGACTCGAGTTGAGCTGACCTCGGCCAGCGCATCAACCATCGGGAAAAAGTTGGATATAGGAATAATGCCATCGAAGGCAATGGTAATATCCAGTTCCCAGCCATTCGCCAATAACGTTGCATCGTTCACTAACTTTTCACTGGCTTGTAAAATGGCTCTTCCTCTTTCAAGAATAAGCTTACCTGCTTCAGTAAAATGGGCTTTGTGACCAGAGCGATCGAAGATAATAATGTCTAAGTCTTGCTCGAGTTTCTGGATTTGATAGCTCAGCGATGACGGGGCTCTGTCTAACTCATTCGCAGCAGCAGCAAAACTCCCTCTTCGATCAATAGCATCTAGAATATGGAGTGCTTCTAACGTAATTGGACTCTGCACATGGCCTCTCTTAATGTGATATCCATCACATTCGTTGTATTTGGATGAACTTATCAAGAACTAACGACAAATAATATAACATATTGATAACTAAAGACTAGGAATGCTCATAGCCTAAGAAGAAGATTCAATACAAATCAATAAATGACAATGGTAATGATAGTAATTACCATTTAGATCCATTAATATCCGCGTGTTGTTACCTATTATGGATCTAAGGTATTGAAGCCAATGTATAAAAAATCAATTTTGTCAGCCTCCATTTTAGTTGCCCTTTCCCATACTGCTTATGCGGAAGAAGCTTCTAAGTTTGAAGAAGTCGTTGTGTCGGCCACCCGTACCAACCAAACCATAAACACTGTTGCTGCTTCTGTTGCTGTTGTATCAGAGAAAGACATCGAAGAAAACATGGTAAAGGACTTGAATGATCTATTCGAGTATACGCCAGGTGTTACTGTTAATGGCACTCAACGCCAAGGCGTCCAAAGTATTAACATTCGCGGGATGGAAGGTAAACGAGTTAAAATCTTAGTAGACGGTGCATCTCAACCAGGTGTATTCAGCGGTGGACCATATTCGTTTATCAATTCTAGTGCCGTTACTGTCGACCCCGATATGCTAAAGAGTGTCGAAATTGTTAAAGGAGCAGCTTCTAGCCTACATGGTAGTGATGCAATTGGCGGTGTTGTCGCATTCGAAACAAAAGATCCGAAGGATTTCCTCAAAGATGGTAAAGACTTTGGTGGTCAAGCTAAACTCTCTTATTCATCGGAAGATAACTCTTTTAGTGAGCATGTAGCTTTAGCAAAGCGTTTCGGTAATACAGAAGCACTTATAGCCTTTACACGCCGTGATGGTGCAGAGCTACAAAATTTCTCTAAGGCGCCTTACGATAACTATTCTGTGGACAACCAAGATTATTACAAAAACGATCTATTGGTAAAACTTCAATCTCAATTGAATGACGCTCATCGCTTGGAGTTCTTGGGAGAAGTTATTTACAACGAGACTGACTCAGAGATCGCACATAAAAGTTACAAAAACTTCAACGCTGAAGACACAACCAAGCAAAATCGCATTGGGCTCAAGCACATTTGGTTTGCAGATGCAGCTATCTCGGATACGATCACGTCCAAGCTTACATGGATTGGTAAAGAAGAAAACGGCGTGTCTAATCGCTTTATCGAAGCCAGCCCAGGTTACCCACCTTACGTACCGCCTAGTGGTGACAACCAACAGAAAAAAGATTACGAATATACTGAAGACAAATTTGAATTCGAAACTCAGTTAGATAAAGAGATTCAAAATCACTATATTGTTTACGGAATATCGTACAAACATAGTGACATCAGTAATACCAATCGCGAGTTTAATTCCGATCCTGGCACGCCAGATACTGTTTACGTTTACACACCGGATGCAAAAGAAGAAAGCTTTGGTTTATTCTTGCAAGATGAAATTTCGCTTCTTAATGACAAGCTAATTCTGACTCCAGGTGTGCGTTACGATTACTTCTCTACTAATCCTTCAAATACTTCTGAAGAGTCATTCGAGAAGTTTAGCGACTCTGCATTAACTGGTCGTTTAGGAGCAACTTACTCTGTATCGCAACCTGGCACGATCTTCGCGCAAGTGAGCCAAGGGTTCCGAGCGCCATCGTTCGACGAGCTTTACTACACCTACGATAATCCGGCTCATGGCTATACCAACCGCCCTAACCCAAATTTGGGATCTGAAAAGAGTTTGTCTTATGAACTTGGTTACCGTCATAACACTGCAGCGTCTGCAACTGAAGTAGCGTTCTACTACAGTGATTACAGTGACTTTATTGAGCAAACGTCATCAAACAATGGTGGTTTAACTGAATTCACAAATATCAATATTAGTGAAGCAAACATTAAAGGGGTTGAGCTCTCTAACCGTCTTGATTGGCATGCCATTGCTGGTCTTCCATCAGGCGTGACAACTCGCTTTGTTGCAGCATACACAGAAGGTGAAGATGGTGATGGTAATCCTTTGAACAGTGTAAACCCATGGAATGCCGTAGCTGCTGTAAATTACGATTCACCAAATGCACTTTGGGGGACAAGCCTAAAAGTAAACTACACGGCTAAGAAATCGAACAGTGATATCAACTCTGATGGTGATAAAGGCGGAATCAAAGACCAAGTTGCTTTGCCGTCTGCGACAGTCGTTGACTTAACGGCGTACTACAAACCAATGAAAGATATAACCATTCGTGCTGGTGTTATGAATCTAACGAATGAAGAATACCATCTTTGGAACGATGTTCGCGGTAAGACTGAGTTAAGTCGAGACAAAACGCAAGCTGAGCGTAATTACAACATTAGTGTTAAATACGAGTTCTAAACCTTAAAAACACAAAAGCCAGCGTAATGCTGGCTTTTTTATGGCTTTCATTTCAAAAATGTAAAGAAAAGTATGAAAAATGAAAGTTTACTGTTTTGCCATCTCTTTTTTCACCATTACTGCTGCTGCAATGATGAAAGTGATGATCAGACCGAGTTCCATGAACTACCCCAATAGCTACGAGAAAATTTATAACCCAAATTAAGAGTCGGGCATAGTTTAACAGCTCTATATATACTTGCTACCTTTTAACCAGTAATTTACGATTTTTTCCGATTTGGATCAAAAAAGACGCAATTATGCGCCTTTTTGTTACTATTATGTAAATTAAAGATTAGGCATCTGGATAACCTTGAGGGTTAGTAGACTGCCAGCGCCATGTATCGCCAGTCATTTCTTCTAGAGTACGAGTTGCTTTCCAACCTAACTCATTCATCGCTTTTGATGGATCCGCCCAACACTCTGCAATATCACCTGGACGACGCTCAACAAGTTGGTATGGGACATCTTTACCACTTGCGGCTTCAAATGCTTTCACCATGTCCAGTACACTGTAGCCGTTACCAGTACCGAGGTTATAGATATGAAGGCCAGCTTTGCTACCTACTTTTTCTAATGCAGCAACGTGACCATCGGATAAGTCCATTACATGAATATAATCACGTACGCCTGTGCCATCTTTGGTCGGATAATCACTACCAAACACAGAAAGGAACTCTCTGCGCCCTACCGCAACTTGAGAAACAAACGGCATTAAGTTGTTGGGAATACCTTGAGGATCTTCACCTAGCTCGCCTGTTGGATGTGAACCTACCGGGTTAAAGTAACGAAGAAGTGTAATGCTCCAGTCAGGGTTCGCATTTTGGAAGTCGGTTAAACACTCTTCTACCATTAATTTGCTGCGCCCATATGGGTTAGTTGCGCTAGTTGGAAAGTCCTCAGTGATGGGTACAGATGCAGGATCACCGTATACAGTCGCTGATGAACTAAATACCAACGATTTAACTCCGGCTTCACGCATTGCATCAACCAATACTAACGTGCCATTAACGTTGTTGTCGTAATACTCTAGAGGTTTTGCTACAGACTCACCGACGGCCTTTAAACCTGCAAAATGGATAACAGCTTCAATATTGTGCGACTTTAGTGCTTCTACCATCGCTAATTTGTCTCTGATATCGGCTTGAATGAAGGTTGGCTTTACACCACATACCTTTTCAATTCGATCTAATACCGTAGATTTACTGTTGTACAGGTTGTCTAGAATTACTGGCGTCATGCCAGCTTCGATCATTTGAATACACGTATGACTACCGATATAACCCATACCACCCGTAACGAGTACTTTCATTTTATTATTCCTTCTGACGCGAATCGGGTTAGTTTAAAGCTTTGACGTTACGATTTAAACTGTCTCTTGTAATTCGCATCCCATTAATATTGCTTGGCCTTTCCCGGCTTTCTTTGCTTGATACATTGCCGTATCCGCACTTTTTAAAACTCGAGTAGCATCGCGCTCATTTACGCCGACTAATTTTACGCCGATACTAACGCCAACTTTGAGTAAGTGACCTTTGTACTCAATTGGAGCACATATGCTCTCGAGCAACTGTTCTGCTATTCGGGTGACCACTTTTTGATTGGCGGGATTAACCAACATGACAAATTCATCACCAGAAAGTCTTGCGATTAAATCACTATGTCTCGTCGCAGATGTTAGACGCTCGGAAACTTTTTTCAAAACTTCATCACCTGCATCATGACCGTAGGTATCGTTAACTTCTTTAAATCCATCCAGATCGAGGTACAAAACTGCAAATTCGTCACGCAAGTATCCAGAGCGTTGTACTAGTTGTTCCAACTCTAAATGGAACTTAGATCGATTTGCTAACCCCGTTAAAGCATCGTGATGAGCTAAATGCTCCAATCGTTCCATCTCTTTTGCGCCGGAAAGGTCGGTAAGAACAATAACCAGATCATAGAAACCATAGTCTTCACACTTAACGATACGATTGACTCGAGCAAACATCGGTACAAACTGACCAATATGGTTCTTCTCGATAACTTCACCTTGCCAAACGCCATAATTTTCTATCGACTCGATGATACTAGGCATCATTTCCTGTAACTTGCGCCACTTTAGCGTTTGGATGAATGACTTCCCAATAAGCTGATCCACCTCTAAGCCGACTAACTTAGTGACGGCAGGGTTTGCCATCGTAATGACACCGCGATGATTAAGAACAATGAGACCATCTTGGCTGCTTTCAAAAACGCGTCCCGCAACACGTTGCCGGTTTATGGCTTCTTCAATTTCGGTGATATCTTGAATCGAAAACAGTAAGTATTCATGTGTCGAGAGGCGACGACTGGTTAGGCTCAACTGCTGTTCGTTATCTGCATTTTTGAGGTGAATATCATCGCACTCTAGGCCTCGACTCAGGATCTGACTCAGCTCATTCGGTGTTTTGGTTTTAATTAGATCACGAATATTGGCGTATTTAAGCTCATCTAATTTTTTTTGAAATATTTGCTGGGTCGCCGTATTACAATGAATAACACGTCCGGAATTGTCGGTAATAACTAATGCATGCTGAACAGATTCGATAACCTCTTCTGAAAATGCGCGCTTTTGTTCTAGTGTGTCTAGTGAATGTTGCCGCTGCTTCTCACGTACTGTTAACCTGTTCATCATTTGATTGAAAGATCTCGCGAGCTCTCCAATTTCATCGTTGGCGTAATAGCGTGCTTGATTTTCCGTGCTTCGTCCGTGTGTCACATTCTCTATTACGCGGCTAAGCTCCATAACGGGCTTGAGAACAAGCCTCTCGATACTTATGTAAAAAACAGTGCCACCAGCGATCAGAAACAGAAGAAGTAAAGCGCCATCTTGAAGTAAAGATTGTATGGCTTCTACAATTGGGCGATGAGAAAGCGTAACTCTCATGCTACCAATGACATAGCCATCATGGATAATCGGCTCTAGAACATAAAGAAATTTGGTTGATAAGGCATAGCCTAGAGCGTGCAACCTACTTCTTTCGGTTTGACTTGGAACGGGTGCTAGTGCCCCACTTATCTCCATAACAGCGAATGGTTGGTCATCTTGGTCATAAAGTTTGACCCGCGTTACATTTGGCTGGTTTAAAAAGTTGGCGAGAATAGTTTGAGCTTTTTGCTTGTCCTTTGTTGTCAGCGCATCTTTAATTGAGAAAGAAACATTGTTAATCAGCTTTCTTGTCTGCTCGACCAGTTCATGCTTAGACGATTGGTATACAGTATACGAGGTGTAACCTTTTGAGATAACAAAGATAGCCGTTAAAAAGACCAGAAGAGGCCAAATAAGCTTCGCTCGTAATGACATATATATTCCTGTCGCAGACAACCACAAAAATGACAGAAGAACCATTATGCAATCTATCACCCATGAAGGGCGACAAGATTAACACGATGCTAATGCAAAATAACCTTAAATTCTCAAAAATTGGATGGAAAAGAAACGAAATACCTTAAAATTCGGATCAACTCAAATAACGGCAACATCTTTATGGACTAACGTGATCTTTTTCGTCAGCTATCTGCTCAAAAAGCTTCGTTTTCATGATAGAAGAATGAAGTGAGTCACTGAACCTAGATGCATTTTCCTGCATCGTAAACCCCTTGCTTGTGTAGAAATAAAACGTATGACATTGAATAAACAGCAACTTACATTGAACTGTGATATGGGCGAGAGCTTTGGCTCTTGGAGTATGGGCGCAGATGAAGACGTGATGCCCCATGTTGATATGGCGAACATCGCGTGTGGTTTTCATGCCTCCGACCCTAATGTCATGCACGACACTATCACCCTAGCGAATGACAACGATGTTGATATTGGCGCACATCCAGGTTACGCCGACCTACAAGGCTTTGGCAGACGAAGCATAAGCATGACGGGTGATGAAATTACGAACATGGTTATATATCAGGTTGGTGCTTTACAAGCATTATGCCGGGCGCAATACACAAACATCAGTTACATAAAACCTCATGGCGCTCTATACAACGACATGATGAAAAGTGATGCGATATTTAGAGCGGTAGTAAAGGCGGCAGCACTGTTCAAAGTACCGTTAATGATCCTAGCTTCACAGGAAAACGAAAAATACTTAGGAATCGCAGACGATTATGATGTTCCCTTGCTATTTGAAGCATTTGCAGATCGTTTATACCAAGATGACGGCTTACTGACTCCTAGAACACAGCACAATGCCGTGTTAAAAAGCGAGCACGCGATACTTGAGCAAGTCCGGACCTTAGCTGACTCTGGGCGTGTCAAAACCGCTTCAGGCGGTTACATATTATTGGAAGCCGACACAATTTGTGTTCATGGTGACAATGAAGAGTCGATCGCGCTGATCCAAAAGATCCGCCAAAGCCTATACGCTGGAGGAAATTAATGCATAAAGAGAAATTTAATATCTCTTTGATCTCCGAGTGCAGTATTTTCATTAAGTTTGATGAGAGTATTTCTGAAAATGCAGTCGGAGAGCTTGCTCGCAGCATAAGAGAAACTTTCGCTTCAATTGTTATGAACGTTGTCCCCTCCTATCAAACTATTCTCATTGATTACTTACCTTTTCGAATCAACGAAAAGAACTTAGTCAATGAGCTGCAACAAATCGTGAGCCAGTTTGATACTCAATCACTTAAGCTTTCCCAGCCGAATCACATTACTATCCCTGTATATTACTCTGAAGAAACCGCGTTAGATCTATCTCGTTTTCAAAAGCGAGGTCTGTCATTAGACGATCTTATTACCCTGCATACGAAAACCGAGTACGCGGTTTCTGCAATTGGCTTTGCTCCAGGCTTTGCATTTCTCTCTGACGTTGATACTCAATTGCACATGGCAAGGCTTGCCACACCAAGAACTCAAGTGCCGGCCGGAAGTGTAGGAATCGCAGACTCTAAAACGGCCGTCTATCCATCAGATAGTCCTGGCGGATGGAACATTATTGGTAAAAGCCCGCTTGCGCTCTTCTCCGACTCTCCTCCTTTTATACCGTTTGAAGTGGGTGACAAGGTCACCTTTAATGCTATTTCAAAACAAGAGTTTATCGATTTAGGAGGCGTACTATGAGTTACGGTGGATTACTGGTGGAAAAGCCAGGACCGCTCTCTTTAGTTCAAGACTTTGGTCGTTTTGGCTTAGCGCATGTCGGTGTGACTCAAGGTGGCCCGGTCGACGACTATGCTTACAGTTGGGCCAACCATTTGCTTGGTAACGTAGTCAATTGCGTTGCAATTGAAATTACTCTGGGTAACGCTTGTTTTATTGCATTGCATAACTGCCACCTTGCTATATGTGGCGGTGATTTAAATGCAAAAATAGATGGTGAACCTATTTCAAATTGGTCTGACTTTACGTTGAAAAAAGGACAGAAGCTTCAGTTCGGAGTCGCAAGGAATGGACTTCGCTCCTACCTAGCGGTTAAAGGTGGGTTCAATGTTGCTCAGCACTTAGGAAGCGCATCGACCGTCTTGCGAGAATCTCTAGGTGGTTATGATTCAAATGGTGGCGCTTTGAAAGCTGGCGATATTCTTCCCTTTGTCCCTCATAACTTACCGAAACGTAAACCAAGGCAAATGACGTTTCGCTTTAAGCCAGATTACAACTTACCCATTAAGTTGAGAGTGATTGAAGGCTATCAGAACGAGGACTTTGATGAAGACACTCGCCAAGCATTTTACAACAAAGCATTCATCATCTCCCCCAATTCGAATCGCATGGGCTACCGTCTTGAGGGCAATAACATTCATCCACCTTACGAAGGCGTCCTATCAGAGGGAATTGCATTAGGTTCAATTCAAGTACCTAGCGATGGTAACCCTATTGTGCTGCTCAACGATCACCAGACTATTGGCGGGTATCCTAAATTTGGCTGCGTAGCTCGTATTGACTTACCTAGACTGGCACAGGCGAAACCCGGACAAAAAGTCAATTTTGTGAAAGGAGATAGACTAGGCTTGCAAGAAGTATGGTGCCAATGGGCTCAGTTTTTTGGGTATTAATACAACCACTGAGCCCAAACACAGCCGATTATGCAGGCATACCATAACGCACTGCTAAAGCTTGTGGATAGCCTCGCTCTTGAGTGAGTTTAATCGCGTACTGCTCGACCTCTTGTTCAGACCACTTTACAGCGACCGGATGCTGTGTTTCCACATTTTGGTTAGGATCGATGTCAAACCAGAATTGAAGCATTTTTTGCGCTGCGAGTAGTGTCGATGACGCTTTTACCACCTCTATTCTCGCGTAGTGGTTATCTTCAAAAGTCACATCTGCCGCTCTGAGTACTGGATCTGTGCCGGGAATTTGCTGAGCGCCAAATAATGCTTTTCCTCCTTTTACAGCAGAGTGATAGTCGGGAATGAACTGTGCCATGTGTTTGATGGCGTTGTTCGTTCGCTCTTCTAACACTTCTTCTCTCCAGCCGTTACGGATCTTCGAGAGTAAAGGCATAGGCAGTTCAGGTTGAGCAGATGAGTTCGTGCTCTCCACTAAACCATCTTCAAACAGCGTGATTCCTTTTGTCATACCATGAAGTTGAAAGTAACCATCGCCATAAGGCGTCAATTGAGCCATTCCTTTATCGGTTCCACGCGGGCCATGAAAAATAACTTCTGGCCATTGTTGTTGACAGTCTGCCCACCTCGTAACGTAAGCGGCTTTAAACTCCACCAACCTGTCTCGCTTGGCACCAACTGTGTTGTCAATTGAGCCTGTTTCAAAGCCACACGCGTTAACCAAGTAGTCGCATGTCATAAGGTAATCGATACCTTCACGTTCATAGCCAAGTTGCCAGTGTTCCCCCATCCAATCGGCTTGCTTAAACGTTGCTTGTGTGAAGACCGAAGCATTAGGAAGCGTATCTAGTGTTAAGTTGGCAATTGCAGCGAGGCGAAAAACACTCCAACCATATTCTTGAACTGCGACAACAGGATACTTTAGCGCTTCAAGATCAGCATGTTGAGCAAAAGGAATACACCACTCATCGAAGTTTGTAGGATGACTTGGTTGAGTACGTTGCGCGAGAGCTTCTAGCTCCGCTTTTGAATACAGTTTGTAGTATTCGCTTGGTTCGCCGAGCACTTTATTACTCTCATCTTTATCAACGAGCGTTTGATAAGCACTTTTCACAACCTCTAATCGCGGAATTAGTGTGGATGGGTCTCCACCATCGGAATGAGGAACCGCGATGATTGTCGGACGAATATTCAGTGAAAGCGGATACAGGCGAACAGTATCAATAGATTGTGCTAACAAGTCTAAGCATTGTCGCTCGGAAATCTCTCGATATAAATTACCACCAGCATGCAAATGACAAATGGGTGGACCATTTACTAGTGATACGCCCTTCTCTATTACGGAAACTTTAAAACCCAGCTCCGCAAAATGAATTGCTGCTGTTGCACCTGCTACACCGCCACCAACAACAGCGATATGCTTATCTTTATAACTTGGAAACTCAGACTTCATTGCTTCACTAAAAATTTTATAAGGAAAATTCTTTACTAACGGTGAATTCTACTCGTGTTTGGACTTGATTAAAATCACAAAAAGTTCATGGGTTTGCGAAATATCCAACAGCGCCTGTAAAGTGCATTAAAGTAGAAAAAATTTGCGAAAAAGTACTTGACGACATGGTTAAGAAGACACTTTTTTGTGTCTATGTGAATAAGAATTTCACTGTAAGACCCATGGCGCAAAGCCTGCAGAAACACCCCACTTTTTACCCCATTTAGTTATCCCAAAAGTTATCCACTGTTTTTGTGGATAACTAAAATAAAAGTGTCATGGAGTGTTCCAAACTTGATAACACTCGCTGCGATTAAGTGTTTACTGGCGTTAACAATCTTTTCAACAAACTCATCACTACAAGTGCCAACGTAACAAATGTTGCAAGCGGTAAAGCTATCCACAATTCGGGGTGAATTTGTGCATTGAGATCGAATCCATATGTCATGACTGCGGCCACACAAACTTCCGCAGCGAATACCGCAACACCACTAGCAATCAACGCCATAATTCCGTACTCGGCCCACAGGGTTGTGTTGATCCGTTTCTTACTTGAACCTAATGTGCGATACAAACGAATCTCTTGTTGGCGTTGGGACAAGCTTAACCTCAGTAGCGTAAAGATGAGCAGCAGACCAGCAACAACGCCTAAAAGAGCAAGGATGGTGATTGCTGATACGATTTGCTGAATCAAAGCCTGAATTTTCTCGCCCATAGTTCGGATATCTAAAACAGAGACCGTTGGGTGAGCACGTGACATTGACGTCAACAACGCTTCATTTCCTTCTTCAATCCTATAACTGATGAGGTAAGAACCAGGTAAATTAGCCATCACGTCAGATGAGAAAATAAAATAAAAGTTAGGCTTCATGTCACGCCATTCGACATAACGGATGGTATCTACTACTGTATCGTAATTCTGGCTGTTTATTACAAAGCGCAGCGTATCACCGAGTTTTATGCCTAAGTCATTTGCTACATCCGCTTCTACAGATACACTCCCTTTGTTTGTCCATTCACCCGAAAGCACATCATTATATTCTGGTAGGGTATCTCCCCATGTCAGGTTTAGCTCTCGACGTATCGCGTCAGAACCTTCTCCTTCGTAATCAATCTCTTTGACGTTTTGACCGTTAATCTCTGTTAGTCGTCCACGAATTATTGGATAAGCTTGTGACCGCGTAACTCCATTTTTATCTAGGGTTTCTAGGTAGTTATCGAGCTCATAATCACCAATGTTCAAAGCGAACACATTTGGCGCGTCTGCAGGTAAGGTTCTCTCCCAATCCGCGAGAATATCGCTGCGCACAAGCCAAATGATAGACAGCAACATCAAAGATAATGCCAAAGCACCAAACTGTAGGCCGCTGGTTACTGGCGTCCGGTTGATACGACTCAACGCAAGCTTCATTGCAGGATGGGTTGACACACGTGCAAACAGCTTTGTGAGTGTGACGCTAACTGCTGCGAGTACCACAAACAGTACCGCTATACCAGTGAGCACGATCCAAACTAAGGTGTTATCTGCATACAGTAAAAGCAGTGGAACAACGGGAACTAGAACAAGTAAACTTCGCTTCCAAGAACGTTGCGCTTTACCCTGCTGTAGCACTTCTAACGCGGGAGTTTTAATCAAGCCTAACAATGGTATACCGAGAGCAGGCACCGTAATCAAGACTGCTGAGATAAATGCCACCAACAATGGTGTGACGCCGTAACTAGGGAGTGGCTCGGGTAATAAGTCTTTGAGTGGAATGCGTAATAAATATTCCAGCCCGCTCCCTAACAATAGACCGACGACACTGGCACTAATGAGAAGGATTGTGACTTGAATAAATAACCACTTTTCAATCCATCGGCGACTCGCACCAAGACTTTTCAACATCGCGATAGTTTGTGTCCGGCTGTTCACGTAATTTTGACAAGTAAGAACCAATGTTGTCGCTGCCATAATGATGACAATCGCTACGGTCAACGACAGATACTGCGTCGTGCGTTCAAAAACCTCATTACTACGACTGGCAGTATCTTGCGTGCGCCAGCGATCGCTCGGAGAAAGCTGCGTATCATCTTGTAAGCTCTTTAGTGTTTTATCATCGGCTTGTAAAAACAGACGGTATTGAACTCGGCTCCCAACTTGAATTGCTCCTGTTTTATCTACGTCACTTTGATGAATGTATGCAGAAGGCATTTGCTGAAATGGATTAAAGCTCAAGCCTGGTTCCATCAATACTGCGCCTGATACAGTAAACTCGGCATCGCCTATCGTGACACTGTCACCTGACTTTACGCTTAGTTGAGTCATAATCCGCTCATCAAGCCAGAGTTGGTTCTCTTTAACGCGACCGGCTGGATTATTTTCAAGAACGAGCTCTCCCATTAAAGGGTAATTATCATCCACCGCCCTTACAGAAATAAGCTGCATACCATTATCGCTAAATGCCATAGTGGCAAAGCGTGTCATCGTCGAACGTTCAAGGCTTTCAGTCGAGGCTAACAACGTGTCCGGAATGGGATTAGCAGACACAAACACCGCATCTGCCGTTAATGCATCCTTCCCTTGCTTGACGATCACCTGCTCCATTCGTTCTGCTAATGCAGAAAGCGCAAAGATACTCGCAATCACGAGAATAAGAGCAACGCTAATAGGCCAAAGGTTCCCCTGCCTTATTTCGCCGAAACTCCAACGTATCAAACTTTTATTCGGCGAGTGCTGTGTTGTACTGTTTTGCTCTGTGGATGTTGCTTCACTTGATGATACTGCAGACATTATATCTCCTCCTTAAGCTCACCCGCCTCCATACGATAAATACGGTCACATCGGCTTGCTAGATGACCATCGTGTGTTACTAAAATCAGAGTTGTCCCGTGCTGTTCATTAAGATCGAATAGCAGCTCAATCACTTTGTCTGCGGTTTGATGGTCAAGATTGCCGGTAGGCTCGTCTGCGAACAACAGCTCAGGCTGTGTCATAAATGCACGCGCTAGCGCAACTCGCTGTTGTTCACCACCAGATAACTGGCTTGGTAGATGATCGACACGTTTTTCCAATCCAACAGCAGCTAACAATTCCGCTGCTCTTGCTTCATCTTCGGCTTCACCACGTAAAAGACAAGGAAGCGTGACATTACGTAATGCACTCAAACTCGGGATTAACAGGAAACTTTGGAAAACGAAACCTAAAGAGTCAGCCCGAATTTTCGCACGTGCTTCATCGTCCAGTTTTGATAATTCATGACCTAATAAAGTAATTTCGCCTGATGTCGGCGTATCAAGACCAGCTAGCAACGTCATCAATGTTGACTTACCTGCACCGGAAGTTCCGACGATGGCGATTTTTTCTCCTTTTCGGATGTCAACATTTACGTCTTTGAGGATTGTTAATTGTTCTTGATTAGTAGAGACTTGTTTAGAAACCAAATTGGCTTGAACAATAGGTGCATTAAGTACAGGTGTTTGCATGATTCGTATACTTTCCTTAGTTCTATTTTTTTGTTTTTCCGCTACTGCACATGCGAGCGAAAAGCTACTTGTCTTGGGTGATAGCTTGAGTGCAGGCTATCAGATGCCGATCGAAGAGAGTTGGCCTAGCTTACTCCCTGATGCGTTGTCAGAACATGGTCAAGATGTAACAGTTATTAATGCCAGCATTTCTGGCGATACCACTGGCAATGGCTTAGCACGGTTACCTCAGTTGCTAACTCAGCATAGCCCTGACATGGTACTTATTGAGTTAGGTGCCAACGATGGCCTAAGAGGTTTCCCTCCTAAACTTATTACGTCGAATCTTTCAAAAATGATTACCATGATAAAAGATTCTGGTGCGGACGTTGTCATGATGCAAATTCGGGTTCCGCCTAATTATGGTAAGCGCTATAGCGATATGTTTTACGATATCTACCCTAAGCTTGCACAGCATCAACAAGTTGCCTTGATGCCATTCTTCTTAGAGCATGTTGTCACCAAACCAGAATGGATGATGGATGATGGCCTTCACCCAAAACCAGATGCACAACCTTGGATCGCTGATTTCGTTGCTCAAGAATTAATTAAACATCTCTAATTTTAATGGTCTAGCTCAATAAGTTTTACGTAACTTTACGTTAATCTATTTTCAATTCCACTCATCGAGGATAGATAACAACATGCGAATAGAACCGTTAATTCAAGGTGTTGTTGCTCGCTCTGCGCACCCCAAAGGGTGTCATGCATCTATTAAAGAGCAAATTGAATACGTAAAGCACGCCCCACAGATCAAAAAAGGCCCAAAACGGGTTTTGATTATTGGTGCCTCCTCTGGTTTCGGCCTAGCGGCACGAATAGCCCTAACGTTCGGTGGCGCTAACGCCGATACCATTGGCGTCTCATTTGAGCGTGGCCCTTCAGAGAAAGGGGTTGGGAGTGCGGGTTGGTATAACAACGTCTTTTTTAAGCAAGAAGCAAATCAAGCCGGGCGTACCGCAATAAATATTGTTGGCGATGCATTCTCTGGTTCGGTGCGCAATCAAGTGATTGAAGCCATTGAAACGTACTTTGAGGGTGAAGTTGACTTAGTCATCTATAGCTTGGCAACCGGTGTTCGACCTAAACCTGAATCTGATGAGTTTTGGCGCAGTGTCATTAAACCTATTGGTGAACCTGTCACTGGCGCTTCTATCATGCTGGAGAACGATAAGTGGATAGAAACCACCTTAACGCCTGCAACAGAAGAGGAAGCCAATGCCACCATTAAAGTAATGGGCGGCGAAGACTGGGAAAGCTGGATTGACACACTCATCAATAACGACTCTATCGCAAACGGCTGCAAAACCATCGCCTTTTCTTACATGGGCCCTGACATTACGCACCCAATTTATCTCGATGGTACGTTAGGTCGAGCGAAAATCGATTTACACCAAACCAGTCATTCATTAAACCTCAAACTCGCCAACTTTGACGGCGGTGCTTACGCAACCGTGTGTAAGGCGTTGGTGACGAAAGCCAGTGTATTCATCCCTGCTCTAAGCCCTTACCTGTTAGCGCTTTATCGAGTGATGAAGGAAAAAGGTACTCACGAACGCTGTATTGAACAAATGCAGCGGCTGTTTACTACGAAGTTATACGATCAAGAGAAAGTGCCAGTTGATGGCGAACGCTTGATTCGAATAGATGACTTGGAACTTGAACCGCAAGTTCAACAAGAAGTCCACGCTCTTTTAGAACAAATGAATGCTGATAACTTTAAAGAGATTGGTGATTACCAAGGTTTCAAAGATGAATTTATGAAGCTCAATGGCTTTAACTTTAAAGATGTCGACTATTCGCAAGATATTTCTATTGAATCGTTAATGTCGCTTAAGCCTTGATGCTTGTTATCTGTTTCAAGGATGAGATATGTGACAACTATTCCTAGTCCTGAACACTTTTCAGGACTTTTTTTTGTTTCGAGCCCTAGCCACCCTATACTTAATTAAAAAGCGAGAACAAAATAGAGCAGTCTGCATTTTTAAATTCACAGGAAGTGAAACCACGTAAAGGATGACCTATATGGGGAGATTGCAAACATTAGACTACGAAATCCCTGAGTCTATGCGAAGAAGTTGGCAAGAAATCGTCAACTTACTGGCTCAAATAACACACGTACCCACCACATTAATTATGCGTATCCATCCGGATCGCATAGAAGTAAATACATCTAGCGAAACTCTAGGTAATCCTTATCGTACTGGCGATGCAGAGCAGCTTGGTAACGGTTTGTATTGCGAGCAAGTTATAGAACAGAAAGGCGAGCTTGTAATCCCCAATGCGCTTGAAGATGAAGAATGGCAAAATAACCCAGACATCAAACTAGGCATGATTTCTTATTGCGGCTTACCGCTATTCTGGCCAAATGGGGAGTCATTTGGAACAATCTGTATGCTTGACTCTGAGAGAAACGAGTACAACGATAGTTACCGTCAGTTGCTTGAAACTTTCAAAGATTCAATCGAAGCACAGCTTTCAGTTGTGTACCAACAACATAAACTTCAGCGACTTAACACCGAGCTAAAGAGTCGAATTGAAAATCGTACCACGGATTTAGCCCAGTTAAGTTACTCCTTAACACAAGAAATTGATCGCCGTAAAGCCGCGGAAAAACAAGTGAGCTACCAAAAAACACATGATCAGGGAACTGGATTTCTAAATCGTTCTGCACTTGAGAACATTGTCCAATACACCTTACAGTCCCTTGATAGTGATCAGCAATCGCTTGTGGTCATCAACATTGGTTTTAGTAACGCTCGCAGTATTCAGACCAGGCACGGGTTCGAGGTCTTTGACAACATTTTAAAAGAATTTCACTCCAGATTAACCAGACACGGTGCTAGCGGATTTATCACTGGTAGACCAAGTTCGAATGACATGGTTTTATTGATTTGGGGAGAGGATATTGAAGCTCGGTTAAATCAACTATTAGATGATATCACTAAAATTAGCGTAGATGGATTTGTCTTCAACAAAACAGAAATACATTTGCACACGTATATCGGTATAGTTCAAGCTTACAAAGATTGCAGCAATGCTAAGCGTATCCTTCAACATGCATGTTACGCGATGCTTCTATGTAAAGAATCCGGCGAACCTTTTAGTTATTTTAGAGAAAATCATTCGGCGGATCTCAATAGTCACAATGAACTGGAAAGTTACCTTTTACAAGCAGTGCGTAACGACGATTTAGTGTTGTACTTTCAACCTCAAGTAGACTCCAAAACACGTAAATGGATTGGCGCAGAAGCCTTGCTTCGTTGGAGACATCCAATACTTGGCGACGTTTCCAACGAAGCATTGATACATATGGCCGAACAAAACGGGCTTATCTTTGAAGTTGGCTCTTTTGTTCTGCGTACCGCGATAGACAAAGCGAAACAATGGTCTGAGTTAATCGATAACTTCAAAATTGCCGTCAACGTTTCTCCCATTCAATTACAAAACGTAAATTTTGCAGAACAAGTGCAACACCTACTCGACACTTTCCATTTGCCAGCACACTTTCTCGAACTCGAAGTAACCGAGAGCGCTCTAATTGCTGATGAAATAGTAGCACGCACAACGTTAAATAAGTTGCATAAACTAGGTGTGACATTGTCACTTGATGATTTTGGTACAGGATATGCTTCGTTCAGCTATTTAAAGAAATATCCGTTTGATGCCATCAAAATTGATAAAAGCTTCGTCCAGCAAATGGAAAAGTCAGATGATGATCGCGAGATCATTTGTTCAATCATACACATTGCAAAAAAACTGGAACTCCAAGTAGTGATCGAGGGCATTGAATCCCACCAACAAGAGCAGTTTCTTATTGGTGAGGGTTGTGATATCGGACAAGGTTTTCTTTATGGTAAACCTATGCCTTGTAATGAATTTGAGCAAAGTTTGTTTAATCAGCGCCTTTCTGGCGGGCAATACGCCTACTCTTCCTAAGCATTCTCTTTACTATGAGGGCGGTGGTTTCTATAATCGCCGCCCGCTTCTATTAAAAGGCCAATATCTTCATGGATCAGTTGACTGCCACGCTTAAGAAAATTGAAAAGCAGAACTACCGAGCTTATCAGCAAATCAAAGGTCAATACGACTTCACTGATTTCACTTTGTTTATCGATCATGTACAGGGTGACCCTTATGCATCGGCGTCACGTTTTCGTGCGACTCGCGCATGGTCTTTGACTGGTCTTGAGTGGCTAAGAGACGAGTCTCCTGCATTTCAAAGAGCGGCACGTGATTTTATTGCGCGTAGTTTTGAACAGTTTGCTAAACAAGAAAACTCAGTATCAATTTCACTGACAGGCCAAACTGTACTGGATAGCACCGCGGTGTTGTTTACTGAAGAAGGTATTGAACTGCGTTTTCGAGTTAACTTACCAGCCGAAGGTCGTTCAGTATTGGGGAAAAAAGCCAACAACATACTGACTTTCCACCTGCCTAAGTTTATCCGTCGAGCAACTTTAGAGCGTGAACTCGACAAAGCCGCTTTAATTAAGCACTGCCAAGTTGTTGAAGACCAAGATGCCCTACGAGAACAGTTAGAGGCCAATAACTTAGTCGCGTTTGTCGCAAACGGCAGTATTCTTCCTCGAATTGCAGGTAATTGCGACCTTCCAATGAAAGAAGCCGTTGAGTTTAAAGCCCCTGAATCTCTACAAGTCACTTTACATGCGCCAAACAAGGGCCATGTCACAGGATTAGGAATTCCAAAAGGTATCACACTGATTGTAGGTGGTGGCTTCCACGGTAAATCTACCTTATTAAATGCAATAGAGCGTTCAATTTACGATCATATTCCAGGAGATGGTCGCGAATACATTGTTGCCGATAACAAGGCTATGAAGATTCGTGCCGAAGATGGCCGATGCGTACACCACTTGAACCTGTCAAACTACATCAACCATTTACCGATGGGTAAAGATACGGCGGACTTTTCTACTCAAGACGCATCAGGCTCAACGTCGCAAGCCGCTTGGCTTCAAGAGTCTATTGAAGCGGGTGCAAGCACATTATTGATTGATGAAGATACTTCTGCTACCAACTTCATGATTAGAGATGAGCGTATGCAGGCATTGGTGGCAAAAGGTGATGAGCCAATTACTCCTCTCGTCGACCGCATTGGTCAATTACGAGATGATCTTGATATCTCTACCATTATCGTTATGGGTGGGTCGGGCGACTACTTAGACGTTGCCGATACCGTCATTCAAATGCACGACTACCAAGCCGTTGATGTGACTGAAAAAGCGAAAGAAGTTATCGCTCAGCACCCTACTCAACGCCATAACGAGTCAGAAGAACGTTTACAGACCTTCCCACCTCGAGCACTGAACCGCGTTGCGTTGATGAATATTCTGACTGACGGCAAGTTCCGTGTGAATGCGAAAGGCAAAGAGTCACTTCGATTTGGTAAAGAGTTTACTGATCTTAGCGCTTTGGAACAGATAGAGTCAGCCGATGAAGTCAACACAATTGGCTGGTTATGGTTCCAAATTGCTCAACTTCCAGGTTGGTGTAATCATCCGGCGAAGGAGATTGAAGAAATGCTGTCTGGTGAGTGGCATGCCGCTCTTCCTAAACAAGGCGACTTAGCCAAACCACGCACACTAGACGTTATGGCTGCCCTCAACCGCATGCGAAAATCTCAGTTTAAGTCATCATGCTAGTTTTGATACGCTGACAGAGACAGTTCAATCAAAAGGCAGCTATAGTTAGCTGCCTTCCTTTATCTTTATTCTTAGCGAATCATTCGTTTCTCAGTACATTCCACGCTTCACAAAGAACTCTAAATCTTTCTGCATCGCCATTTTCTCGATCAGGATGCCAACGAAGCGCGAGTTTTCGCCATTGTTTTCTAATTTCCGCAGGCGTAGCGTCAGTGTTAAGTTCAAATAGTGACAGTGCCTTTGTCTTATCTACGCTGGCTACTGACGAACCACCGATGAACTTTTGATAAGTTGTCCAAAATTCATTCAACAGTCGACGCACTTCATCTTCGTCCGCTTCGTAATTGCGCCAATCTAAGTAATACTCACGCAAAGGATCATGAATATCGATCTTATGCCTCAAAGCTTCCATCGAAGACATGAGCTGAATATCCATGGCTTCGACTTGAAGCCAACTATCCGGATACAGAGTGTCTTGCAGTTGATATAATGCATTCATGATCAGGAAATTTCTTTTGAATAAATCCTTATCGGGAGAGTCGTCCAGCTTTGAAATATAACCTTGTTCACCCAACGAGCTTGCCAAGGTGTGCACTTTCCAATTAGAGGGCTGTTTTCTCAGGATTTCTAACATTGGCCAAAGCAGCGGATTTTCTATTGCATGAGGCTCAATACTATTGACAGTACGTTGTCCTTCCATTCATCCTCTCTGACACGAGTTTAGGGCCCCATTCACGGCACAAAAAACATAGTTTCCACTTTGTAGCATAAATGCAAAAAGGCCGATAGTCATTCACCATCGGCCTTTGTAAGGAGATCACGTAAAGGTTAAATAACCCCTAGCTCACGTAAACGTTCCATAAGGTAGCTATGTGCAGTGTAGCGCTCAGATAACACCACTTCCGGCTTTGGATGCAGGAACAACGGTAATGAGATACGTGACTTTTCTTGACGGCCACCCGTAGGGTTGATTACACGGTGAGTCGTTGAAGGGAAATAACCACCTGACGCTTCTTGAAGCATATCACCAATGTTGATGATTAAGTTCCCGAAGTCACATGGTACATCGATCCAATCACCCTCTTTACTCTTTACTTGCAGTCCAGGTTCATTAGCAGCAGGCAAAACCGTTAACAGGTTAATGTCTTCATGCGCAGCAGCACGAATAGCGCCTGGCTCTTCTTCGCCTGTCATCGGTGGGTAGTGAAGCACGCGTAGTAATGTTTTGTCACTGTTATTGATCATTTCTGACAACGCGATAGAGAACTTCTCTTGAACGTCCTTAGGTGCGTACGCTTCAACCCAGCCTAATAGCTCTTGAGCAAACGCATTGGCACGCTCGTAGTACTCTAAGATTTCAGCTTTAAGCTGCTCTGGGATCTGACCCCAAGGGTAAACATGAAAGTACTCTTTGATGTCTTTCACTTTGTGCCCTTTCGCCACTTCAGACACAGAAGGTGGGAAGTAGCCATCTTGGGTGTCTACGTTAAAGTGAAAATCATTCTTTTGTTCTGAACAGAAAAACTCATGCCAGTTTTTGTAAATTGACTCTACAAGCTCTTGTGGAATCGGGTGGTTTTTCAACACACCGAACCCCGTTTCGCGTAGAGAGGTAACGAACTGTTGAGCAGCATCGTCAGCAAGATAATCGACAGTTTCCAGTTTCATGGCTTTACTTCTTTTTTATTAGACTGAATCATGGATTCTATGGATGGGCATGTTGTAAATCAAACTTTAATGAAAAGTGCACGCGCAAACGTTTTAATGTTGAGCAGTTTGCCAATAAATCAACATTTTCAGTGATCAAAAAACCCATTAAAATATCAATTGCACAGCGTTCAATTAAGTGCAATCATTAACACAATCTATGGAGTCCCACTGTAAGATAAATTGAAGGATCAAGTAACTCTATGAAAAGCACCTCGACACTCTTAGGATTAACGATTTTTTATGCCATCGTGTTTTTATTTTCTGCGTTGGAACCTAACTCACGAGCAGTTTGGTTTGCGGAGATTATCCCGGCGATTGGTATTCTTGTTGCTATTTGGGCGATTTCGATTCGCTATCAGTTCAGTAATACGGCTTACTTTTTAATGTTCATCTGGCTCTGTTTGCACACTATCGGTGCGAAATATACGTTCTCCGAAGTGCCGTTTGACTGGTTTAACGACATGATTGGTTCAGAGCGAAATAATTTTGATCGCGTTGCGCACTTTTCAATTGGCCTTTACGCATATCCGATCGCTGAATACTTGATAAACAAAAAACGGTTCAACAAAGCGTTCTCTTGCTGGTTTGCTTTGTTTGCTATCATGTCACTTGCTGCTGGCTATGAGATTATCGAATGGTGGTATGCGGAGTTGGCTGGTGGCGATGAGGGAATTGCCTTTCTGGGCTCGCAAGGTGACATATGGGACGCCCAGAAAGATATGTTGTGCGATACCGTTGGTGCAGTGTTGTCGTTATTCTTAATGTCGGCTCAACGTCGATTCTCTCAACCATTCTAAATAAGGGTTAAACCCATCAACAATTGGAACCTGTACGATTTGAGCTACCTCGTATTCGTGCAGGTTTTCTATTTTCTCTTCCACCAATTCATAAAGTTCTCGACGAGTTTTGATCACCAGCAACCATTCGTTGTCAGTACAAATCTCCCCTTTCCACACATAGTGACTTTCAATAGGCATCGTTTGAATACACGCGGCTAATTGAGCATCTAGCAAACCTTTAATGATCTGATCTCGATTTTTTTCATTACTGGTTGTACTTAAAACCATGCAATAGTCATGTTTCATACTCATTTTCTAGCCCTTTATTATTTCATCGTCACTTTGCCGCCAATCATTTTGTAAGCGGGGGTTCCTCTTACTAAAGTGTCTCTTGCAAACTCTTGTCCGCAAGCGGGGCAAATACATGGGGTTTGTGTGAAATCGTCAACAATGCGCTCTTTGAAGCATTTAACCAGTGCGCCTTTCCCGCCTTTACGGTACTTAAATAGTTGAGTTTTACATTTAGAACAAAAGATATCGACGGTTTTCGTCGGTTGTTTTTTATTCGGTTTCGCCATGGTTACTTTCTATATCCGGTTTGACCCATACATTATTAAAATCAAACCAACCTAAGGCATTACACTTTGCATTTTGTAACGCACCGCTGTGGTCTTTATTCACGCCTAGCCAGCAGTGAAACATAGGAATCACCTGACAGCTTTTTACTAATTGTCGTCCTAGCTCACGCGCAGGAAAGTCTGTGTGCATGCCGGCACGCCATTGATCGACAAGTTTAGCCCATTCACTAAAATCGTAACCTGAACTGAACTTCTCAATATCACTGTAATCCAGGAGCCAGCCCGCCAACGCGTCATTTCGGTTCGTTGCAATGCCCATAGCTTTCACCCAGATATCCACTTCCTCCGGTGCGGGCGGTTGAGAATCATAACGAATAAACTCAACCTCTATACCGTGCGGTTTTAAGAGTGTCTTGATGGCCTTGGCAACTACTGGAAACATCGGATGCTTTTTCTGATACGCTACGGAAATTACCTTATTAGCCTGTGGTACGCTGCCCGCTTCCGCTGGCCTGAGATCAATCCAACCGGGCTTAAGGCCAAAGGCTTGCAATACTCCCAGTTCCATCACTTTATCTTGTGGAACATGCGCGTAAATCTGGTGACTGTTGAGGGTTTGCGAGAGGAACTCTGCCCAACGTGGATCTTTTGCAATCCCGGTGTTTTTGTTTAGTAATAGGAATGTACAGCCAGGGTCCAGCTCTACTTCATCGGATGAACCTTGTTTATCCATCTTCGGCTTTGACAGGCTTGGATAAACCATTGAAGAATAGGCTTCATCGATTACCCACACCTCCACTTGGTCAAGTAAAGGGCGAAAACCAAAGTAGCCATCAAAAGCAGTCAAAATAAGACGCTTATCATCATTCATTTTAACTTGGAACGGCCCAGTCCCTATCGGTTGTCTATCGAAGCTTTCAGAACGCAAAGCACTCGGTAGCAAAATTTTTGCTTGCGACTCACTCAGAGCCAGAGGCAGGTAGCGATCAGGACGGACGAGCTCAATATCAACGGTCCACTCTTGTGGCGAAGACACCCGCTTTATGTGAGAAAACAAGTTCAAGCTATTTAACGCAAGCACACTTTCAAGAACACAACTGGTTGTTAACGGTTCACCGTTATGAAAGCGTACTCCACGACGAAGATAAAAACGCCAATGTGTATCAGAAATTGCTTCCCACGTGTGGGCTAAATCTGGTTGAAGTTGTTCATTTTCATCAAGGCGAGTGAGTCCGCTAAAAATTTGTCTGGCGATGTGTTGTTCAGAACGCCGCATCGGTTTCTGCGGGTTTAACATCGACAATGGTCGATAATAAGGCAAACGCACGACCTGCTCGCCCTGTCGATGCTGAAGCCCTAAATAACCTTGGATAACCTGCGTTAATCGTGCCGCATCGTTATCAAGCGCATCTAGAGCCTGACCGATTTTCCCTTCATCGAGATAACGCCTGGCGAGGTTTTCGCTGACGTCGCTTCGATTACGTTTAAAAACGAGTTTCGAAAGTTTTCCTCGACCCGCTGCCGGATGCCACTCAATCCAGCCCTCTTCTTCAAGTTTATTTAGAACAATACGAGCATTACGACGTGTACAAAACAACGCTTCGGTGATGTCTTCGAGCTGAACGTCCGTATCGTGACCGGAAAATTTTTCAAACAGTGTTTCGAACTGAACACGTAAACGAGGGCTACTCATAAAGAGGAAATTCTTATCTTGTTGTCGATAAGCTAAGTTTCCTCATTTTTACCAAAAAGTGCAAACATCACACTATAAATTATTGAATATCGATACCAATTTCTCGCGAAAGTTCGGCCAGTTGTTCCTCGTTGTCCAGCTTGATAGACCATTTGCACTCTGCTCCATGAGATAAAACAACGTTCGCTCCTCTACCCAGCAACTGAATTGCATCGGTTTGCGCTTGCAAGGTTACCATTGCACTACCGGAGAGCTTAATCACTATTTCACGCTGGGTTGCAATGATTTTTCCTAATGAAAACTCAATCACCATCTTAGTTTATACCGACTTTGTTTTGTGTTGTTTCACAGCGATGGTCAAGCGACTGGTACACACTAAACGGCCTCGCTCATCAGTGATATCGATTTGCCACACTTGCGTTGAAATACCCAGATGAAGCGGTTTTGCCGTACCAATCACATGACCACTTCGCATGGCTCGCACATGGTTCGCGTTAATATCTAAACCGACGCAGTAGCTGCCCTCATCGACAGAGAAGTTTGCAGCCAATGAGCCTAATGTTTCTGCGAGCACGACTGATGCACCACCGTGAAGCATTCCTAAAGGTTGATGAGTAAAGCTGCATACGGGCATGGTTGCTGTAAGGGAGTCGTCAGTGAAATCTGTATATTTAATTTGTAGGTGCTCGATCAGGGTATTTTTTGACGTGGCATTCAGAATCTCTATGCTTACGGGCTTTTTCCATATACTCATTGTTTTACTCTTAGTTTCACAAACTGGTTTGTTAGGTTGTAACGACGTGCTAGGAAGCTAGCATAGACGCTACTTGGGCATAACTTCAAGACGTAACATCTCACCCTCTTTATTAATCAGATGAATAACTTGATCCATGCATCATGTTACTATTTGGGTATATACTATTGCTTCAAAACAAAAAATTAAATGGAGCCTGTTATGAAGGTATGGATGAAAGCCTCTGCTCTTTTAACTATCGCGGGTTTAACAGCGTGTAGCGCATCACCGACGGGTCGCAACCAGATCCTGATGTTTTCAGATCAGGAAATGTCATCGCTTGGCGCTAAATCTTTCGAACAAATGAAGAAAGATATCCCAATCAGCAAAGATCGCAAAACGAATGCCTACGTTCAATGCGTTGCCAAACACATCACTGACACCATTCCCGCTCAATCTGGATTTAAAGACTGGGAAGTCGTTGTTTTTGATAGTGAACAAGTCAATGCGTTTGCTCTACCAGGTGGGAAGATCGGCGTGTATACCGGGCTTTTAGATGTCGCGAAAAACCAAGATCAGTTGGCAACAGTTATTGGTCACGAAGTCGCTCACGTCCTCGCTGACCACAGTAATGAACGTCTTTCACAAAGTCAGTTAGCAAATGCCGGGTTGTCTCTAGCAAACGTTGCGATTGGAGCTTCCGAGTACAAACAGTATCAACAAATGACGATGGCGGCACTTGGTGTCGGTGTCCAATACGGTGTTATTTTGCCATACGGTCGTACTCAGGAATCTGAGGCTGATATTGTCGGGCTGGAATTCATGGCAAAAGCAGGTTTCGACCCACGTCAAAGTGTCGATTTATGGAAAAATATGAGTGCTGCATCAGGTGGTTCTCAACCACCTGAATTCTTCTCAACCCACCCATCGCACAGTACGCGCATTAAAGATTTACAAGCAACCATAAATAAGCTGCCTGCGTATAACGCGAAAGCACCAAGATGTGGCTAATTCATTGCTACTATCGTCTACTACTTAAGCTTGCCAAATAAAAAAGCTCCCTAGGGAGCTTTTAATGATTCTAATCAAGTGCCCAATATCTGTAGCGGCAAACTTAACAAACTATCTCCGAGAGTGGCAAAATACCAGATGATAGAAACAAAACCTCCGACAGAGACCAAGTACCAAGCCAGTGAGAATAGCTGCCCATAACGGGTTAATGGCAATAAATGGCTTTGATGTCGAGCTCTCCATTCCATCACCACTTCCAACATTCCCATTAACAATAAAAACCCTAGCAACGTCAGACCGAAATAGTAACTGATAAAAATGCCTAATAAAGCGGTCGCAATACTGCCAACTAACCCGACCCAAGTATTCATTGAAAAGGTAATACTTTTGAGCACATGGCCACCATCTAATGGTAAAATAGGCAGCAGATTAAATAGGTTTAGCAAGGCGTTAAACACAGCAAGCCCAGCGAAGATCACCTCACCAGTCATCCAATAAAGCAAAGTAAAAACAATACTAAGTACTAAACCGAAAAATGGTCCCATGATTGAGATAACCACATCCTGCCAGCGCGTGTTTATCTTTTCGTCACTTAGCGCCAAACCACCTAGGAATGGAATCAAATAGATTCCTTTGGTCTTCATTCCAAAATACTTCATCGCTCTAATGTGACCATATTCATGAAAAACCAAACAAGCGATCAACGCTAGCGCGAACTCGATGGAAAATAGCCAAGAATATGCAGCGAGACTTGCAGACGCTAACGCCACTTTAATAACTTTCGCACTTTTAAGTGCTTTCACCCCAAGAGATACGAGGCCTATTACACTTAAACGCTTTTCGGATGGTGGCGTAACTTCTGGCACTTGGCGCTCGATGTCTTTTTCATTTCGACAACCTTCATTGACGAGCTCACCGTTAATTGTGACCTTGTAACTCATTTCAAACGGTTGCCATGTTAAAGAACACTCTAAATGACAGTTCAGGATTTCCTCACCCGCAGAGAGCCTAAACTGGTGTAGACAAGTCTCTGCGGTATTGTCACTGGCATCGATTTGAGACACCAACGTATTATCCCAATATAACTGCTGCCACCCAGCCATCGATCCTTCGAGCCTTAGCGAACGACCTAAAAATTCAACATTCAGTAATTCCAATGCGGTTCCTATTGCGTCTATTGAATAACTACATAGCGAGCGCGAATTATGCCTGTGAAGTGAAGAAACCGCAAAGCGAGCTATCTCTTGATTTGATCGTTATTTAACTATAAAGCTCGCAAAACAATTCTGGTCGTACCATTCTCTTCAAAAATATAAAGATAATACATGCCCTTACAAGCCATCGTTTGACCTATGCATCATATTTAAAACGCAAAATACGCTCAAACTTTGACAAGTTATTAAACATACAATTAACATTACATTTACATCATCGTTGTATTTCGCGTATTAACAATTGGTGTAAGTACCACACAACAATTACAAGGACTTCGGTCCAGCATTATGACACCCTAGGAGGGTCAAGGATGAACAAGAAGCACTGCTCTCTGCTTACAATTTCAATATTGTTTGCGTGTAATGCCCACTCAGCGGGCTTCCAGGTAGCTGAACATTCGGCATCTGGTCTTGGTCGAGCATTTTCAGGTGAAGGGGCTGTCGCAGATAATGCCAGCGTCCTTGCTCGTAACCCTGCAGCAATGACACTTTTCAAAGAAGCTCAATTTTCGGGCGCGTTATCTATCATCGACCCTGAAGTCGATGTGTACGACACTGTAAACAATGAACACGCGAAAGATGTCGCTCCTTTACAGATCGTGCCAGCAGGTTATTACATCAGCCCTATCAATGATAACTGGGCTTGGGGTATCGGTATGTTCACAACATACGGTGTTGCTACCGACTATCCAAATGATATTTCCGCAGGTGATATGGCGGGTGACACTTCCCTACTTTCAGTAAACATCAACCCTAATGTCGCTTACCGTATCAACGAGTCTTTCAGTGTCGGTGGTGGTATCAACCTCGTATACGCTGAAGCAGAGCTGACTCGTCACAAAGGCGCACTCGCCGGTATTTTAGGTGGTAATAAGTCCGATAACCTTGTCGGCATGGAAGGCGAAACTTTCGCTTGGGGTTGGAATGTCGGCGCTTTATTTGAGCTAAATGAAAACAACCGTTTTGGCTTTGGCTACCGCTCTAAGGTTGATCTAGATTTTGATGACGGTGAGTTTAGTAGTTACGACTCTGGTCGAGCTTCATCACCAAAAGTGGATGGCCGTTTAAAAATCTCTCTTCCTTCAATTATCGAATTATCGGCTTTCCATCAATTGAATGAACAATGGGCTGTACATTACGGCTGGCAACAAACCGACTGGAGCACATTTAAAGAACTAAAAGCGACCAGTAACGAATGTAATGACGGAGTATGTTTCTTTAAACCTGAGAAATATGAAGACAACAATCGCTACTCCATTGGTGCAACTTACATACTTAATACAGACTGGACATTCCGTGCAGGCTTTGCGTACGACGAACAAGCAGGTGAAGCGACATTGAGTATCCCTGACAGTGACCGTTTTTGGTACAGCGCGGGCCTAACTTACGCAATGAGTGAGAATTTAACTTTCGATGCAGGCTTTGCACTTGTTAAGAGTAAATCAGGCTCTTTCACTGAGACAAATGCTCTGGGTGAAGAGATTAAGTTTGACTCAGAAGGTACTGCTTACATCAGCGCGGTACAGATGAACTACACCTTCAAATAATGGGATTACGGAGTAAACCAATGAAACACACGTTTAAATTATCAATGCTTTGTTCTGCAATCCTTCTTGCTGGTTGTGGTGATGATACCTCCAGCTCTGGTACTTCCGACAAAGTTCAATTTGAAGATGAAGTCCAAGCATTGCTTGATCGCGAAACATCCATCAGTTTTACGCTTCAAGGAGCGAACGCAGATGTACCGGCACCGTCTTACTTATTAATGGACACAAGCGATGGTACGCTTGGTCTGCCAACTGATGGCGATGATGCTTTAACCAACCCTAGAGCCTCGATGAATACGATGGATGGATGGTCAACGTCTATGCCAATCGTTCTGAACTTTAAAGGCGATGGTTTTGCAACGGGCATGTTGCCGTCTGGTGTTAAAGTCATCAAGATTAACCAACGCTTAACCGAGTGGGACGGTAAATCTAACCCAATCGAAGAGGTACTCGTTCAGAATCAGGACTACGTAGTTCAAGCAAAAGGTAACTCTCTATACGTCCAGTTCTTGGCTGCACTTGATGAGTCAAGCGAGTACATTTTTGCGGTTACACAAGATGTTACTGACGTGAATGGTGAGCCAATTGGTACATCAGCAAGTTATGCGACTGGTAAATCGAAAGAAATCGTTTATGAAACTGGCGACCTTGCTTCTGTTCAAGCAGTCACTCAGGCGGTTGAAGGCATTTTTGGTATCGCCAAAGTAAACCCTAACGACATCGTTTACTCCTCATGGTTCAGTACCCAGTCTGTAGGTGATACGTTAGCGGCAGTCAAAGGAGTAACCGCTACTGGTTTTTCTACCGGCGCAAACACACTAAATACCGTTTACAAAAATGACTCAAACGAAGGTTCAGTTGACTTATCAACGGCCTACACAATAACGCTCGGTGAAACCCAAGACTTTAGCACTGCGCTAGACTCTGACGATGACTTTAGTAAATACATTAGCGATCAAGACGCAGCTAAAACGGCAATTAAAGGCCTTTACATGCAATCAGGTGCCGATGTAAGCGTGACACAAGGTGTGGTAAGACTGCCTCATTACCTGGAAAAAGGCGCAAGCTGGAACATGCAACCAATGGTATCTGCGATGCCAAGCCTAGCGAAGCTAAGCGCAGCATTAGCGGATCCGAACGAGCAAGCAAACATGGTTCAGCAGCTATCAACAGGCGTTTTTGCAAATGATCCTGTTGATGTGACAAAGCTTGCTACAGATCCTACAGAGCAGCTAAAACTTGTTGGAGCTAAGCTTACTCTTACCGATGGTACCCAGCTTGATAGTGAGCGTATCATAACTCGCTACTCGCCTGTTCCCGTAGTGAAATCGGTTGAAGATGTCGAAGTACTGGTCTTCACACCTAAATCTGGCGTCGCGACAGACGTTGTGATTTATCAACACGGCATCACCTCAGCGAAAGAGAATGCGTACGCGTTCGCGTTCAATATGGTAAAAGCAGGTGTGGCAGTTATCGCTATTGACTTACCTATTCATGGTACGCGCAGCTTAGATGAACAACGTTCCGCAAATGCGAATGTACTGGCTTATCTAAATCTTTCCAACTTAGCCGTTGCGCGTGACAACCTACGTCAAAGTGTTCTGGATGTGTTAGGTTTGCGCGCTAGCTTGGTAGTATCTGCTCAAGGCGGTCTTTTAGCTGGAGGTCCTCTGCAAGGCTTCAACCCAATGACGGGTTCAAAGGTCAAAATGCTAGGTCATTCACTTGGCGGTATTGTAGCTACATCTGCCGTCGCAGCAGCAAACAATACATTGGGCAGCCCTACTGCCGATGCGCTGTACACCTTTAGTTCTGCATCAGTACAGAACTCTGGTGGACAAATTGGTAATTTGTTACTGGGTTCAGACAATTACGGCCCTCAGATCAAACATAACCTCGCTTATGCAGCATCAAAAGACTATGCGACTTACGCTGATGCATCATGTGCGGATCTAGAAGATAAAACATGTTACGAAGCATTTGAGGCTGCGGCAACGGAAGCTCAAGTAGCAGCGCTAGAAGCAGGTTTCTCACAATTTATCTATGCAGCACAGACTACACTAGACACTGTCGATCCGTTCACAAACGCTTCAGATTTAGTGGCATCTGGTTCGCTAACGACACCATTCTTTATGACAGAAGTGGATGGCGATAGCACAGTACCAAACAGCGTTCCAAATGCACCATTCGCGGGTACTGAACCGCTTGCTAATAAGCTAGGGTTGAAGACTGTGAACAGTACGGACACTGATGTGAATGCAACTGCGAGCTTTGTACAGTTTAATGCTACTGCATCGCACAGTACTTTTGCTTCGCCAAATGGCACTCTGTCTGATATTGATCATCATGTAGAGATGCAGATGGAAAACACTGACTTCTTAATGGATGACACACTAACAGGTGTCACTAACACTTCTGTTTTGAAGTAATCGCAACACCCTTCCTACCAAAGCCCAGTTTCTACTGGGCTTTTTCATTTCAATTCTATTCAAACCCACTCATATTTCCTCTGCTATAGTTAAATCGATGTCTTTGCCTAACTCACTTGTTTAAAAGGAAAACTCTATGCGCGTATTGACTGTTATTGCCACTGTATTACTTCTTTCTGCATGCGGAAGTAGCCAATATCTGATGTCGACAAATGAAGGGAAAATTATTACCTCTTACGGTAAACCAGACCTGAACGAGGAAACGGGTATGTACGAGTATGAAGACATGGATGGTAAAGAAATGAGTATTTCAAAAGAGCAAATTGTCCAGATTGTCGAACGTTAACGACAGGCCCTCTGTAAATTAGAGGGCTATGTTCTAGCCACCCTCTCTCTACATTTACCTCTTTTAGGCTTGTAATCGTTGTAGAAATTGACACAACTAATTCATAAGCCAAAACAATTAATAGTGTCTTTTATACTTCCGTATTATTTATTTAGCGAATATTTTACATCTTCACCTTAATCAGGTTGGAGTATTGTAAAATCTAGTCTTTAATTCGCTAACACCCTTTTATTTCTCAGGATAAAGTGGATAATACCGCCACAAAATAACATTACTAAGGTGAGTCCTTATGTCTATTGAAGCTACTCTGCTTGCGCGCTGCGAGTCAAAATGTGAACTGTGTTCTTCTGAATCTCAACTAACTGCATACGCTGTCCCACCTCACGGTAATGTGACGGTTGATACTGCCATCATGGTTTGTGATAAGTGTCTGGGTGAGATCGATGAGCCAAAAGACATTAACCACTGGCGTTGTCTAAACGAAAGCATGTGGAGCCAGGTTCCTGCTGTACAAGTGACTGCATGGCGCCAACTCACTCGCCTAAACACAGAAAGCTGGGCTCAAGATGCTCTTGACATGATGTACATGGAAGAAGAGCAAATGAACTGGGCAATGAAAGGGATGTCTGCTGACGATAAAACGGTTGACTGTAACGGCACTGAACTTAAGAAAGGTGACGATGTAACAGTAATTAAAGACCTACCAGTAAAAGGCACTAACCAAGTAATCAAACAAGGTACAGTGATTCGTGGTATTAGCCTTGGCGATGATCCAAAGCTAGTTTCGGGTAAGGCAAATGGTGGTCAGTCGATGTACGTGATCGCAGAATACTGCCGCAAGAAGTAATATCGCACTTCAGTCATGTCAAAACGGGGCACCAATGGTGCCCCGTTTTTCTATACAACACTTAATCTACTCTCATGTCTACCTCCTCTAGAGTGTTTCTTTTCTAGGGCGTAGGTTGAGTAGGCATGTTTTACAAATAAAAAAATACCGGCTCATAGGCCGGTATTTCTTACACTATTTCAATATTAACGGTACATACCGATGTCTTTTTGAATATGTGCTGACAAGTCTTCTGCGTAGTAACTGCGTGGCGCAGTGTTATCTACAAATAGAATGTCCAGTAAGTGAGCAATCAGTCCTTTGAAGTTAACCGCGTAGGTTTTCTTATCCATAGAGGTTGGTAAAGCTACATTTGTCATTTGCATTGCTTGTGCCATGATTGCCTCTCTTTAAAAGCAGTAGTCTGTTTAGTTGGTTGTATATTAGTCAGTTTCTTATTGTTTAAGAAATGACAAATTTTACCCATTCAAATTAGAATTTCTAATAAAACAAACTCATTACAAAACTCAAAAATACAAATGAATAATAACGGCATAAATAATCACAATTGCTGTAATTACATTGAATAACTGAACATTACCTGCATAATCGCCCCTTGAGCAACAACATATATTTAACAATATTTTTCGTTATTTCTTTTGATTTTAGTGCTTACTTTATATTTTTTGATTAGTAATATTAACGCTAGTTTGACGCTTCGCTTTATTTTTTAGGAGTGATGCCACCACTGCCGATGTCATCACAACAACTAAAAATGTGAGAGACCATGCTGTCGGAATCTCATATTCTGTTCCAACCAATAGCATTTTCACCCCGATAAACATCATGATTACTGATAATGCTGGTTTTAAGTACACAAACTTATCTAACATTGCTTGAAGAACAAAGTACAGCGATCGCAAACCCAATAATGCAAATACGTTCGCGGCTAAGACTAAAAATGGCTCTCGCGTTACCGCGAATATAGCTGGTATAGAATCCAACGCAAACATAACGTCCATTACTGCAATGACACCAACAACGATCAGCATCGGTGTTGCCACCCACTTACCAGCTTGCTTTAAGATTAAGTGATTTCCTTGGTAGTCATCTGTAACTGGCAATACCTTTCGAATCAACTGCTCCGGATATGGATTAACCTCTTCTGCTTCGCCTTTGTCGCGAGCTAGCTTAACACCCGTCCAAATAAGGAAAGCAGCAAATAAGTACAATACCCAGTGATACTGTGCAAGTAACTGAGCACCAACCGCAATCATGACAGCGCGTAAAACTAGCGCACCTATCACCCCCCAAAGCAATGCTCTCGGGCGCAAGTGCTCCGGCACACTGTATTGTGCAAAGATGATGGCAAACACAAACAAGTTATCAACGCTTAACGACTTCTCTAGTAAGTAACCAGTTAAGAATGAAATCGTTGCTTTGTCGTTCGTATAAGCGCTATGTGGCGCGTAAAAGTCCCAGAATAAATAAATAGAACCAGCAAAAACAAAGGCAAGCAAGAACCAAAAAACACTCCAAACGATGGCTTTTTTCATCGTGATAACGCCACCACGTGTTTGATAGATATCAAGAGTAACAAGAACAAGGGTAAATAAACCAAAAGCACCATACATCGCTAATGATTCTTGAAGAGGCACCGATTGGCTCAATTGGGTGGTATTTTCGATAAGAGACATATTTCCTCCCATGGCGGAAGGACTTCGTTTGGTGACCTTCCGCAGACAATAACAACCAACAGCCACATAACGATTATGTGCTGTTAGTCAATGAATGCGTTGGTCTCGTTGAAGTGTTGACGTGAATGAACCACGTAACACCTTTACTTACCGGATAAGCTGATGCTTAACGAGATGACGATAAGTAAACTTGCGCTAACTACTCCCCAAACGCCGACATAATAACGCCGAGCGTCAGGCTTTCCAACAAAAAAACCTTGTCTTATCGAAATAAAATTCTTATCAAAAATCAGGAAGCACTATAAAAAGAAAGAAATGGATTCAACCACCGCAACTATAGTAAACAGACAAAAAGCAGCAAATGGCTCAAGACAAACTCTTCATTGGTTAGAGGCCTAGCGGGGAAGATAGATACAAAAAAGGAGCATTACTGCTCCCTTTTGTAGCATCCACATTCTTAGCAATTCAAAAGCCGCTTAGAGGCACAAAGTAGACCAGTGTTGACCAAATTGCGATCCAGGCAACCACGACTACCGTATCTGCCCAATCTTTATTCCACATACTGCCATCCTCATCAACCCATGTAGTAAGTGGAGAGCAGCAAAATGAATACCAGTATCTATTATCGACGTCGCTTTGTGTAAAGTTTGTGACTTTGATTCAAACAGTTTGGCTCATCGGTCAGGAGTTCAATAAAACAATCAGCCATGGACAAACTGGTCACACGCCCTTCTCCTTTCATCTCCTGCAATGCGTCGTACCCCTCTTTCCCTTTCATCGTATAGGCAGAAGAAGTCCCTCGATACCAAACATCATCTTGAACACCTACCCATTGTTTACCATCAAAAATCACTAATGATTGAACTCTTTCGCCTTTTGGGGCATCTGCGTGGTACTCGAAGTTTAAATTGTAAGTGTACGGATAACTGCCAGATCCAGTGCCTTCTACGCCATTGTTGAGTGCATTATTTATCGCGCCTTCAAGTGCACGGCGAATAGCGCTGCCTTTTACATCGTAAAAGCCGATAGGAACGGCAAAAGGCAACAGCCGTCCGGCAATGTCTGCCACTGTAATGTTGCCAGGGTTCAAAGAGGTTCGCACGCCACCCGCATTATGAATTGCAAATTGAACGTCATATCCACGTTTGTTTAAACAGTGCAGAAATGATCGGGCAACGGAGGAAGCCAACTCACTCTCACCAAATTCATCGGGAATTCTCACATGACGCTTTTTGGTGTCAACACTAGCAATGACTTGTGACTGTAACTGCCTGACCTGAGGAATATATTTATCGCTCAGGATCGCTTGAGTTTCCGGGTGTTTCTTACAAACCACGACATTCGGTTGACCATGGATGAAGTCGCACGCGGTTTCGAATACACCTTGGTCGAGCTGTTGGTTTAGCGTCGAGTCCCAAAAAATACGTCGACCAAGCAACAGTTCATTTTGTCCACTCAACATCGTTGCTTTACCGTGTTCATCAAACTCAATGACGCAGTGCCCCATTGTCAAAGCATGGAAACCCGCTTGCACCACATAGGTATCATTAATTTTGATACCGTAGGGATCGTCTTGTCCTAACCCTATTGATGAAAAATCACCTTGCAACCGGTGGCTGTGTCCACCAACAATTATACCAATACCTGCGACTTGCTCAGCTAACTCTAAATCACCTTCATAACCTAAGTGGCTCAGAAGAATAATATTTTTTATACCTGATGAATGGATTTGTTTTACGGTCGCCTTGGCGGTTTCAATTGCTGAGTGAAAAGGCGTGTCTGCATCAGGGTTTGCGATGTCGCTCATTTTATCTATGGATAATCCGAAAATCGCGACCCGCTCACCATGGAATTCTTTAACAATGTATTGAGCGCTCTGTGTATCCGGTTGGTAACTATATACATCCTTGCAATCACTGATACGGTGAGGTTTTTTAAGTGATTCATTGGATAAATCCCAGTTGCCAGCAAGCAATGGGAACTGAGTACGTTGGCAAAACAATGCAACTGGCTCATTCCCCATATCTAATTCATGGTTACCTAACGCCATTGCATCAATCTTTAATGCGTTCAATAAGTCGGCATTGGCTTTGCCTTTAAATAATGAGAAATACAGCGTACCTTGGAAGCAATCTCCGGCATGGAGGAACAACATCCCATGACCTTGGCGCTGAGCATCATCTCTTAACTGCTCGACTCGGGTTGCGATACGAGAAAAGCCGCCAGCACTGACATAGGGCTCTAGCGTGAGTTCATTGTTTATCTTAAGCTTTAACTGTAATGACGTTGGTTCAAAGTAGGAATGTGTGTCATTGATGTGTGCCAGTTTGATTCTCACTGGCTTATGATTGTTATTCATCTTCATCTTCTCTTTTTTCATTCCTTATAATAATAAGAAGTGAATCATGACAGAATCATGAATTTTATGAAACTGCGATTTAGGATTTCATGTTTAAGTGATCACGATGCTGTCCCCCGGCTTTGAAAGCAAGCCTCGCTTGTAACGGTCTCTATTCAGTAAGAGGCTCTCGTAATTTTGTGAACTGAGCTTAACTCAAAAATTTCGAATTCATATATGCTTAGGAGTAGCAAAATAACTCTCGATAATTCAAATAATTGCAAGGAGGATTGAGATGAGACTAGAACGCATCGAAATCTCCGGGTTTAGAGGCATCAAACGCCTTTCACTCTCTTTTGACGAACTCACCACGCTTATCGGTGAAAACACGTGGGGCAAATCATCATTACTCGATGCCCTTTCCATCGCATTACCTGCCAATGGCTCATTGTATCAATTCAAACTGAAAGATTTTCACGTTGACTACTCAATTTCTCATCCACAAACACAACACTTACAGATCATTGTTTGTTTTAAAGCACAGGATAAAAACGAAGTAAAAGCGGGACGCTACAGACGCATAAAGCCTACATGGTGCACCAACGAAGATGGTGAGCAAGTCATTTACTATCGTATTAGTGCGTCTCGCGATGAGCACGGCATTAATACAGAGTACGCGTTTTTGGATCATAACGGCAAACCCAAAAAACTTCACCACTCAGAGAAACTCGCTATTGAGTTAATGACACTTCACCCTGTAATCCGACTACGTGACTCCCGACGCTTCCCAGATTTAAACCATGTCAACGGCGATGGTAAAAATGCTCGGATTGAAAAACGAATCAACAACACCTGTCGACGCTTATTGGCTATGCCTGGCCATGTGAATAAAGGTGAGATTCGTAGTAGCCTCGACTCAATGCAAACGCTTGTTGAACACTATTTTGCATTCAGAAGTGTCAGTAAAGGTAACCCACGCAAACCTCGTGATGGTCTTTTCTATACAAGCCCTTCCTCTGATAAAGGTTTGAGTCAGTTCTTGAAAGAAACCAATGACAAACAAAGCCGCTTGCTCTTAATGGGGTTACTCAATGCCTATCTTCAAGCTAAAGGCCCCACCGATTTAAGGCGCTGTGCGAGACCAATACTGATCATTGAAGATCCAGAAGGTCGACTGCATCCAACTCATCTAGCGAGAGCGTGGTCCTTATTGCAATTGTTGCCAATGCAAAAGATATTAACCACCAACAGTGGCACGTTACTCGGTTCTGTTCCACTGTATTCAATTCGACGTTTAATTCGGCTATCAGACAGAACCATCGCTAAGAGTTTAAACTCAACAAAGTTTGGTCGAGACGAGTTGCGCCGAATTGGTTTCCATATTCGTTTTCATCGTTCAGGAGCATTATTTGCGCGGTGCTGGTTACTTGTTGAAGGCGAAACCGAAGTTTGGCTTTTTCATGAACTGGCTCGTCAATGCGGGTATGACTTGGCTGCCGAAGGGGTTCAAATCGTTGAGTTTGCTCAATCAGGTCTAAAATCACTCATCAAAGTAGCAAAAGAGTTTGGTATTGATTGGCATGTCGTTACCGATGGCGACCCAGCAGGGAAAAAGTACGCGCATGCAGTACGAGCACAGCTCGACCATGATCAGGAAAGGCATCGACTTACGGAATTACCCGACCGAGACATCGAGCACTTTCTGTACAATAATGGGTTTGAACTTTTCTTTAAGGACATCATCAAAGTTCCTCATGACCACCCTATCCCTGCTAAAAAAGTCGTAAATCGTGTTTTGAAAAAACATGCAAAACCGGACTTAGCTTTGGCCATTGTTTCTCATTGTGAAGAGAAAGGCATGGAGTGTATTCCTGTACTTCTGCGCTGGACACTTAAACGCGTTGTTACCATGGCCAACGGCAATACATGAGTTAGGCGTATTTTGCACTCAGCGTATTGTCTTGTAATACAAAAAAAGCACACCAATTTGGTGTGCTTGTATCAAACATCATTAATTTTGATTAAGGGTATTGAGAGGGATAAAACTCAATACACAGTGGATACCAATAAGATCGGGGGTTCACTACTGTTGTGCTTGCTCAGCAAGCGAAGATGAAGTAGCGGTTGATTTCGTATGCAACCATAGCCCTGTCGCTTTCATTAGATAGCCAAACACACCACCTAGCAACAACGATGGAATAACAAGTTGCCAGTTTCCATCAGCCGCAAATGTTGCGCATGAACCAATAAAAGTACCAGGGATGTACGCGAGCCAAGCCTGTTTAGCTTGAATACACATGAAGAATGCCACAATAGCGGTAATCACATAGCCAATAATTTCCAACCCAACGTAAGTGGAACCGTGAATAATTACCATTGCCCAGAATACGCCTGTCATATTGGTGATTAAGCTGATGCCTAGTCCTTTCAATCCGCTCGTTGGCGCTGCAAAGTAGCTCGTGCAACCTAAAAAACCAGCCCAAGAAAGCAAACCTAAAGAGATGGCGATCCAACCCCATACGCCAGATAAAATTCCAGTAGTGATAGAAATAGCTAAAAGTGTCGTCATGGTAGTCATACCTACTCGGCTATTATCGTACCTATATGGTTCAATAACTGCCTTCATACATTGAAATCAAGGACACATGTTAGATACATCAGCTCAGCTTATCGGTGATATTGATCACAATAAGATATTATTATTTTCACAATTTACATTAAAAGTTTGACGCAACCGATAAATCAACAGATTTAGGGAATAAACCCAACTCATCTCGTAGGCATGTTTAATCAACCTTTAAAGAACTGAAGGCTTCCCTTTCATCATTCGCAGCCCCTCTCTTTTAATGCAGTCGACTAATGGGTTTTCTGCCATATCTGAGCGCCATATAAATGAAAGCGTCCTTTCCATTTTTAACTCAGGTACATTTAATGCCACAAGATGACCTGCTTCTATATATCGCTCTACATCTAAATACGGTAAGCAAGTAAGGTACTGACCATTAGCAACTAAACTACGTAACACCGGAACGTGTTCGTACTCGCGCCACACATCCAAATCTTCAATAAGGTGGTGAATAGAACTATCAAATGTTTTTCGTGTGCCAGAGCCATGCTCTCTTAGTACCCACTTCGCTTGCTCTAACTGCGCAAGGCTAACAGACTGATTACGCGCAAAAGGATGATGAGAAGCTGCGACAACAGTAAGATGATCACGACACCATACTTCTTGGTGTAAACGGTTATCATCACAGCGCCCTTCAATAATCCCTAAGTCATACTTGTAATCTAATACCCCATCAATCACCCCTTTTGTACTTTGTACACCGAGGGAAATACGCATTTCTGGAAAGTCATTATCAATGATACTGATAAGGTCGGGAACTAAGTGCTCTGCTGGGGTTTGACTCGCTCCCATACGAATCTCACCACTCAATAAATGTTGCTCATAGAAGCCCATTTCAATCTGCAATGCATCTTGTAGCAAGCGTTTTGCTTTTGGTCGTAACCACATCCCCCAATGGGTTAACGCCATTTGCTTGCCTTGTCTCTCAAACAACGGCCTGCCAAGCATCTTCTCTAATTGCGCAAGCGACATACTCGTCGCTGATTGTGTTAAAGCCAATTTTTCTGCGGCTTGGCTTACACTGCCGGTATCTGCAACTGCGTCGAAAACCGCTAATTGCTTAAGTGAGTAGCGCAAAGTGTCCTCCATTATTAGTGGGTATTTCCCAATTCCCACAATTGTTAAAGCATGCCCCAATAAGCAATAGAGTTCATTTTACCTAGCCCCGTAAAGTTATCAATTAATTTGATGAGGTTTCTAAATATTATCAATTTTACCTTACTAACCGTTCTCCCTATTCTGAGTACGCGGTTCGGGAACACCGCAAGCCTCAATGGTTTTGAAACCGAAGTCATTGAGGCTCTTAATAAAAACAACAATTTCATTTTTGAGTTAATAACCAAGGATTTTTTATGCGATTACAAATTAAGGAGTCAATATGGCGGTGACCAGTTCTCAAAATCACCAGTATTTTTCTCCAAAAGAGATGATGGTTGAAGCGGAAAAATTTGCGTTAAGTAAGGCAAACAAAACCAGCAGTATGACATTAAGCCTCGCGATTATGGCCGGCGCGTTCATCGGGTTAGCATTCTTGTTTTACATCACGGTGACCACCGGCAGTACGGGCGCTGGTTGGGGCTTGAGCCGCCTAGCTGGTGGACTCTCATTTAGCATGGGATTGATCCTCATAGTGATCTGCGGTGGTGAATTATTTACCAGCTCCGTCCTATCCAGTATTTCTTGGGCCAATAAACAAATCTCGTTCGGTAAGATGCTTTCGATCTGGGGCAAAGTTTACGTTGGTAACTTTATTGGTGCGATGTTCCTACTTGCGCTGGTTACTGCTGCTGGTCTTTATCAGATGGATGGCGGTCAATGGGGATTAAATGCGCTTAACATCGCACAACACAAACTTCACCACACTCTCATTCAAGCGTTTGCACTCGGTATTCTCTGTAACCTGTTGGTCTGCCTAGCGATTTGGCTGACATTTAGTTCTGCAAATGCAATGACAAAAGCAGCAATGACAATTTTGCCTGTGGCAATGTTTGTCAGCAGCGGTTTTGAGCACTGTGTTGCGAACATGTTTATGGTTCCACTTGGTATTGTTATCGCGAATTTTGCACCTGAATCTTTTTGGGCATCTGTCGGTGTGCCCGCGTCACAATACACAGACCTAAACATTAGCCACTTTATTACCGCTAACTTAATTCCTGTCACGCTTGGCAACATCGTCGGCGGAGCGGTATTAGTTGGCCTTTCAAACTGGTGTATTTTTCGCCGACCAGAACTAAAAGCAGCGAATATTTCTTCTATCACTACAACTACAACACTGTCGTCAGTTAAGGGTTTCACCATGAAAAATGCTTCTTTTGTTAAAGACATTATGAACCAAAAACCAGTCACTATTCGTGCAGAAACGCCAATTGCAGCCGCGCTGGATGTGTTACTTGATAACAACGTAACTAGCGCACCTGTTGTAGACGTACAAAATCGATTAGTTGGCTTCTTCTCTGCTCACGATGTGATGGTAGAACTATGGTGTGAGGACTACATTCCGGTGAAAGACCAAAAAGTCGTCGACATCATGAGCCGAGATGTGGTCGCAATTGACGCTGGTGATCGCCTCGTTGATGTTGTGGAATTCCTATGTATCGATAAAGAGCAGTTGTACCCAGCGAGCAGTATGGGTATTGCCACTCGCTTGACGTCTTTGTCTCTCGAAGAACGCGCTAAAAGTATCAAAGTAAGTAAGCCACAAGTGCTTCCTGTGCTTGAAAATGGGCAGATGGTCGGGGTGGTTACTCGTACTGAAGTATTAAAAGCACTACGCCCGATTTTTGGTGAGCGTTTAAACCTAGTGGAAAAAAGCGAGTTAGAAACAGCGTAATTCGCTAAACATTTACAACGTCTATTGGCTTTCAATCGCTATCACTGACGGGTTTATCGATGTTAGTGATGTGATTAAGATAATAAAAAAGCGCTCTTCAAGTGAAGAGCGCTTTTAGTGTATCTAAAAGGAACTAATTACTTCTTAATACCTTCGATATGAAGTTCCATATCGACGTAGCTTGAAGCACCCATTACTGGGATGTCAAAGTCAGCAAGCTCTAGGCGAGTGTTGCCAACAAAGCCAGCGCGCTCGCCGCCCCATGGGTCACTGCCAGCACCAACGAATTCAGCCTCAATAGTAATAGGCTTAGTAACACCGTGTAGCGTTAGATCACCAGTTACATCTAGTTTGCCATTGCCTTTATCAACCACTTTTGTGCTCGTAAAGGTTGCTTCACTGTATTTACCAGCATCGATGAAGTCACCACTACGAATGTGTTTGTCACGTTCAGCATGGTTTGAATCTAGGCTGGTTGTATCAACAACAACATTTACTTTTGAGTCAGCAATGTTGTTTTCATCAAAAGAAAAGTCACCAGAAAATGTATTGAAACGACCTTTGATGAAACTGTAACCCAAGTGGCTAACTTTAAAGTTGATTGAAGCGTGAGCACCTTTGGTATCGATGACATAATCTGCAGCTTGCGCACCAAATGGCAGTGCCATAGCGATAGCTAATCCTGTAGCGAAAAGTGACTTTTTCATTTTGAAGCTCCTAACATTTTTCTTAATGTGTTGTCTTTATCGATAAAGTGGTGTTTTAGTGCAGCAATAGCATGTAAACCTGCAATCAGGATGACTGCCCAAGCTGCATAGAAGTGAATCTCACCTGCAATATCTGATTGGCCTGGGAATAACTCTCCCGCTCCTGGCACGGTGAACCAATTAAACACTTCGATGCCGCGTCCATCAGACGTTGAAATGAGGTAACCTGAAACAAAGATGGTGACCAATAGTAGGTACATGACACCATGCGCTGCTTTAGCAGCAAGCACTTCGTAACGTTTGCCTTCTATCTTTGGTGACGCCGTCACATGTTTCCATACGATGCGTGCCAAAGTTAAAATAGCGAGTAAAATACCGACAGAGCGATGGTAATGCGGCGCAGTTCGATACCATTCGCTGTAATAGCTAAGGTCGACCATCCACAAACCCACTGCAAATAGACCAATAATGCACAGCGCTGATAACCAATGCATCACGCGTGCAGTAAGGTTGTAATTCTTTACCAGTGTATCCATCTCAAGTTCCTAGATATATTCCTAAGTTAATGCTGAGCAAGAAACACTACATTAACCTATTTACGTCATATGAAACAGATTATTTACCATCATTTACATCTAGCCAATGGTACCGTATCTATCAAGTTGTTCGAATTTTTTGAAGGAACTTTAAATCGTTTGTAAAACTGAAACTTACAGCTTAATTTCTTGTTCTATCTCATACAGCTCTTCGGAAACTTCTAACATTCTGCGTTCAACCAGTAACTTAGCATCTTCAACACCCTTGTTATAATAAATTGGCCCTAGTTTTTCTGTAATAAAATCAATTAGAAACTCACTATCGAACTGGCCAATTTCAACATCTAGCTCGTCTTGCATGTAATCTTGAATGGCGGTGGCCAGCGCCTCTTTTTGTGCGCGTTCTAGCTTTATCATTTTTTCCCTTTCAAATTTTTGTTCAACTTCTGCTTCTTTCATGTTGTTCTATGAAAGATTAGACACGGTCATTTGTGAGAAATTTGGTGTTTAGATCAAGAAGTTGCCGAAGTAAATTAGTCTATTCTCAAAAGACTATGCTAACCTTTTGCAGTTCGTTTTGTAATTATTAAGGGATATTCTTTGCTACTCGACCTAGTTATTCAAAGTGTTAATGATTTTCAAGACGACTGTCTTAAGCTGTGTGAAAAGCATTACCCTGCGGTGCATAACCAAGGCATGAGTGAGCATCATCTTGGTCTCGCGTTTTCAAGAAGGATGGAACATACTTTTCGTCACTTTGGATACAACTGCGTGATAAAGCCAATCGAAGTGTTGGATTATCCAGACCTTCCCCATCACTATCGAATTTCATCCGACATTGGCACTGTCTGGGTTCTGAGTCACCATATGGTCAGTGCCGGAAAATCTTGCCGGGAAAACTTACTCTCATCAATTACGGAATGGCAGAGTGAATATGGCTATGCCTTACAGCCTAATGACCTACTCTTTTTGGTTTGCGATCATTGGATAAGTCGCAGCAAAACGAGCCGAGAATTACTTCATTGGTGGATGGGTGAACTACCCGATCAGATCAACGAATACACAGAACAAGGAATCACACTGTACACCAGCGAGTCGCAACTCACGCAATCTTTGGACACTCGATTCGGTATTAGCCCTTGTTACATTAAGTTTGGGCATCCTTTACGGCGTTCGAACAAACAGCAGTTAGTCAGAAAATATTTGCAGTTGTATGCCGTACTGCAATGGTAGCATCAAATTGAAGTGCTGAGATTATCAATTATTTCATCAATTTGTTTGATATCACTCGACAAACCTACCCATCCATTACCATCGTTCTTGCTTGAGTTAATGAGCACACTTAGATTCATTGCCAATGAAATAGAAAAATTAGCGCGATAACGCTGATGTTGAGACATTGATTTAGGTTGTGGTAACAATGATGAGCATCTCGCAACTACTTAGTTGCATCCGGAAAGAAGCCGACGGGCAGTACATTGCGAAATACGCGAACTTCACTCTCCGCAGTGTCTTTCAACCCATATATAAGAACGATATTTCCATCGTTGGCCTTGAAGCACTGGTAAGAATTAGCAATGCCAATGGCACCATGGTTAGGCCAGATCAGTTTTTCCAATCCAAAGCGACTCCCACTCAAGATTTGCTCAATGTTGAACGCTTAAGTCGCCTAATCCATATCAAAAATTTCTCTCAGTCTCGCTTTCACACAAAACAATTGTTTCTCAATGTATTACCGGTAGCGGCAGAGATACTAGTCAAAGACATCACTTATAACCGACTGCTAAAACAAACCATTTATGAATCGCATTTGATGAATGAACAAATCGTCATGGAGTTACTTGAATTGAAGGTGGAGGATGAAGTCTCTTTGTCTCAAGCTGCTCGGGAGTTAAGTCTTGAAGGATTTAAATTAGCGATTGACGATTATGGCGTCAATGCATCGACAACTGAGCGAGTGAGAAGCGTTTGCCCAGATATAATCAAGATGGATCGCTCTTTATTGCTAAGGTATGAAAACGGTGATTTTAAAGCGCTTAACGATGCATTATCACTCGCAAAAGCGTTATGCTCTAAAACCGTTATCGAAGGAATTGAAACCGAGCATCAACTTCGCTTAATGAAAAAGCTCGGTTTCGATATGTACCAAGGGTACCTACTTGCTATCCCCCAAACGTTAGACGCCTATGAAGAGGCAAAAACAGCCTGACTATGTAAGAGCAAAAGTTTGCGCGGTTTAGCGAGAGCTACGTGATTTACCACGATTCTTATGAATCGCCAATTTTGCTTTTAGCTTACGCTTCTCAGATGAACGACTACGACGACGCCCACCCCCATTTTGTTCAGGCTCAACTTCTTCTACAAGACTTGGTTCGAAACCTGCCAGCCATTCTTGGGGTAAGCGTTGATCAAGCAGATTCTCGATAGCTTGCAACAAGTACTCCTCATCTCTACTCATCAGAGAAACCGCCAAACCTGACTTTCCTGCTCTTCCAGTGCGGCCAATTCGATGGACATAATCTTCTGCTTTGAATGGCATATCAAAGTTCACGACTTGTTCTAGCTCTTGAATGTCTAACCCTCGTGCTGCCACATCGGTTGCAATCAAAGCACGTACCTTACCTTGTTTAAATTCATCCAAAGCTCTTTGGCGGGCACCTTGTGATTTATCGCCGTTGATAGAAACCGCTTTGATGCCATCTAACTTGAGCTCTTTCGCTAACTCATCACTGCCTTGCTTCGTTTTTGTAAATACAAGCACTTGCTGCCAATTCCGCGAGCCAATTAAGTACGCTAGCAATTCACGTTTCCGTTTTTTATCCACTGGATAAACCATTTGTGTTACCGTTTCAGCAGTCGTATTTGCTGGTGAAACTTCGACTTCAACTGGCGATTCCATGAGTTTATACGCTATAGTTTTGATTCGCTTCTCAAATGTCGCAGAGAACAATAGGATCTGTTTCTCAGCAGGCAAACGTCGGAAGATGCGCTGCAAGTCAGGCCAAAATCCCATATCTAACATACGGTCGGCTTCGTCTAACACGAGCATACCGGTTTTAGAGATGTTTACGTTACCATTAAACAGGTGATCCAAAAGGCGGCCTGGCGTGGCAATCAAAATATCAGCGCCCTCTTCTAACTTTCTCTTTTGTACGCCAATGCTTGTACCACCATAAACACACACGATGCGAAGTTCTGTTTCTGCCGAGTACTGATTCAAATTATCAAATACCTGCTGTGCAAGCTCGCGTGTTGGAACCAAAATCAATGCTTGAGGTGTGCCGTTAAGTTTCTTTTGCTGAACGGTTTGTATGATAGGTAAACCAAACGCAGCCGTTTTTCCCGTACCAGTTTGTGCAGCAGCAAGTAAGTTTTTTCCTGCAAGGACGTGTGGAATTGACTTTTCTTGCACTGGTGTTGGCGTCACGATATTTAGATTGCCTAGCGTCTCGATTAGCTTTTGTTCGATGCCTAAATCAGCAAAATTAACAGACATGTGTAACCTCATTATTTTTGGAGCGCAGAGTTTACCAGAGCCCCTAAAGCCATACTACTTTTCTATCTCATTGAGTTGAGTCATTAAGCTGTTGCTGAAAATCATACGACTGGCGCAAAACATCTCGATAAAGTGACGAGAACTTCTCTTCTAATTCGGTGTAATCACTTTCAATCACTTTAAATGTTGTGGTTAAGTCTGCCATTCTAGGACTTCTTTGCGACATCCGATGTAGTGCAAATTCTATATTGTCTAGATCTTGATAGGATTGAAGCCATCGGCCATGCCACATCCTACTGTGGAGCACCAAAAAACGTGGCGGCAAATGTTCATGAACCTCTCGGTTTACTCTCTCGTATGCCGTTTGTACAAAGTGTTCGAGAGGCACGGAATGAAAGTCGTTCCAGTGTTTTGCGAGGCAATGATCCCAAAACATATCCAAAGCGATAGGTGCAAAACGTCGCGCAACACCAGTGAAATGAGGCTTACATTCGTTGACGATTGGATGATGGTCAGTAATACGGTCAACAAATCTATGTAATCTGATGCCATTTGAGATATCGCGATCATACAGCTTGCTTGGATCTCCTTTTACGAAGTCTCCAAGCAAGTTTCCCAATAAATGGCTGTTACTGTGATCTGCGATATGCAGGTGGGCTAGAAAGTTCATTCGACGCCAGTTTTGGCCTCTAGGGCTTGGTGTGACATGAACCTAGTATAACGTCAATTACGACGAGATGAGAGTGTTCCGCTATTCGGCTTCGTTGTCTGAGCCAACGTATTCCGACAAGATAATGCCAATTTCAAGCGCATCTAGCAGCTCTAGGCTCTCATCGTTTTGGTATTGGTCGCTCATTGTGACCTCCTTTATTTTAAGCTCTCTTGCTTTTACTTGCTGACGGGCTGGCTCTTGCCATATCCACATCAGCAACTCCTTTTTATAGTCTTTATATGACACATTCATGACAGCGAGAAGTAAAGATTTAAAAACCTATGAGCATAATCAAAAGTAAACGATTGCAATTAGGTTTCATATCCACTTAACACTTTAGAGAAATGACTCTTTTATCAACATTCATGTCAATTTAAAGATATAACATACTGTTATAGGCGTCCTTAGATCTCATTTCTTAAACTAAATTTAGTGTTCGTTACATATTTTGCTGATTAACTTCGCATATTTTGTTTCGATATAGCAATAGATTTGGTCAATATCTTTTATCTCTAATGGAGCTTTAAATGAGAGAAGTTGAGTTTAGAACGATAGACAGGCTGTTTATCAAGATGTCTATCAACGACAAAATGTGGGTTATATTCCTACTATTTTTAGTAGCCCTCACTTCAGTGGCTGGAAGCCGCTACTTCAATGAAATACAACAATTTGAGCAGCAAGCCATCTCGGCGAGCGAAGCGAAACTTTCTGGTATCGTTGATGCTCAATCAAACCGCGCTACAGAAATTGACGGCGTATCGAAATCGAACCGCGTAAGCGAGAGTTCTTTTGTCGATGGGTCTGTGACCGCTTATGCCAAGTTGCATTCTGGAGAAGTGATTAAGCTGACTCAAAATGTGTCCACACAATACGAATCGTTAAAATCATCAGCTCTATCGTCACTATTACTCAGCTTCTTATGGGTTATTCCTTTTGCCCTATTCTCTTACTGGGTGGCAACGTTTATCGGAGGAGCTCTGTGGGTTTTATATACAACAACCGAAAAAATTGGTGACGGTGACTTAACCTCTCGTCTTGGTTTCCATCCAGGTCGAGATGAATTCGGTACCATCGGCTGTGCGCTAGACAAGTCTATGGATACCTTAAGTGAACTGGTTAATAGTGTTAAAAATAATGCAACGATGTTGAGCGAGACATCTTCTGCATTCGAAAAAGATATGCAGTTGAGTGAAACCCAGATATCTCATCAATATCAAACGCTTGATTCAGTCGCGACGGCAATGGAAGAAATGACAGCCTCTGCAAAGGAGGTATCAAGTATTTCTCAACAAGCAACGACGCAGTCAGACCAAGATGCCCAGAAGATCGAACTAAGCAGAAGCCGTGTACAAAACGTGATTGGCGAGATAGAGACGTTATCTAGCTATATTGAACAAGCCTCTACGTCAGTAACCAATTTAAACGAGAATACGACGCAGATTAATGACGTGATCACAACGATTAACGCCATTTCAGAACAAACTAATCTGTTGGCACTAAACGCAGCAATCGAAGCAGCCCGTGCTGGTGAACAAGGTCGTGGATTTGCAGTGGTTGCCGATGAAGTACGTACATTAGCAAGCAGAACTCAACAGGCAACAGTAGAGATCCAAGCCATGATTGAGAAGCTTCAAATTGAGAGCCAGAACATTGCTTCAATCACCAACCGAACCGTTCAGCAAGCTCAAACCAGCAGCCAGCTTATTGATGAAATCGGCCATGATGTTACCTCTATTGCCGAGTCAGCACGCTCATTAATGGACATGAGCATTCAGATTTCCACATCTGCTGAAGAACAAAGCGCAGTGGCTAACGATATTGCATCGGAACTTTCAGAAATTCGTAGTCAATCAAGCACAATCAGAGAAGTGGCGGAGCAATCTACCGCTGGCGTCGCTAATCTCACGCAAGCCTCCGTTTCTCTTGGTGAGATATTACAACGCTACCGCACCGCATAACATTGTGGAACTTATGATCAACAAGGGCTCCTTAAGGAGCCCTTTTCTTTAAACCGTGTTCAACTATTACCTTCGATATTTTCTACGACATCCAAGTGGATATTTGAAGTGAATCTCAAGTTCTCGCTGTACCGGATGAAATAATGTTCTTAAACAAAGCGTTCCGCTATGCTTGATCTTGCCAATTCCAATTTGCTGCTGGAAAACAATATGAATAATTACAAAGACACAAAAGACATAGAGAACCTGAATTGCCCACTCTGCCAAGGAGATGAATATCTCATTTCATCGGATGGCGAGAAATTCACATGCGCTGCTTGCGGATTTCATACAAAAAACTTCTCATCTATCCAATGTCTACATCAAACGCCTTACCTACAGTCTAAACTTAAGCACATCCACAGCTTGAGTCCGGTTTGCCATTAGTAGGTCAAACAGAGCAGCCACACAGCTGCTCTTTTAATTCATCTAAATGATGGATGCGAATTACACGCTCGTCATCAACAAGATTGATAGCTTCACCATTAAATAACTGTATCGTTTTTATACCGGCGTTTAGTCCCGCCTCAACTCCTTTAGGCGTGTCATCAATATAAAGACAGTCACTTGGTAAAAAGCCCATGCTCATAGCACTGTACATGATTAAATCGGGCTCAGGCTTCCAACTATTCGCATCGAATGCCGAGAACACTTTCCCTCGGAAAGCATCGAGTAAACCGGTTAACTCCAAAGCGTATTCAATTTTATCTTTAGGTCCATTAGACGCCACACAATATTCGATATTATGCGAATCCAAAAACTGAATTAATCGTTTTGCGCCATCCATCGGCTGTAAGTGACGCACAAAAAGAGACTGGACTTCTTCTCGGTATTGCGGCTCTAAAACATCAATTGGGACTTTGATATCTTTCAATTCTTTAGTATCTAAAAGGATGTCAGCGAGCTTTCCTCCTTTAAAGTGAGAAACGCACTCTTCCATCGTTAACTCAGCCCCATGCTGGTTAAATACATTGACGAGCGCTTGGCAACACAGTCTTTCGCTGTCGACCAACGTACCATCACAGTCAAATATCACGCACTTAATATTGGTAATTGCCATAGCCATCTCCAGACGTCTTAAAGGCTCAAGCCCAAGCTGATTTTAAGAATGTTTGGATTAATCTTATTTGAGTTTGGGATTGTTGAAACGACGAGCTTGGCATTTCATGGAAATAGAAGGGAGCAATTACAGTTTTTCTAAGCAAGATCACCCAACGTCATCTTGCTTTACTTTTTATGCACATTGATGTGTAAGTTAGTTTTCGATAACCACTGAGTCTAACAGTTTTTGCTCGGTGCTTAGTCTTTTAGCCAGATCAGCCACAAACGAGCTTTTGTATTTTGATTCAGAAACAGCAACATCAGAGATGAGTGTATTTCCTTCGAGATGGCTAACAATAGCAGCACCAATTGGGACTCCAGATTTAAAACCAACATATAATTCAAAATCTGGCGTGAGGATAATCTGTGTCAGATATTCAATGATCATATCTTTATCATACTGCTGTTCCCAGCGCTGAGATTGCAAGATAGAGAACATAATGGTCAGTCGATGAAAATCGACCAGAAAAATATCGTCGGGGTTAAATTCAGAGTCACTTTCCAGTAGTGTGTCTTTGTCGACTACTTGATACGTTGCTTTTTCTAGCGTTTTGAAATAGACATCGCGCCCTTTCAAACTCTCTGGTGTCGGAAATTCAACTTCGACCAGATCATACAGCCATGTATTTTTACGCTCGATACTGGCTAACTGTTGTTCATTCATCTTGATACCTTCGTTTAGAGCAGTACATTAGCATGAAGCCCGCAACAAACCTAGCGCACATAGACCTTTCCGTGGCTAAATTTTGTTTTAGGTGCAAACCTCTGATAGATTTCATCAATATCTTTCCTAGTTAAGGACAAAAATAATGAAAAAGATGCTGTTAAGTGCATTGCTTGCTACTACTCTAGTTGGTTGTTCAGATAACGATGTTGCTGACGTGGGGCTCGGTTGGTTTACTTTGAAAGACATCAAAGTCGGTGAGTTGAAAGACGAGGTGGTAACAGGTGTCACATGTCACATCGCCTCTATCGAAGCGGATTTCAGCTTAGCAGATCCAAGTGATAGCTCAATATCATGTCGTCAGACTGGCGAAATCACACCGGAAATGATTGCAAAAATAGATAAGAGTAAGTCCGGTGAAATTGTATTTAAGAAGTCAAAAAGCATTTTCTTCAAAACAATGAAGGTTCGCCGTATTTATGATGCCGATAACCAAACCTTACTCTACTTGTCTTATACAACAAAAGAGACCGATGGTAGTTTTAAGCATAGCCTTTCGACAGTCCCACTTTGGGGTACCAAGGCTTACGTTGAGCCAACTGAAGTGAAAAAGTAACGCGGGTAAATTTAGTTAGCGCGGAGCAGGCTCTTTCCGGGCGCTGCTGAGCAACAAGTTTAAAAAACAACCCATTGCAATACGACAAGCGTCATAAATTGCAGCTGCTTTGGTTGCTATTTACTCAGCTCGCTGATTTTTTCAGCGAGCAGACTTCTTTGTAATAAATCGCCACGATTTTCATTTTTTTGTGATACAATCCCGCCTCTTTTTTTTCTCACTCAAGAACAAGCATGAAGTTTCCTGGTCAGCGTAAATCTAAACACTACTTCCCAACTCACGCTCGAGATCCATTAGTAAACCAAATCCGACAGGCACCTAAGCTATATCGCCCAACTATTGTTGGTGTCGGTCAAACCATTGTAGATATCGAAGCACGTGTAGATGACGCGTTTTTAGAGAAATACAACCTGAGTAAAGGACATTCGCTCGTTCTTGAAGAAAGCAAAGCAGATGCACTTTACGAAGAACTGGTTGAGCAAGGCCTGATCACACACCAATACCCAGGTGACACGATTGGCAATACTCTTCACAACTACTCAGTTTTAGCCGATAGCAAATCCGTTTTGCTCGGTGTGATGTCTAAGAACATTCAAGTCGGTTCTTTTGCTTATCGCTACCTTTGCCGTACGTCTTCACGCATGAACCTTAACCATTTACAAACGGTAGATGGCCCTATTGGTCGCTGCTACACCCTAATTTCTCAAGACGGTGAGCGTACATTTGCTATCAACGAAGGTCATATGAATCAACTGCTTCCGGGAAGCATTCCTGAAGAGATCTTTGAGAAAGCATCAGCCCTGGTTGTTTCTTCTTACCTAATGCGTGGTAAAGAAGAAGATCCAATGCCTAAAGCGGTACAAAGAGCGATCGACTTTGCTAAGAAGCACGATGTCCCTGTTGTACTTACGTTAGGGACAAAGTACGTTATCGAAGGTAACGCACAGTGGTGGCAAGAATACATTCGCGAAAACATTTCTGTTGTCGCTATGAATGAAGAAGAAGGTGCGGCGCTAACAGGTGAAACAGAGCCGCTAGCAGCTGCAGATAAAGCGCTTGAGTGGGTTGATCTCGTACTTTGTACAGCAGGACCAAATGGTCTGTACATGGCTGGTTACACCGATGAGAAAGTAAAACGAGAAACCACACACGACATCCTTGAAAGCTCCCTCGAAGCCTTTAACCAGTACGAGTTTAGTCGTGCGATGCGTAAAGAAGACTGTCAAAACCCAATGAAGGTCTACTCTCACATCGGCCCTTACCTTGGTGGACCACTAGAGATTAAGAACACTAACGGTGCAGGTGATGCAGCCCTTTCAGCCTTACTGCATGACATGGCAGCAAACTCTTTCCACCAAAAAGAAGTGCCTAACTCAGAAAAGCACGAAGTACGATGCTTAACCTACTCCTCGCTTTCTCAGATCTGTAAATACGCAAACCGAGTAAGCTATGAAGTGTTGACGCAGCACTCTCCTCGCCTATCGCGAGCGCTTCCTGAACGAGAAGATAGCTTAGAAGAAACTTATTGGGATCGTTAAAACGACAGCGTTAGAGCTAAAAATATATCAAGGTCACCATTTGGTGGCCTTTTTGTTTTTATCTAGCACTATAACGAGTAGATTTCGTTAGTATGTCGCACAATACGAAGCAGTAAACTCTTTACAAGCCTAACCGAAACAGTACCATCACCAAGCAGACCTTTGCCTCACAATAATACTCGTTATAACTCAGGTAGTTTTTCAACGCTACCTGTGTGCCACTTTGGGGATTCTCCATGCAGTCAGATATCGAAATTTGCCGAAACACACCACTTTCTTCTATTGATGTTATCGCGGAAAAAGTAGGACTATTGCCCGAAGAGTATGACACTCACGGGAAGCACAAAGCCAAAGTCCACCCAAAATGTTTGGAACGACTCAAAGCAAATGATGACGGTAAACTTGTACTCGTCACTGCGATCACGCCGACTCCTCTTGGCGAAGGAAAAACCGTTACGACGATAGGATTGGCGCAAGGTTTAGCAAAGCTTAATCAATCTGTTATTGCATGTATAAGGCAACCTTCGATGGGACCCGTCTTCGGTATTAAAGGTGGCGCAGCGGGCGGTGGTTATTCTCAAGTAGCTCCAATGGAAGAGTTAAACTTACACCTTACTGGTGACATTCACGCAGTGACAGCGGCGCACAACCTTGCTTCAGCCGCTCTTGACGCTCGCTTGTTCCATGAGCAACGCGAAGGTTATGATGCCTTTGAAGCACGTACCGGGTTAAGAGCACTTAAAATCGACACGGCCAGTATTACTTGGAAACGAGTGATGGACCATAATGATCGTGCACTACGTAAAGTCAAAATTGGCCTCAATGATGCAGGAAAAACCATCAATGGTTTCGAGCGTGGCGAAGGGTTCGATATTTCAGCCGCTTCCGAGTTAATGGCTATCATTGCACTAGCCAAAGATTTAAAAGATTTACGCCAACGTATCGGGAAAATTGTCGTAGCGTACGATTTGAACGGAACCCCCGTCACTACGGAAGATCTACAAGTTGCAGGAGCAATGGCAGTAACACTAAAAGAGGCGATTGCACCAACACTGATGCAAACTCTAGAAGGTGTTCCTACGTTGATCCATGCAGGTCCATTTGCAAACATCGCCCATGGAAATTCATCCATTATCGCGGACGATATTGCGCTAAAACTGTCAGGTTACACGGTAACTGAAGCCGGTTTTGGTTCGGATATGGGATTTGAGAAAGCGTGTAACATTAAAGCTGCTGCCGCCAACAAAGCCCCGGACTGTGTAGTGATCGTAGCAACATTACGCGGCCTCAAAGCGAATTCCGGACACTACGATTTACGGCCAGGTATGGCTATTCCAGATTCCATTTTTAATCCGGACCAAGCAGCATTGGAGGCTGGGTTTGAAAATTTAAAATGGCACATAAATAACGTTCATAAATACGGTTTACCTGCTGTCGTTGCCATTAACCAGTTTCCACAAGATTGTGTGAAAGAGCTTAAAGCTCTTGAAGAGCTGATTCACCAATTTAATCCCGAAGTTAAAGTAGCCATCAGCACCGCTTTTTCGCAAGGCGGACAAGGCGCAACGGAACTAGCTCAACATGTTATTGATGCGTGTACCACGCCTGTAGAGTTTTGTCCGTTATACAACAAAGAGCAATCATTACTCGAAAAGCTCATGGCAGTATGTGAAGCGGGCTATGGAGCAACCAATATAGAAATGACTCCTATCGCGACTGAACAGCTCAAACATTTTGAGCAATTAGGCTTTAACAACTTAGCGGTTTGCATCGCGAAGACACCACTATCTATAACCACGGACTCCGCAGTCAAAGGCGCACCAACTGGTTTTACCGTCCCAATCCGCGAGCTGCGCTTGTGTGCGGGCGCAGGATTCATTTATGCATTATCTGGAACCGTGATGACGATGCCAGGCTTACCTGATAAACCCGCATTTATGAATTTAGATCTTGATGATGAAGGAAATATCGTCGGTCTCTCTTAGTGCAGTGATAACGTATCGCTATCAGTGATAGTGAACATATTCATTGAGTGAGTGGTCTACTTACCTATCCACTCACTCTCAACAACTGTGAAAAGAGTTGTCTCAGGCCTTCTACTCTTGAATTGTTGATACAAAGCTCTCTTGCCTTACATCAACGCGCCTGTTTTAGACCTTTAGAGTTAAGACGCTAACCCTAAGCCTTGTTTAGCCATAGTTATTAAGCTAGAAAACCCTATTTATCTTCTTGTTTTGTAGCCACTTTACATTGTAAATCCATACTTGTTGACCTCTCCTTTCTACAATTTTGCGCCAATTTGATGCACGGGCTATTTAGCGCTTCACTAATATGGTGCAGTTGTCTTACAGTGAAATTTTAACCTCCTTGATTTTTAAGGAGATATTCTATGGCTCGATTCTTGTAGTAGACTTTTCACTAATAAGCACATTAGCACATGCTTTTCAAAACCTCTGCGTTGCATACCACCTCCTTCAGGTTAGCACCGTTTTGATGCATGTCAGAAAAGGGAAAGGGAACACTATGGAAGACGCACTCGCCGTAATTTTAGCAGGAGGGATGGGGTCTAGACTCAGCCCACTCACCGATGACAGAACCAAGCCAGCCGTACCTTTTGGCGGAAAATATAGAATTATAGATTTCACACTAACCAATTGTTTACATTCGGGTTTACGCAAGATCCTTGTTTTAACCCAATATAAATCTCATTCACTTCAAAAACACTTACGAGACGGCTGGTCGATATTCAATCCAGAGCTAGGCGAGTACATTACTGCTGTTCCACCACAAATGCGCAAAGGTGGTGCATGGTATGAAGGAACCGCCGATGCGATTTATCACAACATGTGGTTGCTATCGCGAAATGATGCAAAGTATGTGGTTGTGTTATCCGGCGATCATATCTATCGAATGGACTACGCCGCAATGCTTGAAGAGCATAAAGAGAAAGGTGCTAAGCTCACCGTTGCCTGTATGGATGTTCCCGTAGTGGATGCTTCAGCATTCGGTGTAATGGGCACCGCAGAAAACGGGCTCGTTACTTCGTTTATAGAGAAACCTGAAACCCCACCTACCCTTCCAGGAAGCAAAACCAGAAGCCTCGTTTCCATGGGGATCTATATCTTTGATATGGATGTTTTAAAAGAAGCGCTTGAAGAAGACTCAAAACTCGATTCATCAAGCCATGACTTCGGAAAAGACATCATACCTAAGCTGATTGATACCGAATCCGTTTACGCTTATCAATTCTGTGGTAGTAAAGGGCGCGTTGATAAGGATTGCTACTGGCGCGACGTGGGTACCATTGACTCCTTCTATGAAGCGAATATGGATCTGCTAGAACCAGTACCACCAATGAACCTATATCAATCCAATTGGGCGATTCGTACTTACGAGCCGCAGTTTCCACCAGCTCGTACTGTATCGTCGGCTACGGGTAATGAAGGTATTTTTATTAACTCCATCATTGCTACCGGTGTCATCAATTCCGGCGGCTCAGTACAGCACTCCATTATTTCTTCTAATGTACGCATCCAAGACAGTGCAACGGTAGTCGATTCCATCATTTTTGATGACGTAGAAGTCGGTGAAGGAAGTCAGTTGGTCAACTGCATAGTTGATAAACATGTTCGTATTCCGCCACATACTCAAATTGGCATCAACAAACTTGAAGATGCGAAGCGATTTAAAATCTCAGACAAAGGTATTGTCGTCATACCCGAAAGTTACCAATTCGATTAAACGACAAACTATCACAACAAAAAAGCGCACGATAATCATCGTGCGCTTTTGTTTAAGTGCCTGTAAACATTAGGCTATAACAAATAATCCATAATAATTAGATATTACATACCGTTGACCAGCTACCATCTGTACCCGGTTCAGCCGCTGTCCACCAGTTCGCTTGGTAAACCACACCGTTGTGGATGATCTTATCACCTTGGTTAGCGTGGCTTGGATTACCTGCCCAATCCGTTTGTGGCAGAGCTGGGTATGTCACTAAACCTGTCGTATCACACGTACCTGGTTCAGTGGTACCACCACCCGTGCCCGCATTGAGATCACCAAGTGGTAGATCTGGCTGTTCAAACTTGAACGCAAACTCTTTACCACCAGAAATCACTGAGTAGTTAGCCGGACCAGAGATTGGTAGGTAGTAAACCATATCAAGCTCGTAAGTGCCGCCCGCTGGCAAGTCTTTCCATGCTGGTAGAGAGAACGACACACGGTGCATTACGCCATCTAAGCCACCAATGTTGTTTGCTCGAGTATGTCCAGAAGCAATCACTTTCAAACCACCACTTGATTGGTCTTTCGCGTTGTCCGGCGCAGATACTGGGATATCGAATTGGAATTCAGTACCGCCAGGGATCGCTTGACCAGTGTTGTTCGTAAACGTGATTTTCGGGTTAATTGGGTAGTTTTGGTCGCCAACTTTGAAGCCGCCAACACTAACAGTAATGTCTACTGCTTCAGTTGGTGTTGGACCAGTCGCTACTTTGTTGCCGTAAGGCGTCGCAGACTTAAACTTGTCGTAGATAGCTTTGGTCATAGTGTTACCCATGTGGTATTCACCATTACCCGCCGCACAAGCTTGTTCAGTGGCATCTACTGCCGTACGATTACCATTTGCATCCAGTACGTAACAGTTGTAGTCACCGGCTAGTTCCCAGAACATGATACCGCCGATCTCTTTATCGATAACGTAATCGGCTTTCACCTCGATAGAAGCTTTATCTTCCGTAGATAGGAATACGCTCTTCTCTGCGTTCCACAACCAAGGTGCCACAGCAACGCTATCGTAATGACGAGTATAAGTACCAACAAACTTATCTGAAGGATCGTTGACAGGGTCAAGACCGTAAGCAGCTGCGTAAGAGCCCCAAATACCGTTTTCTAGGTTCTTAGCATGCCACATTGGGTTAGAACCAGCGCCCATTTCGTTTCCTTTAGGGTCGGTATCATGCCACATGTTGTCGATACCAATAGCGCCGTGACCACAGTTGTTCTTCTCACCTTCACCTGTGCCCGGTTGGCACTCTGCTTGGTTTGGTAGTGCCGCTCGGCCCCAAAGGCCATTTTCGCCACCAGTAACACCTTGCCAACCACGGGTGTAGTAAGGAACACCAATGTTGATACGACCTGCTGGCATAGAACCACGGAAGTAATGGTAAGCCCAGTCTGTGTTCAAGTAACCGATACCACCGTATGCAGCAGTGCCGTATACGTTCCACTGCGCTAGCTCCGAGTCTTTACCTGTATCGAATAAAGCCGCGTTGTGACCAACGTGATCATTCCAAGCCCCATGCAAGTCGTAAGACATGATGTTTACGTAGTCTAGGTACTTAGTTACATCGAAGGTTTCCATCCCACGTAGCAAGTAACCTGAAGATGGTGCTGCGATAGTCAGCATATAATGAATACCATCTTGCGCGGATGCCGCATCAAGTTTCTCACGCAATACTTTCATCAGCTCTTGGTAAGACGCCCATAAATACTGACGACGTGGTTCCATGAAGTCTTTGTCGTAAGGGTTACCAGCACCAGCCATTGACGTCGGGTATTCATAGTCGATATCCAGGCCATCGAACTTGTACTGACGCATCATTTCAACGGCTGAAGTTGCGAACTTCTCAATACCAGCATGATTAATAGAACCGTCCGCATTCGTCGTCATGGTGTAGAAGCCACCATCAGCTACACGATCGCCGTTCGTATCGAAGTGACCGCCCGTTTCAGCCCAACCACCAATCGAGATTAGCGTTTTAACATCATGTTTTTGCTTGTAAGTTGCTAGTGCACCAAAATGACCTTTAAAACCAAGAGCGGGATCTACCTCAACGCCTGGCCAAGTTTTACCTGTAGCAGGGTTGTTAGGATCATTTACGTCGCCAACGTTTACTTTGCCGTCAGAACCAATGCTCACAAACGCGTAGTTAATGTGAGTAAGTTGTTCCCAAGGAATGTCTTTAACAAGGTAAGTCGATTGTGGGTCGTCACCTGATCGCCAACTGGTGAAGTAGCCGATTACACGACGTGGGTGATCAGCCCCCATTTTCTCACGGCCTTCTTCGTCATAAATAGAACAGTAAGGAACATCTACACCCGTTGTTTGATAAAGACCATCAGGACGACAATTAGATGTCACTGCGCCGCCGTTTACTGTTAACGTCGCAATTGCAGAATCTGCTGTTGCTCCAGCATCATCGGTTGCTCTCGCATAAACACTTAATGAGCCAGCTTGTGAAGGGGTTACATCCAGCGTGTATGGCGCTGTTGTAGCAGTGCCAGCAAGCACACCTGCAACATAAAAATCAACTTTAGCAACGGTACCATCCGCATCCGTAGCATTTGCAGTCAGTGTTACGGAACCACCCAGGTCAATAGAGCTCGCAGAAAGCGCGACATCCACTGTCGGCGCTTCGTTACCAGGTTGCGCTGATGCCACAGTTAACGTCACAACACTTGCCGTACTAACGGCACCTGCATCGTCATAGGCCTTGGTAGAGAACTCGTGCTGTCCTTCAGTTGCTGTCCACGATGCAGCATACGGCGCAGACGTTGCCTGACCAACTAATACACCATCAACAAAGAACTCTACTTTGCTAACAGTCCCATCAGTATCTGCCGCATCTGCAGCTAGGTTAACAACATCACCCGCAGTCACAGAAGCCGACGCAGAAGGCGATGTCAGAGTAACCGTCGGGACTTCATTCTGAGGTGGTTCAACCGGTCCAGTGCCATCACAAGCGCCAAGTGTTTCCCACTCGCCCCACTCACCAGATTGCGCTGGATTGTTGTTTTGCGTCCAGTAACGCGCTTTATAAGCATTACCTTCATGCTGAACTTGGTCGCCACCGTTATAAACTTTTGATGATTGCCAAGTTTCTAGAGGGGCACAGTCAACTGCTGCGTAGCTATTGAAGGCCATAAGACAAGAAGCGGTGAGTGTGCTTAGTGTGAACACGTTTTTCACTGCGTTGCCGTTTTTAAGGTGCATAATCGCTCTTCCTTAAGTTATTGTTAAAACAATACTAAATGCGCTAAACGAAGCGCATCTATACTTTTATTTCGACGTAAAATAACTTAAGTACAAGTTGGTGATTTCACACTATCTATTTACGAGTTTTCCACACCGCCTCGCAACAATCCACTAAATGATTGCAACAACGTACCTATTATTTGGCACCAGTAACTAATTTTATAACTCAAATAAATATGTCACTCGCAAATTAATAAAAAAGGTAAAAAAAGTCGCCATTTTGAAATAAAGATCACTAAGCCTTTGTTGACCTTGGCGTTTCATTAAAATGCCGCTTGTACTCGCGACTAAACTGTGATGGGCTCGTGTACCCGACCATTCTCGCTGCATCATTAACACGTCTCCCCTCTAACTGGATCAATTCGCGCGCTTTGTTAAGTCGAACTTTCTTAATATATTGCAACGGAGATTCAAGCGTGACATTGCGAAATGCTTGATGGAAAGCAGACACACTCATGTTGGCTTCTTCAGCCAATGCTTGTACGTTCAACTGTTCATGATACGCTTGATGTACACGATTTAGTGCTTTAGCTACCCTCGCGTAAGAACCTTCTTGATGTGCTAGGTCAAATAAAACATACCCCTCTTTGCTCACCAAAGTACGATACACAATTTCCTCAAGAAGCAACTCGCCAAGCATGATGACATCAAGCTCGTTACACATTGCTTTCATTAACCGTTTGCACGCATCCAACATACCTTCATTCATACGTACCGACTTAAGGCCGCAACGGGTAGCATCCAGACACTTATTACTGAATTTTTCAGCCTCTAATTTTTTAACGAGTTTATGAAGAAGCGTTGGCGAAATATCTATCGAAATGCCAAGTAAAGGCTCATTGTTTGTCGCAAACGCTTCGCACTCTAGTGGCATGGGAACCCCGACAACAAGGTAATCATCGGGCCCATATTGCACTGGTGTATCACCAATATGAATGTTCTTATGCCCTTGACCCAATACGATGATGCCGGACTGATAGACAAACGGCTGGCGATGATTCCCTTTGCTACTGCGATAAAACCATACGCCATCTATCGCTGTTTTCTTCATACCTTCTAGGTCATGCAGCCCCTGCTTTTCAACATATTGCTGCATGATATTTGCGAGAGTGTGCATTAGAGCGCTCCATCAATGACCAACGAGTTTGGTCTCTATTATCGTTTCGAGCACTATACTTCCTCTCGACTTTAACTTTCTAGCTCAAGAGCATTAATTTTGTAGAAATAGGCAAATTATTTGCAGAAATCGACCTGTTAACCATCATTAATCAGGACTAATATGCATGTATTCAATCTCCTTCACTGGAAGCAAGAGGGCTAATAATGAACTTTTCTTATGTAAACCCAACCAAGATTTTCTTTGGTCAAAAACAAATCGCAGCAATCAAAGAAGCTATCCCATCCGACCAAAAAGTTTTAGTGGTATACGGTGGTGGCTCCATCAAAAAAAATGGCGTGTACGACCAAGTAGCAGAAGCTCTTGAGGGACATGAATGGCTAGAGTTTTCAGGTGTTGAACCAAACCCAACCAAAGAAACACTCGATAAAGCAGTCGCAATGGTAAAAGAGCATGGTGTTGATTTTATTCTAGCGGTAGGTGGTGGTTCAGTCATCGATGGTTCCAAATACGTAGCAGCGGCATCAATGTATGATGGTGATGGTTGGGATATCATGATTGGTAAGCACCAAGTCACTGAAGCGACGCCTCTAGCTGCAATTTTGACATTGCCAGCAACAGGCTCAGAGTCAAACATGGGCGCAGTTATCACTAAAAAAGAAACTCAAGACAAACTTCCGTTCATGTCTCCAGCAGTGCAGCCAAAATTTGCCGTGTTAGACCCAGATGTAATGAAAACACTGCCAGAACGCCAGCTTATCAACGGCATTGTTGACGCATGGGTGCACGTATGTGAGCAATACTTGACGCTTCCTACCGGTGCAATGGTTCAAGATGGTTACGCAGAAACACTGCTGAAAACTTTAAAAACACTCGGAGAACAGTTTGCGGAACGAGACGACGATATGTGGCGCGCAAACTTAATGTGGTCTGCTAACCAAGCATTGAATGGGTTAATTGGTAGTGGCGTTCCACAAGACTGGGCGACACATATGATCGGCCATGAATTAACCGCTCTATGGGGCGTTGATCATGCGCGTTCTCTTGCAATTGTCCAACCATCGTTACTTCGTAACCAAATGCAGTTTAAGCGCCCTAAGTTAGAACAAATGGGTCGCAACGTATTTGCTCTTGAAGCAGGTGAGGATTTAGCAGAGCGCACAATCGAAGCTATCGAAGCGTTTTATCATCAACTTGATGTCGCAACTAAGCTCGAAAACTATGGTGAGAGCCGTGAACAAGCTATCGATGCCATCATTGATCAACTAAACAAACACGGCATGACTGTTTTAGGTGAAAACCAGGCGATCACACTTGAACGTAGCCGAGAAATCTTAGAGTTAGCTGTCTCATAACTGCAACAATTCTTCACTGCCCTTCCTAGGGTTTAACGGTATTGTGACTTAACAGTCACAATACCGTTTTTTTATGCTATTTTGTAAGCCACATCACGTTCAAAACGAGGAGGCTTCTAAAAACAACGATTCCCTCCAGACAAAAAATCGGCCGTGTTGGTTAGTAAAGAGACAACTGTCCAGCTTTACACAAATAAAAATAATTGAGATCAAAGAACGAGTTAACTCGTTAATTAAGTTTTGATTTGTTGTAGTGATGTACTACATAATTTTGTCTGTTCGAGAAAACACTTTATGTGGCTAGTTGTTGTCGTATTAGCATTCATACATATCATCAGTATCCGTAAAGGCTCTAAATGGCTCTTTTACGTTTCTAAACCATTACCAGTGCTCTGTATGCTTGGTATTTTAATTCAGTCCCCGGCTTACCCAATGCCATATGCGCATTGGATTTTGATTGGCTTATCGCTCTCGTTGCTTGGTGACGTGTTATTAATGCTCCCTAGAGACAAGTTCATTACAGGATTAGTGCTCTTTTGCTCTGCCCATCTCTCCTATAGTTATGGTTTTGCCATCATGTCAGCGTGGCATTTTACACCTTGGCTCCCAATTGCCTTGTTCGGACTCGGTATATGCGTCTACTGGTTGTTCCGACCGGATCTCGGTAAAGAAAAACGGCCAGTTGCTAGTTATATATTGGTACTGATGACTATGTGCTGGGCTTCGATCGAGTATTATTTGAGTGGGAAAACACAATCCTCCTCTTTTGCAGTGCTCGGAAGCTTTATCTTTATTATCTCTGGCATCGTATTGGCTTTCGAACGCTTTGGAGGACGGTCAATATTTTCACGACAAGTTGTCATGGTGACCTACTATTCTGCACAGACACTAATGGTTATGTCTGTTGTTGCGATTGTTGTTCGTTATCCGTATCTCGTTGAACTGAGTTAGTCATACTCTAGACTCTAGACTGCACCAACATTAAAGAAACATGGATGTATCTTGTAAGCGATCTGAATAGAGTCTTAAAATCATCGCCTAAACATTAGCTTATTCTTAATGAAATTACGCGCACAACTTGCTATTGTAAAAGGATATTTTTCCGTTATAGCGTGCCCCTTTGAAAGAGAATACTCCCGTCGTTGAGTTTAGCGACGTAAATAAGTGGTATGGCGATTACCACGCTCTAAAAGACATCAACTTCTCCGTGCATTCTGGCGAGATCGTCGTGGTGTGTGGCCCTTCAGGTTCCGGAAAATCAACGCTCATTCGTTGCATCAACCATCTTGAATCGATTCAAGAAGGCCAGCTTCATGTGTTCGACCAGCCTTCTCACGCAAAATCTCTCAAGCCCGGTAAAATCGGCATGGTGTTCCAACACTTTCACCTTTTTCCTCACTTGACTGTACTGGAAAACCTCACCTTAGCGCCGATTCGCACACTCAAATTATCAAAACAAGAAGCTGAAAAACGCGCAAAACATTACCTAAAGCGAGTCAATATTGAAGAGCAAGCGAGTAAGTATCCTATCCAGCTTTCTGGCGGTCAGCAGCAACGCGTCGCGATTGCCCGCTCCTTGTGTATGGAACCGGATTTACTCCTGTTTGACGAGCCAACTTCAGCGCTTGATCCGGAAATGATCAACGAAGTGTTGGATGTCATGGTTGAGCTGACTCAAAGCGGAATGACGATGATTTGCGTCACGCATGAAATGGGATTTGCCAAAAAAGTAGCGAACCGCGTGGTATTTATGGATGAAGGCCAAATCTTGGAAATGAACTCTCCAGTCGCCTTATTTGAGACACCACAGCATCCACGCACCCAAGCATTTTTGAACCAAATTTTAAGTTACTGATGATAGTTCGCGTAATCAAACCTGTCCTTCAAGCTTTACTGCAAATGACGCTCCTCTTCATAGCGATTGTGTGGGTGTTGGACTCTGGTGCCGACGCTATGGGCTATCAATGGCAATGGGAGCGCGTACCTGATTACATCGCTTTTTATGAAGATGGCGAATGGTGGCCGGCAGAACTTATTGATGGGCTATTGGTCACGCTTAACATCTCTGCTATTAGTCTATTTTTTACCTTAGTGTTGGGGTTGGTCACCGCGTTACTAAGGCTTAGCGATTCGAAAGTCGGCAATGTTATTGGTACCACTTATGTCGAAGTAATACGTAACACGCCGTTGTTGGTGCAAATCTATTTACTCTACTTCGTGTTTGGCCCCGTGATTGGTTTGGACCGATTCAGCACCGCCGTTTTGGCATTATCCCTTTTCCAAGGTGCCTACACCGCGGAAATATTCCGTGCAGGTTTAAACAGTATTCCTAAAGGGCAATTCGAAGCAGCACAAACTCTCGGACTATCACCGTTTTACACCTACAAAGACGTGATTTTGCCTCAGGTTTTACAGCGCACATTACCGCCATTAACCAATGAAGTGGTTTCTTTGATCAAAAACTCTTCCATTGTAAGCGTGATGGCGATTTTTGATCTAACGACACAGGCACGCAACATCGTCTCAGAGACGGCGATGCCGTTCGAAATTTGGTTTACCGTGGCAGCAATTTATCTTGCTCTCACTCTGTCACTTTCTGGCTTGTCTGCATGGCTAGAACACAAACTCGGAGCCAGTTGGCGCAAATTATAAGGAGATAACATGAAGTTATTCAAAGCGACCATTACTGCATTATTAGGGCTAGCCATAGCTATGCCTACAATCGCGAAAGAAGATGTCGCCACACCCAATGTAGATCAAATCAAAGAACGAGGCACTTTGCGCGTTGGTATGTCAACATTTGTACCTTGGGCAATGCGTAACAAGCAAGGCGAGTTAATCGGTTTTGAAATCGATGTTGCCAAACGCTTAGCAGAAGATTCAGGTTTGAAAGTGGAATTCGTACCGACTGCGTGGGATGGCATTATTCCCGCACTACTGGCGAAAAAGTTCGACGTGATCATCGGTGGCATGTCGGTTACGCCTGAGCGTTCCAGAAGCGTCTTGTTTACTGAGCCCTACTCGCACTCAGGCGTTCAAGTAGCAGCAAACAAAGAACTCGCCTCTGGTTTTAGCGAATTCTCCGATTTTGACTCACGACGCGTAAAAATAGCGGCTCGTCGCGGTGCATTCACCGTTCAAGTCGCCAGAGAAACCTTCCCGAAAGCGAAGATTCTGCAATTTGATGACGACGCGCAAGCGTTCCAAGAGGTGCTGAATGGTAACGCCCATGCGGTTATTGCTTCTAGCCCAAAACCAGAACATGAGACAGTGAAACACAGCGACAAGCTATTCCTTCCATTCTCTGAGCGACTATCAAAAGGTAACGAAGCCTTTGCGGTTCGCTTAGGGGAGGAAGATAAAAAAGCCTTTTTCAATAAATGGATTGAAGAAAGAACCCAAGATGGATGGTTAAAACAGCGTTATGAATACTGGTTCTCGACATTAGATTGGCAAGAGCAAGTCGCGCAAGGCCAGTAATCTAAATGGCTCGTGGTCTTCGCGAGCCTATACTTTTTAATCATCCATTTTACTTTTCCATCATCTATCGGAGTTAAATTTTTGGGCGAACAAACCACCACTCGCACAGCACCCACCAAGGCCAACACAGGTTCCTTTCTAGTTCGGTTAAACACGCTCGATTGGGTACTGCTTATTATCTGTGGTATTGGTGGTGTTTGGCTGTACCATCGTTCCAACGTTGGTGTGCATTATTTGTGGCAGTGGAAAGAGGCGTTTGAACTACTTTTCACACCAAGATCCGACGGTGGTTTGCCCTACTTCTTCCAAGGTTTGATTTCGACGTTAAGGCTCAGTATTTGGGGCATCAGTTTCGCATTAGTGCTTGGCACTTTGTTAGGCTTAGCCCGCTTCTCTCGCTCCGTCTGGTTGCGCACACCTGCCAACGCGTTTATTCAGTTGGTAAGAAACATCCCACCGTTGGTTTTTGTTTTTATTTTCTACTTTTTCATTTCTAACCAATTGATCCCGTTACTCGGTTTAGAAGATCTTTTACGAAACTACAACGGTGAACCAAACGCGCTACAAAGCTTTCTTTTTGGACCTTCTAACCTTTGGGAAAATCTTGCCTCTGGTGTGTTATGCGTCGGCTTACTCTCTTCTGCCTACATAGCAGAAGTTGTGCGAGCAGGGTTACAAAGCATCGACCAAGGTCAGTGGGAAGCGGCGGATTCATTGGGCTTGTCTCGGTGGGTGAAATACCGATTCGTTATCGCACCACAGGTACTTAAAGCAATAACACCTGCACTTGCTGGTCAAACCATCTCTTTGGTGAAAGACACCTCCATCGTTTCACTGATTTCGATACAAGAAATGACGTTTGTTGGGACAGAGATGGCAAATTCATCAGGGTATATATTTGAAATTTGGTTGATTGTCGGCCTTGCTTACTTCTTAATTTGTTTTGGTCTGTCACTTATTTTTCGCCATATTGAAGCAAAATCGGAAGCCATTTCAAATTAACTCAACCGCATATGTAATTAGGCACATTTGATTCTTCAAATCAGAATTGCACCCTGTTACATTGGCAAGATGCTAAATTTTCGGCGTTTTTCATGGAGTTAAAGAATCAATCCGACTACGAGCGATACATAAAACAAGATAATCTTGGTGAATATTACGTAGTTCTCAATCAATTCACTTTTCACAGTGTTTATCAGCCAATTTTTGATAGACGCCAACGTATTATTGGTATGGAAGCCTTACTGCGTATTCGTGGCATTGATGGTTCCCTAATTCGTCCTGACGTGTTTCTGGCCAATAATGGTCTTGATCCCTACTTTCGCTTATGTGTAGAGTTTTTATCCAGAGCAATGCACATTCGAAATTTTGCACGCTATTTCGCGGGGACGCCGATCAAACTGTTTCTTAACGTCATGCCTCAAACGCTACTCACACTAACCAAAGACATGGGCTTTAAAGATAACGGCCTGCTTTACAAACGCCTTTCCGAACTTGGTATGAGCCCATCAGACGTCGTTTTTGAAGTAGTCGAAGAGTCATGCGGAAATACGGATTTATTAATCAAAGCCGTACAGTTAATGAAAGCAAATGGTTTTATCTTTGCTATCGATGATTTTGGCGCCCAACATTCTGATATCGCACGTGTTCAGCAGCTCTGCCCTGACATCATCAAAATCGATCGTTCCTATTTGCTAGACTACTGCGCCGGAGAAACCTTTTCCATACATAGCGCCGTTGATCTAGCGGATCATATGGGAGCAAAAGTCATTATAGAAGGGGTTGAAGAAGACGTGCAGCTACAAGCTATGTATCAACTTAATTTGGATTATTACCAAGGCTTTTACTTAGGAAAGCCTTGCGCCATTCATCACTGGACAGATAGCCTAAACATCGAGACGACTGTGCATTAACACTGCCCACTTACAGCACAGTGAAACCAAAAAAGCGCCGATATAATATGCTCGGCGCTTTTTAGTTTTACTCAGATGTCACTTATTTAGTTAAGCGTTCATTTCCCTAGAAAAAATCAATAGAATTACGACCGCTCTTCGGATCACGAGTGGCTTGCGGTTTGTCTTCTTTTTTGCCTTTCTTAGCAGACTGAGACAACGCTTCTTTCTGCGCTTTACGTTCTTTATGCGCTGCTTTTCGGCCTGTTGACTTAGGTCCAGAGCCTTTAGCTGGCTTGCTTTGGCGAGATTTCTCTTTACGTGCAGATTGCGCTTCTTTCTTCGCTTTCTTTTCTGCTTTTTGCTCTGCCGTTTCAGGTTCGGTTACTGGCGCATCGCAAACCACAACATAATATTCCTGGTTAAACTCAAAAAAGTCACCATCATACATCTTGCGGCGCTTACGTGTTTCTAGTTCACCATTCACCGCGACGTAGCCTTCCTCGATGATATGTTTTGCTTCGCCGCCACCGCTGACCAAGTTTGCGATTTTAAAAAGCTTGTACAGTTCGATTGGATGCGCATCAACATCGATGCCAATCGCTTCGATCTCAATCTCTTCGCCTTCTAAATACTCTTCGTGGTCGTAATCTTGGGTCATGTTACTTACTCTTACTATTTGATGCCCTGAAGTTTAAACGCAATGCTTAAAAATAGAAACCTCTGGCGATGTTCAATCACCGATTCACCTTGGCATTTGAGCACCTCTTAACCCATTTAGCTTGTCGCTCGTTAGCTTGTATCTCGATGCGTAGCTCAAACGAAGCTGCAATTACGCAACCTGAAGGTATATACTCTCTAAGTTATTGTTGAAAAGAGCGAATACTTTGTCTCAACCAAGTAGAATTACCTTTGTCACTGCGAACTTGTTTAATTTTGTCGCACCGCCTAACGCTTACTATGATTTCGAGAACATATACTCGTTAGAGCAATGGCGAGACAAACTTTCGTGGACGCAACGTCAAGTTGAAAAACTGGAAGGCGACGTGATTGGCTTACAAGAAGTATTCAGTATCGAGAAGACCCAGGCATTCTTTTCAACCATCGGCTACCCCTACTTTGCGACCGTTGACACCCCACATGTTGAGGATGAGTACATTTACTCAAGCCCTGTTGTGGCAATCGCATCTCGGTTTCCAATAGAAAAAGTACAAGCGGTAGAGTTTGACTTAGCAACGCTTGAGCCTTTTGGAGTAAGTGTTGTTCCAGAGTTCAGTCGCAAACCTATCTATGCCCAAGTAATACATCCTGTACTTGGTCATATCGCCGTTTACGTAACGCACCTGAAATCTCAACGCCCAGCCGACTCAGAACAACCAGAAACGTCTAGCACGATTATTGGGCGCTGGTTATCCACCCAGCAAAGAGGCTGGGAAGCAGCGATGTTAAGAGACGCGATGCAAAAGAGGTATCGAAAAGAACCAATGCCGACAGTGTTAATGGGCGATATGAATCAACCTATCACTCCTATCAGCGTTAACAGCTCATTAGTATCCAATACTAGTGACAGCGTCACTGAATTACAACTCAAAGATGGTTGGTTATTGCAAAGTGACCCCCTGAAGGATGAACGCCCAGCCACGCACTATCATTTTTCCACTGGGAATGTACTCGACTATATCTTGCTCTCACAAGAGTTTGACACCTTATCAGATATATCGGTTGCCGAGGTTGTTGACTATCAGGTGTCTAACCAACATCTGATCAACCCGATTTATGACAGAGATAAAAACGCCAGCGACCACGCATTTGTGGCGCTGACGGCTGAAGTAAAGCTTTGAGCAACCTATTTAGTGACTTAGTGACGTTTCACAATTTTACGCGGGATAAGTTCTACGCCAGGCTTGTAACGCTTAGCGGAAGCGTTGAGTGCTAACTCCATTGCGCTGTCCGCGATCAACTCAAACTGTTGAGGCAAAGAGTTGATTTTCACAGGCAAGAAGTCCAGCAGTCGATTATCACCAAATGTCGCTAAACGCACCTTTCCCATCAGTTCTGGTTTTTCTAGCATTACATCCAACACACCTTCTAACAGTGTGTATGACGTTGTAACAATGGCATCTGGCAATGCGTTCTCTGTTAACCATCTCTCTAAGACTTTCTTGCCTTCTTCCCGGGAGAAGTGTTGTCCATAACCCACTGTTGCCGTTTTACCACCTTGTTGAGAAGCAGATAGAAAACCGAGCTCACGCTCTTTTGAGACTTGAAGATCTTGCAATGCACCGATTAAGCCAATGGACTTAATATCCTCTGACAGTACTGACTGAGTGAGTTCAAGTGCGGCATCAAAATCTTCGCTGATGACACAACAAAAGTGCTCATCATCCATTGGACGGTCTAGCGCGATAACTGGCGTACCAGAATTTTGCAACTTAAGATAATACTCGTTTGCAGTGGGCATACCACTTGCCACAAACAACGCATCAATACGACGACTGACTAATGCTTCCGCCACCTTTTGCTCTGTATCAGGATCATCATCAGAGCAGCCAATCAAAATTTGGTACCCCGCTTTCCGAGAGTTCTGCTCTATCAACTTTGCAAGACGCGCATAACTGGTGTTCTCTAAGTCTGGGATGATAAGCCCAAATGAGCGTGAATTACCTGCCCGCAAGGAAGACGCCGCATGATCTGGCTTATAATTGTACTCATCTACAACGGCCATCACCTTTTTCTGAGTCTTCTCGCTGATGCGGTATTTCTGCGCTTTTCCGTTAATCACATAGCTTGCAGTTGTCTTAGAAACACCCGCTAATTTGGCTATTTCATCCAGTGTCATATTCTAAACCTTATTCTGTGCGCGCGATCATATTAATACATCAACGATCTTTCGATAAGTTGAATTATAAGCTGAACCGATTCAGTATAAAAGCTGAAAGGATTCAGCAAAACTTAAAAATTGACGTAAATCACCTGAATACACAACAAACCAATTTGTGAGCTAGGCTATAGGACAGCGGCAAAGGCTCGTTTGTTAACGTCAGTTTTTAAAACAGTTTTTCTGAGTCTTTTAAAAAATTTACCAACAAGCTGAATCGATTTAGCTTGAAATATAAAAGGTTTGAGGAGTGATAAGCGCTCAGAAGAAGCGGCGTTCAACTTCTCACACAGAATACATTTTTAAATTGATACCTTAAGGCTGGAGAAGCACCATGCTTAAGCTAAATAAGAACGACATTACCCTCTCGCAATCAGCGACAGATAAGTTTGAAGCAATAAAGAGTATTGCTCATAGCCTGACTGATAAAGGCCTAGTTGAGCAAGGTTACGTTGAAGGCATGCTAAACCGTGAAAACCAAAACTCTACGTTTTTGGGGAACGGTATTGCAATACCGCACGGTACAACCGACACTCGTGCAATGGTGAAAACAACGGGTGTTGCTGTGCACCACTTCCCACAAGGTGTCGACTGGGGTGATGGCAATACTGTGTTCGTCGCTATCGGTATCGCAGCTAAATCTGATGAGCACCTTGGCATTCTTAAACAACTCACCAAAGTGCTAGGCGCAGATGGCGTAGAAGAACGTCTGCGTAATGCAAAAAATGAAGACGAGATCATCGCCCTACTGCACGGTGATGTTCAGCTTGAAGCAGACTTTGACGCTTCTTTAATTCAACTGATGTTCCCTGCGAGCGACATGCTACAGATGAGTGCTGTTGCTGGTGGTCTGTTGAAAAATACGGGATGTGCTGATAACGAATTCGTTGCAGATCTCGTTACCAAACAACCAACTCACTTAGGTAATGGCCTGTGGTTAATTGGCAGTGACAAACATGTCACTCGCACAGGTGTGTCATTTGTCTCGACGGCAAACGACTGCGAATATGAAGGTCAAAAAGTGCGTGCACTTGTCGCGTTCGCGGCATGTAACAATGCTCACCAACCTATCCTAAAAACGCTTTCTAATATTGTGTTTAACAATGAACACGGCAAGCTTTTAGATGCATCAGTAGAACAGATTCTTGCTTTGTTCAAAGGTGAAGAAGTCACAGCCGCACCTTCAGAAGAAGGCAATACCGCTGTATTTAAAATCAAAAACTCTCACGGCCTACATGCTCGTCCGGGGGCAATGTTAGTCGCAGAAGCGAAAAAGTTTGAATCCACTATACGTGTTTCCAACCTAGACGGAGATGGAAAAGCAGTAAACGCGAAGAGCCTAATGAAAGTCATCGCGCTGGGCGTTAAGCACGGTCACCAACTTCAATTTACAGCAGAAGGCCCTGATGCGCCGCAAGCCTTGGAGTCTATCGGAAATGCAATCGCTTCTGGCCTTGGTGAAGGTTAAGGATCCGATATGACAAACAAAACAAATAAGGTTGTCACTATTACGCTCAACCCAGCATTGGATTTAACAGGTTCAGTAAATGAACTAAACGTTGGTTCCGTGAGCTTAGTACAGCAAAGCAATCTCCACGCTGCTGGTAAAGGTGTCAACGTAGCAAAAGTATTGAGCGATTTAGGCGCAGACGTCACGGTTACCGGCTTTCTCGGTAAAGATAACCCTGAGCTATTTCATCAGCTTTTCAATGACATCAACGTTAAGAATGAATTTGTGGAAGTAAAGGGTGCCACTCGTATCAACGTTAAGCTGGTTGAGGCCAATGGCAACGTCAGTGATATCAACTTCCCTGGCGTTCAAGTAGCGGCCGACGAAATTACTCGCTTTGAGGAGACACTATTTCGTCTAGCGGAGACGCATGATTACTTTGTACTTGCAGGTAGCTTACCTGGAGGCGTAACCGCCGAACAATGCGCTGCATGGATAGAAGCACTGCATCAACAAGGCAAAAAGGTGTTGTTCGACAGTAGCAAAGCCGCATTGAAGTCAGGTATTGAGGCTCACCCATGGTTAATTAAACCTAACGATGAAGAACTTGGTGATTTTGTTGGCGAACATCTAGAAACGCCTGAACAATGCCAAGCTGCTGCGCAAACACTGAGCGACAAGGGCATAGAAAACATCGTGGTTTCTATGGGACCTGACGGTGTTATGTGGCTCAACCAAGGCGAATGGCTTAGTGCAAAGCCGCCTCGAATGAATGTAGTGAGCACCGTTGGCGCAGGCGATACGCTGGTCGCTGGCTTGTGTTGGGGCCACATGCAACTGATGCCTAAAAACGATTTATTGCGCTTCGCTACGGCACTTTCTGCTTTGGCAGTTAGTCAAGTTGGCGTAGGGCTAACCAGTCAGGAAGAACTGGAAAATATCAAGCGACAAACTGAAGTTAGCGCGCTTTACCCTATTACAAACTTAGAACAAAACTAAGGAACAGAAGGTTATCGTATGAATATTGCCATTATTACTGCCTGTCCGAGCGGTGTAGCAAATAGCATCCTTGCGGCAGGATTACTAGAACAAGCCGCTGCAAAATTAAACTGGAATGCCAAAATAGAATGTCAATCAAGTGTGGTTGAACCAACACTATTGACGGAAGCTGACGTTGAACAAGCAGAAGTCATTGTCATTGCGGCAAATACTAGCGTCGACACTTCTCGTTTTGTAGGAAAAAAGGTTTACCAAGCGGAAATTAGCGAAGTAGCAAAAGACGCAACTGCGTTTCTCCAGCAAGCGGTTGAAAACGCCACTTTACTTGAAAAAGCAACCACACTTGCAGCCCCTATCACTACAGATACAACATCAGCATCAAAGAAGATTGTTGCAATCACGGCATGCCCTACTGGCGTTGCGCATACCTTTATGGCGGCAGAAGCTTTAGAAGAAGAAGGCAAGCGTCGTGGCCATCAAATCAAGGTAGAAACTCGTGGTTCAGTTGGCGCTAAAAACCAACTGACTGAGCAAGAAATTGCAGATGCCGATCTGGTGATCATTGCTGCGGATATTGAAGTGCCACTTGATCGCTTTAACGGCAAAAAGATGTACCGCACGAAAACAGGCCCAGCTCTGAAAAAAACAGCCGAAGAGATGGACAAAGCATTCGAGCAAGCCACGATTTACCAACATTCAGGTTCTGCAAATTCTGCTTCGGCAGCAGACGAGAAGAAAGGCGCTTACAAACACTTGATGACAGGGGTATCGCACATGCTGCCTGTGGTTGTCGCTGGTGGTTTGATCATCGCCCTATCGTTCGTGTTTGGTATTGAAGCATTTAAAGAAGAAGGCACACTAGCAGCAGCCTTGATGAACATTGGTGGTGGTTCTGCATTCGCATTGATGATTCCTGTACTTGCTGGCTATATTGCGTTTTCAATCGCTGACCGTCCTGGTCTGGCTCCTGGTCTTGTTGGTGGTATGCTAGCAAGTTCAACGGGTGCTGGTTTCCTAGGTGGTATCGCAGCTGGCTTCATTGCCGGTTACGCAGCGAAACTCCTCGCAGATAAGGTGAAACTGCCACAATCGATGGAGGCGCTTAAACCGATTCTGATCATTCCATTTGTAGCAACATTGTTCACTGGCCTTGTCATGATCTACATCGTAGGCGGCCCAGTTTCAGGCATCATGAACGGCCTGACTGACTTCCTAAACAACATGGGATCTGACAGTGCAGTACTACTGGGTATTATCCTTGGCGCAATGATGTGTTTCGACTTAGGAGGCCCTGTCAACAAAGCCGCTTACGCATTTGGTGTTGGCCTTTTGGCTTCACAAACTTACGCGCCAATGGCGGCAATCATGGCCGCAGGTATGGTTCCTGCGCTAGGTATGGGTTTAGCGACCTTCATTGCGAAGAACAAATTTGAACAAAATGAACGTGAGGCAGGTAAAGCATCATTTGTCTTGGGCCTTTGTTTCATCTCTGAAGGCGCAATTCCATTTGCTGCGAAAGATCCAATGCGCGTGATTCCATCTTGTATGGCAGGTGGCGCACTTACTGGTGCCCTATCGATGCTATTCGGTGCGAAATTAATGGCACCACACGGCGGTCTATTCGTGCTGCTAATTCCTAACGCAATTTCACCAGTATTAATGTATTTAGTGGCTATTGCAGCAGGTACAGCGGTAACTGGCTTTACTTACGCATTCTTAAAAAGCAAAGCAGAAGCGAAACAAGAAGTCGCAGCTTAATTAGAGCGACTCCGGTTAACAATGCCACCCTCGAATTTGGCATTTAGCACCTCCCTTTAATTCCGGTTAAGGGAGGTGTTTTTTATTCCGCAGCCGGAACGGCTACAATGTCTACTTCCCCACTGCTCATATCCACCGTTGCTTGATAAGCGCTATGCGGGTCACCGTAGTGCTTGAAGGTAAAGTGGTAAACGTTAGCTGGCGTCCACAAGGTTTTTGACTCTGCGGGCAGAATGTCATAGCCGTCTTGCTGATAAAGCTCTGTCGCCATTACATTTGCGATTGCCGCCTGCTGGTTAGCGTCTCGATCCACCTTTTGCTCTAGTGACGGGTTACTTGGATAAGACTCACCGTTGTAACTCATGAGTCGATATGAGCCATTACTCCAAACGATAAAGTCCTGCCAACCATTACTGTAACTGTCGGCTAGTACAATAGGCGTGCGAGTTACCGACATTCGATTGATAACGTTTCCCTCATTATCAAACATATATGCAGCACAGCCACCACTACCACAGAAATAGCGATCTTGAAGCAACACTATGTATTCTGCCTTGCCGTCGCTGTTTAGGTCGGCGCTACCCGATAGATAACGTAGATTGTCTTGCTCGAGCGACAGCCCTTCAGGGGCTAAAACCTTACTATCAATCCAACTGGAAATGACTTCAGCACTAACACTGTTGATTTTAGGGAAAGGTTGTTTGGTTTCTGTCGGCATGCTATCCGTCGCGGTGCAGCCAACCAAGGTGAAAGAACCAACGAAGAAGAGTCCGTTTAATATGCGCTTATTCATGTAATCTCAATCTTTGATGTGTCGTTACATGAGTATACGCATGATTTGCATTGTAATCGTAAGAAAATCATTAAAATCAAGCAAATGAATGGTTTGGTATGTATTAGTAAGATCAAAAAAGCCCCGAAGAAAACCTTCAGGGCTAGGCAGGAAGCTGGCAAATAGCCAGGAGTCCCTATGCAGTGGTCGGTTTTACCCTAAACAGAATTGCAAACATCACTGGCACCACTATCAGTGTCAGTACAGTAGCAAAACCAAGACCTGCCATAATCGTTATTGCCATCGAGCCAAAGAAGGCGTCGAAGACCAGTGGAATCATCCCCAAGATAGTTGTTAGGGCAGCCATACTTACCGGACGAACGCGGCTTATCGCACTATCGACAATCGCGAGGTAAGGATCTTTACCTGACTCCAACTCAAGGTTAATTTGGTCAAGCAACACAATACCGTTTTTCAAAATCATGCCACTTAGGCTTAACAAACCAAGGAATGCTGTAAAACTGAACGGCATGTTCGTGGTAAGCAAACCAAAAGCAACGCCAATGATCGCTAACGGAACGGTGAACCAAATGACCAACGGCTTTTTGATTGAGTTAAACAGTAAAATAGTAATGATGAACATCAACAAGTAACCCATCGGCAATGAACCGAATAGGCCTTCTTGTGCATCTTTGGATGATTCGTACTCACCACCCCATGTGATTTCGTATCCTTCTGGAACATGCAATGCCATCACTTTAGGCTGTACACGAGCAAATAAGCTTGCTGCCGTGTCGTCACTCAACACATCATGGTCCGCGAGAACGGTTAACGTACGCTTACGGTCACGACGCTGAATTAGCGGCTCACTCCAATCCAGTTGAACGCCATCAATCACTTGATCAACCGGAATATACGTTTGCAACGAAGGACTCCAAATGGTCACGTTTTGTAGTGATTCAAAATCTACGCGTTCTTCTTCAGGAAGGCGTGTCATAATTGGCAACGTATGTGTACCATCACGCAAGTAACCTAAGGTGCTACCACCAAACGCCATTTGCAGTGTGCTTGAAAGATCTTCTTTCGAAATACCTAAGCGACGAGCTTTAGACTCATTGAAAACGGGTACAAGTTCCTTGGTGAGCTCTCGCCAATCGTGACGAATGTTTCGGGCACCAGGATCGGTATGAAGGATGTCTTCAACTTGCACCGCCAAGTCACGTAAAACTTGTGGATCAGGGCCAGTAATACGCGCTTCGATCTTAGACGCTGGTGATGGACCAAATTCCATCAATTTAAACTGGAACGTAGGCGCATCAAATGTTTTCGCCAGATTCTCATCTAACTTATGCAGTAAACCAAACATTTTCTCACGATCAGTCGCGCGAACTTGGAACTGCGCGTACGCTTCGTAACTTTTTTCTGGTTGATAGGTTAAAGCAAAACGCTGTAGGCCCTGCCCAATCGAAGCAGAAACAAAGTCAATATCATCTTGCTGACGAATGTAGCTTTCGACCTCTTCAGCTTTTTTAATCGTTTCTCGGATGTCAGTACCCTCTGGCATCCACATATCCACGTAGAACATCGGCGTATTCGATGGTGGGAAGAACTGCTGTTTTACATTACCAAATGCCACGACAGCACCCACTAATAGCGCCACCATGCCAGCAACGGTAAGCCAGCGGAATCGCAATGCAAATTTCAGTGATGCCCCAAATACGACAAACAACCAGCCTTTATAAGGATCATCTTCGCTAGTACCCTGCTCTTTGTTTTCCTCTTTCAACAAAAGATCGGCAAGGAAAGGCGTCAGTGTAATAGCGGTAATCCAGCTTAAAAATAGTGAGAAACACAGCACCCAGAATAGAGAGCCCATGAACTCACCTGTCGCATCTTGCGACAAACCGATAGGTGCAAAAGCCGTAATTGCAATAACAGTTGCGCCCAGCAAAGGCCATTGTGTTTGCTTTACAATATCGACAGCCGCTTGAACTTTGGTACGCCCTTTCTTTAGGCCAACCAATATGCCTTCCACGACAACAATCGCGTTATCAACCAGCATACCCAAGGCAATAATTAACGCGCCAAGAGAAATACGATGCAGTTCGATGTTGTTGTAATTCATCAAAATGAAGGTACCAAATACCGTCAATAACAACACAACTCCAATGATGACACCACTGCGTAAACCCATAGTAAACAGCAACACAATGATTACGATCGCCACTGCCTCCGCTAGACTAATTACAAACGCTTTAACAGATTCATCCACCTCATTGGCTTGGTTGTAAAAGTAGTTCATATCGATGCCAGCAGGCTTGATAGACTCTAGGCTCGCGAGCTCCGCATCCAAACGTTCACCAACCTCAACCACGTTCACACCCGACGCAAACGAGATACCGATATTAATCGCTTTTTGACCGTTAAAGAGTACGACGTTGCTTGGCTTCTCTTGAATACCGCGAGAAATCGTTGCTACGTCTTTTAGACGAATTAGATTTCCTGTGTCACGGCCATGAATGATCAGATTTTCTAGTGCTTCTACAGTGTTTAAAGTGCCGCTTGGGCGAATAACAAGGCTTTCGCCATTGACCATCACTTCACCTGCTGAAACCACATTGTTTTGCTGGTTCAACAAGCTCGAAACCACATTCATGTCTAAGTTCAGTGCAGCAAGGCGATCAAGTGAGATCTCAACGAATAGCATTTCTTGCTGATCGCCCGTGATGTCTACCTTACCAACACCATCAACAAGCTCGATTTCACGGGTCAGGTAATCCGCATAACGTTTCAGCTCTACATAGTCGTAATCGTCACCAGTGAGCATTAACATCACGCCATAAACGTCACCGAAATCATCAATGATCTGTAAAGACTGAACACCTTGAGGCAATGATGGTCGTAAATCATTAATTTTACGGCGCATTTCATCCCAAATTTGCGGCAGTTCATCAGGACCATAGTCCATTTCCATGCTCACCGTTATTTGAGACATACCATTAGAAGACGTAGAGGTAATTTTGTCGATATAAGGGAGTTTTCGAATCTCTTTTTCTAGAGGATACGTCAGCTCTTCTTCAACTTCTTTTGACGTCGCGCCAGGGTATGTTGAGATGATCATGGCATCTTTGATCGTAAATGCCGGGTCTTCTAATCGTCCAAGCTCCAAAAATGACGTTAAACCACCAACAGCAAGGATAATAATGAACAACCAGCTGATGACTTTGTTTTTTATTGAATACTCAGCAATGTTCATTATTGGTTATTCTCCACAACATCCACATGTTTACCTTCGCGTAATTTACGCAGATTTGAATTAATCAGAATATCGCCCTGGCTAACACCTGACGACACAATGGCTCCATTGCCATTCACTTGAGAAATCATGACAGGCACTCGTGTGACAATGTCACCTTCTTTTTTCCACACAAAGAACTCATTCCCTTCACTGCCTGCTTGAAGCGCCGTGACAGGAACACTGTAACCATCAATAGAGGTAATGCCCGCCTTCACCATATCGACCAAAACGCTTACGCTGGTTCCCGGCAATATCTCTGTTTTTGGCTGTGGCATCGTCAAGTACATTTCGTAGGTTTGAGTTTCAGCGTTGGGTTCACTTGTGTGCTCTAAATAGTCCAAAGCAAATCTGCCATCGATGCCGGAGAAGGTTGCTCTAGGCTTGTAGCTCATGCTGTCTGAGTTTGGGTCTACCATCGCTAAAACATTGTCGGAAAGCTCAATACGCACGTAAACCAAATCGTTTTGGTATAGGTTTAACACGGGTTCACCAATTGCCACACGCTCAAAACGTTCTTTGAAAACATCGGATACTTTACCGGCGAACGGGGCGAATAAACGGGTGTAATTCAATTGATTGGTCGCGTTATAGAAAGTAGCCTCAGCTAGCTCTTTATTGGCGGTTAGCTCATCAAGTTCCGCTTTTGAAATCATTTGACGTGCATGCAAGTCTTCACCGCGTTTAAGCTGACGAATTGCGAGTGTGTATTGTGCTTCTGCGTCATTCACGGCTTGCTTCTCTTTGCTATCATCTAGCTTTGCGATCATTTGCCCCTGCTTCACAACGTCACCCGCTTTAACCAATACGTGCTGAACTTCCCCAGCGCGGCGAAATGCCATTGGCGTTTGCTCTGCAGGCACTACTATGCCTTTGAACGCGCGATGTTGACTTTGTACTGGTGCATCCACCGAGATAGTCGACACAAAAAGTGACTGCTCGACGATAGCTTGGTTTTCATTTTTGCACCCTGTTAAAACTGCAAGTGCAATCGCAGAGATCGTAAGTAGAGAACGTTTCATTAAATGCCTCCCTCACGAACCCAAGCTTTCACCACTTGTCCTTCAACCAGTCTCTCAACACCAGCAATAACAACGTAATCATTGTTATCAAGCCCGGCTTTCACACCACCTGCTACGTCAAGTGACACAGTGACTTTATTGACCTGCTGCGTGCTTCTGTCCATTACCCAAACTTCACCTTGCGTCCCATTTTTGTTGACCCAAGCAGACTGAGGTAACGTCATCGCATCCGATACATGTTGTTTAGCAATGTGTACCTGCCCTGTCATACCTGTCAGCAAATTGCGATCTTCTGGTCGAGTGATGGTCACGATCGCCTCATAACTATTGGTATCGATGTTTGGCTGCGTCGAAATTTCTTTAAATTGCCCAGGAATACGTTTTCTTGGCTCGCTATCCATCGTCACCCACATATCGGAGTTTTGCAGTGACTCAAGTGATACAGATTCCGCATAACTTACTGGCAAGGTGAACGACACATCCAACGTCGTGTTATCAATGAGATTCAAGATCTCCTGCTTCTCTGCTACTACCTGAAACGGGTTGACATAGGTATATGACACAATGCCATCAAACGGTGCATGAATTTTGGTATAGCTCAAATCGGTTTTAGCTTGTTCGTAGTTCGCCAATGCCGCTTTATATTGAGTTTCTTTCTGATCGTACTCATCAGTACTAATGAGTTTTTTTCCGTAAAGGTTTTTCGCGCGGTCCCATTGTGTTTTCGCTAACGCGTACTGCGCTTGAGCGGCATCTAACGCAAGCTGAAGATCTTTAGGGTCTAACGTTGCGAGCACTTCACCTTTTTGGACCTTTTGACCCATGCGTACACGTAATTCATCTACCTCTCCACCAACCTGAAAAGAAAGCTGCGCGCGATGTGTTGCATCAATACGCGCTAAAAAGGCGTGCGAGTCTTCAAGTTCTAGGTCTTTCACCGCCAGTAATTTTACAGGCTTGATTAAAGGTTCAGACGGCTCAGAAATGGCTTTATTACACCCAGTTAGCATCCCAGAAAGACTTAATGTCACCACTGCGCCAACTAAAGTGCGCCTTAAATATTGTTTTCGCACCCGCTTTCTCCGTAGGTTTTATATATTACACAGCCGTGCAGTATAAGCAGAATTTGAAATTGATCAACATATTTTCCAGGTGGATAGCAAATTAATTAGTCAAAGCGTTCGGTTTCTGGTAAAAGTAAGCGCGTGATTAATATTCGGGAAAATTCGAACTATGAATGAAAGAAAGCAGGGGCGTAGAAGTGCTGAAGCAGCAGAACAAACTAAGTGTCTGATCCTTAAAGTGGCAGCAGATATGTTTTGTGAACTTGGTTACGAGCGTGTCTCGCTGCGCAATATCAGTGAAAAGGCTGGTGTTTCACATAGTTTGATCCGTCACCACTTCGGCAGCAAAGAGAAAATCTGGCAAGCGGTTAGCGATGCAATGGACGAGTTCATGCAGTGCTATATGGCTGAACTCATCAATGAAATGCCGGAGAACACACCTTCGAATAGAAAAATTTATCTGTTTATGGTTCGCATGCTAGCATTTGCTCTCGTCAATCCTCATCCAGTACAGATGATCGCCGATGCCATTCGACAAGGCGATGACGGTGCTCTGCTGCAGTATTTCTTAAAGTCAAAAGATGAGTTCGCTGCGATATTTACCGGAATTTTCGAGCAGTACAACAGCGAAAACCCTAATGCACAATTTGATCAGTGGGAATCAAAGTGGCAAATGTTGATCTTCGCACATGGTGCTGTCAGTCTCGCGCCAATGATGCAAGAAACATGGCCGGATATTGCAGATAATCGCGAAAAATTGCTGATCAAGCATTGGGAGTTGTTTAATACCATTATGGCCTCTCAATTTGGGATCCCAAAAGAAGAGATGATTCATCCGGAAAAGCTTGAAGATATCGTTATTGATATGTGCTGTACTATTGATGAAGCAGTAAACTAAAAGTAAACAAGCGAAAAGAAGACATAAAAAATGCCGAGCTACAAAGCTCGGCATTTTTGTTTCAATTCGTTTTAACCACGGTAGTAGCGTTGTGGTACGAACGGCATTTTTTCAACTGTCATTGGTAGCATTTTACCACGCACTTCAGCGAACACTTCAGTACCAATCGCCGCCAAATCCGCACGAACATAACCCATTGAGACTGGCTTACCTGCATTCGGACCCGCCGTACCGCTGGTTACAACGCCAATTTTAACGCCGTCAGCATCAAACAGTTCAACACCTTCACGCACTGGCGCTTTGGTTTGACCTACTAGACCCACTCGCTTACGCGCCACATCTTTAGTCTCAATCTGCTTAAGAATAATGTCTGCGCCAGGGAAACCACCTTCACGTTCACCACCAATACGACGAACTTTTTGGATACCCCATAGCAAGCTCGCTTCAACAGGTGTTGTTGTTGTGTCTAGGTCATGACCGTATAGACAAAGGCCACACTCAAGACGAAGCGAATCACGAGCACCAAGGCCAATCCATTCAACTTCATCTTCAGCAGTCAGTTTACGTGCTAGCTCTTCCGCTTTGTCAGCAGGAACCGAGATTTCGTAACCGTCTTCGCCTGTATAACCACTACGAGAAACAATGCACTCGGCGCCTAAAATATCGACTTTACGAATATCCATGAACAGCATTTCAGAAACTTCTGGTGCAAAACGCGCCAATACAGCCGCCGCTTTAGGGCCTTGGATTGCAAGTAGAGCTCGGTCTTCGATAATTTCTAGCTCAACACCAGATGGTAAATGCGCTTGTAGGTGTGCGATATCTTGCGCTTTACATGCTGCGTTCACAACCACAAACAGATGATCGCCTAGGTTAGCCACCATCAAGTCGTCCATGATGCCGCCCTCTTCATTAGTGAAAAAAGCGTAACGCTGTTTACCAGACTCAAGATCCACAATATCCACTGGAACTAATGTTTCTAGGAACGCAGCTGCACCGTCACCAATTAGGCGAAGCTGTCCCATGTGAGAAACGTCAAACAGACCTGCCGCATCACGAGTATGTAAGTGTTCCTTCTTTACGCCTAGAGGATACTGAACAGGCATATCGTAACCCGCGAACGGGACCATTTTGGCACCAACTTCAACGTGAAGTGCGTGTAGTGGTGTTTTCAGTAGTTCTTGAGTCATTTTCGTCTCCATTTAGATAGACCCGAGAATGCTATCGGCATTCGATGTGTTTCCAATAATAAACATGGCTCATTCTATTTTGCACGAACAAGACGTAGATCGACTTGCAAAAGTGTGACTCTTAACATTTTAATCACAACAAATCGTACAAAAATAGCGCTTTAATGAGCAAGTTCTCATCAAAAAAGCGCCTTTTCATCATAACGACCACCAACAGCAATCGTTTGCTTTCACTATAGGAAATTTACAAGTATTTATCACTATTTGGCTGTCACCCACAAAATGAGCGCATCTTCCTCGCTAACACTGGTCAACATATGTCCCATATTTGCATCGTAATAAACGCTGTCTCCCTCGCTTAAAACAACAGGTTCGTAAAACTCAGAATAGAACATGACCTCACCAGATAAGATAAGCAGAAATTCTTCGCCATCATGACGAACCCAGTCTTTATATTCATCAAAACTACGAGCTCGAATTTGGCTCTTAAACGGCATCATTTTCTTATTGGAAAGTTGTGTCGCGAGCAGTTCATGTTCATAAGTTTGTGTTGGGTGTGGTTTACCTTCATTCTTCTTGGTAACATCCCTACGCCCTGTCGCTACCTTTTTTCTAGGTGGCTCAAATAGTTGTGGCATGTCAATTTGTAAGCCAAGTGCCAATTTTTGCATCGCTTGAAACGTCGGGGAGATCTGCTCATTTTCTATTTTGCTCAGTGTAGATCGAGCAAGCCCGGTTCGCTGACTGGCCTCTTCTAATGTGATACCGAGTTTCGAGCGGATATCCTTAATACGCTGGCCCAGTTTTAACGGCTCGATATTTTGGTCATGTTGCTCTTTTGCCAACGTCATCGATGGGTATTCATCGTAAATACTTTCTGCCATAAATCCCTCTATAGATATCCATATTTTTTGTCTTACTCGCATTGTGCATGAAGCACATAGTGGATAGAAGTCCACCAAGTGAATTAAACCGTGCTCTTGTTAACAAATTTTGAAATCTTGTTTCCTATAGGAAATTTTTGGTTGATTGTTCCCGTCACAGGCGCTATGTTACCAACTTGTTAGATGTAGAGATGCATATTTCCGTAAGAGATTGGTAAAGGAAACACGCAATCCAACGGAGTTTTTGCCCAAATTTAGGGCCGGATGTTCACTCTGTTCTGCTACGCAGTTCAGCTGTTTTTGAGGACAAATGAACCACAACCGCAAATCATAACTCATCTATTGCGGGTTCATTTTCAGATTTGGAAGGTCAACTACCATGAATAAGAGTTACCCTAACCACAGCTTGGAAAACTTTTTCTCTACCAACCTCTCTGCGACAGATGATGCTGTCTTTGCTGGAATTCAAGCGGAATCCGCTCGCCAAAACGAACAAATCGAACTTATCGCTTCTGAGAACATTGTTTCTAAAGCGGTAATGCAAGCTCAAGGCACATGCCTAACAAACAAATACGCTGAAGGCTACCCAGGTCGTCGTTACTATGGTGGTTGTGAGCACGTAGATACAGTGGAAGCCATTGCTATCGAACGCGCAAAAAAACTTTTCAATTGTGAATACGCAAACGTTCAACCACACTCAGGCGCACAAGCAAACGGCGCAGTAAAACTAGCACTGCTTCAACCTGGTGACACCATTCTTGGTATGTCTTTAGACGCAGGTGGTCACCTGACGCACGGTGCACGCCCTGCACTTTCTGGTAAATGGTTTAATGCAGTTCAATACGGTGTTGATCGCGAAACACTGGAAATCAACTACGAAGATGTTCGTGAGCTAGCACTTGAGCACCAACCTAAAATGATCATCGCAGGTGGTAGCGCTATTCCACGTACTATCGACTTTGCAAAATTCCGTGAAATCGCAGACGAAGTAAATGCAATTCTTATGGTCGACATGGCACACATCGCCGGTCTTATCGCAACAGGCGCGCACCCTAGCCCACTGCCACACGCACACGTTGTTACGACTACAACACACAAAACATTGCGTGGCCCTCGCGGCGGTATGATTCTTACTAACCACGAAGACATCATTAAGAAAATCAACTCAGCCGTATTCCCTGGCCTACAAGGTGGCCCACTGATGCACGTTATCGCAGCCAAAGCGGTCGCATTTGGTGAAGCGCTTGGCCCTGAATTTAAAACTTATATTGATTCGGTGATCAATAACGCAAAAGTCCTAGCGGAAGTATTGCAAACTCGCGGTTGCGACATCGTAACTGGTGGCACAGACACGCACCTAATGCTGGTTGACCTTCGTCCGAAAGGGTTGAAAGGCAATAAAGCAGAAGAAGCTCTAGAGCGTGCTGGGATCACATGTAACAAAAATGGCATCCCATTCGATACAGAGAAGCCTATGATTACATCGGGCATCCGTTTAGGAACGCCTGCGGGTACAAGCCGCGGCTTTGGCGCTGAAGAATTCAAACTCATCGGTAATTGGATTGGTGACGTACTGGACGGTTTAGTGAACAACCCTGAAGGTGACGCAGAAGTTGAAAAACGCGTTCGCAAAGAAGTAAAAGAACTTTGCAGTCGCTTTCCTCTATACCAGTAAACGATTTTTTTAAAATCATAATAATTCCTGACAAGTTATTCGGAGATTAAGCAATGGACAAAACACTGAAGTTTGCAGATAGCCACGAGTGGGTACGTGACAACGGTGACGGCACAGTAACAATTGGTATTTCTGAGCATGCACAAGAAATGCTAGGTGACGTGGTATTCGTTGACCTACCAGACGTAGAAGACGAAGTTGAAGCAGGTGAAAGCTTCTCTCTCGTTGAATCTGTAAAAGCAGCGTCAGACATCTACGCACCAATCACTGGTGAAATCGTAGAAATCAATGAAGAACTAGAAGACAGCCCAGAGCTAATTAACGAAGAGCCGTACGAAGGTGGCTGGATCGTAAAAGTGAAGATGTCTGATGTATCTGAACTAGATAACCTGAAAGACGCAGACGAATACCTAAACTCTATCGAAGAAGAGTAATTAGGATGTGACGAAAGCTGTTCCCTAGCCTGTTTAGAGAACAGCTTTTTTTCTAGGTTCGGACGTATAATTTAATTTATCAGTAACGCAAATCCGTTACCCGAACCAAGGAGTAGGTAAAGGACAATGACTGAATTACTTCAAAGCCTCAGCACACAAAACGAGTTCGTTGCTCGCCACAATGGACCAAACAAATCTGACCAACAGAAAATGTTGGAAGCGATCAACGCAGTTAGCCTAGATTCGCTTATCGACGAAACCGTACCAGCACAAATTCGCCTAGAGCAACCAATGAGCTTGGCAGAAGCGAAAAGCGAAGCAGACATGCTGGCAGCAATGCGTAAGTTCGCCGATCAGAACCAAGTTAAACGTACATTCATTGGTCAGGGTTACTACAACACCTTCACGCCGAACGTGATTCTACGCAACGTGATGGAAAACCCGGGCTGGTACACTGCTTACACCCCTTACCAACCAGAAATCTCACAAGGTCGTTTAGAAGCACTTCTAAACTACCAACAAATGGTGATGGATCTTACTGGTATGGAAATCGCGAACGCGTCATTGCTCGATGAAGCAACGGCAGCAGCAGAAGCGATGACACTTTGTAAGCGTGCGGGTAAAAGCAAGAGCAACGTATTCTTCGTTGCTGACGACGTTCACCCACAAACCATCGAAGTGGTAAAAACTCGTGCGAAATTCATCGGCTTTGAAGTCTTGGTTGGTTCTTTAGAATCACTACCAGAGCAAGACGTGTTCGGCGCACTAGTTCAATACCCAAGTACAACAGGTGAAGTTCGTGACCTAACGGACATCATCGCTAAAGCGCAAGCAAACAAAACACTAGTGACTGTAGCAACGGACCTTCTTGCTTCTACCCTACTTAAACCTGCTGGTGAAATGGGCGCAGACGTAGCAATCGGTTCAGCACAACGTTTTGGCGTGCCGATGGGTTACGGCGGTCCACACGCTGCCTTCATGGCAACACGTGACAAGCACAAGCGTACTATGCCAGGTCGTGTTATCGGTGTTTCTATCGATACTAACGGCAACCAAGCACTGCGCATGGCAATGCAAACGCGTGAACAGCACATCCGTCGTGAAAAAGCGACATCAAACATCTGTACTGCTCAAGCACTGCTAGCGAACATGGCGTCTTTCTACGCGGTTTACCACGGCGCAGAAGGTCTACGCACGATTGCTCGTCGTACGCACCACATGACAGCCATCCTAGCCGCTGGCCTAACTAAAGGCGGCTTCGAGCTTGCTCACAACAGCTTCTTCGACACCATCACTATCAACACAGGTGCACAAACTGAAGACCTATACGCGAAAGCACTAGCCGCAGACATCAACCTACGTAAGTTGGGTACTCAGCTAGGTGTGAGCTTCGACGAAACCACAACCGTGGCAGATGTAGAAGCCCTATTCGCTGTATTCGGTGTGAAAGAAGAAGTCGCAGCACTATCAACTGAAATCGCAGGCAACGAGTTTGCAGCCATTCCAGAAGCATTGCGCCGCACAACAGAATATCTAACACACCCTGTGTTTAACACGCACCACAGCGAAACACAGATGATGCGTTACCTAAAACAGCTAGAGAACAAAGACTTCTCACTCACGCACGGCATGATCCCACTGGGCAGCTGTACGATGAAGCTGAACGCAGCAGCAGAGATGATCCCAGTTACTTGGCCTGAGTTTGGTTCGATCCACCCGTTCGCACCAGCAGAACAAGCAGCTGGTTACGCAGCACTCGCAAAAGACCTTAAAGAAAAGCTATGTGAAATCACTGGCTATGACGCATTCTCACTACAACCAAACTCTGGTGCATCGGGTGAGTACGCAGGCCTTATCGCGATTCAACGCTACCACGAAAGCCGTGGCGAAGGTCACCGCAACGTATGTTTGATCCCAAGCTCTGCGCACGGTACTAACCCTGCGACAGCATCTATGGTGTCAATGAAAGTGGTTGTGGTTAAGTGTGATGAAGAAGGCAACATCGACATCGACGACCTAGCAGCGAAAATCGAGAAACACAAAGACAACCTATCAAGCATTATGATCACTTACCCTTCTACGCACGGCGTTTACGAAGAGAAAGTGAAAGAAGTGTGTGAAATGGTTCATGCCGCTGGCGGTCAGGTTTACCTAGACGGCGCTAACATGAACGCGCAGGTTGGTCTAACATCACCAGGCTTCATCGGTTCAGACGTTTCTCACCTAAACCTACACAAAACCTTCTGCATCCCGCACGGTGGTGGCGGTCCGGGTATGGGTCCTATCGGTGTGAAATCTCACCTAGCTCCTTTCTTACCAGGGCATATTGAAGACGGTGTAGAAGGCGCAGATTTCGCAGTATCAGCAGCAGATATGGGTAGCGCTTCTATCCTACCTATCTCTTGGGCTTACATCGCAATGATGGGCGAACCTGGCCTAACAGATGCAACAAAAGTAGCAATTCTGAACGCAAACTACGTGATGGAAACACTTCGCCAACACTACCCTGTTCTTTACCGTGGCAAAAATGGCCGCGTAGCGCACGAATGTATTATCGACATTCGTCCGCTGAAAGAAGAAACAGGTATCAGCGAAGAAGACATCGCGAAGCGTCTAATGGACTACGGTTTCCACGCGCCAACTATGTCGTTCCCTGTAGCGGGCACGCTAATGGTTGAGCCAACGGAATCGGAAGATCTAGAAGAGCTGGACCGCTTCTGTGATGCGATGATCGCTATCCGCGAAGAAATGGAGAAAGTGAAAAACGGTGAATGGCCACTGGATAACAACCCACTTGTTAACGCGCCACACACACAAGTTGATCTTTCAGCTGAAGATTGGGACCGCCCTTACTCTCGCGAGATTGGCTGCTTCCCGTCTAAAGCGACCAAATCTTGGAAGTACTGGCCAACGGTAAACCGCGTAGATAACGTATACGGCGACCGTAACCTAATCTGTTCATGCCCAAGCATCGATAACTACGAAGATTAATTTTTGTAGTCTCTAAATCGACAAAGGCGAACCGTTTGGTTCGCCTTTTTGTTTTTGGTGTGCCGCCCTAACACTTGTTGATACATCGAGAAGGAATGATGGCTAGTTATTGTTTGCACAAAAGTGATTTAGAAATACAGTAACTTCTGAGAACCTTTGAATTAGCACTAATATCTCAGAGCCTTAAAGGCTTGTTGGAAACTCCTCATGAACACTATGCTATGCAGGTGCTATGTAGTTTCTAGTTCAGTTGCAGTAAGTCCCATTTATTACCATAGAGATCTTGGAACACCACCACTGTCCCGTATTCTTCTACACGAGGCTCTTCATTAAATACAACACCATTTTTCTTCATCAACTCGTAGTCACGCCAAAAATCATTAGTTTGCAGAAACAGGAAAACACGACCACCTGTTTGATTTCCTACTGCATGCGTTTGCTCCGGTGTACTCGCTTGAGCTAAAAGTAGGTTTGTACCATTGGAGTTTGGAGGAGAAACTTGAACCCAGCGTTTACCACCACCTAGGTTGGTATCTTCAACCAGAGTGAATTGAAGTTTTTGAGTATAGAATTCGATAGCATCGTCGTAATTTTCAACGACTAGAGCAATGTTTCCGATTTGCTGCTGAACAGTTTTGGCCATGATGATTTCCGCTGTGTCAAAACGCTAATTGTACTCTATTTTGAGACTTTTCTAGAAAGCACATAACGCCTTGCAAATGTGTAAGGCACACAATACGAATGCTTACGCACGGCGCCTTTGCCACTAGAACCTACAAACAATATAGCTGCCACCAGTGTCGAATCTTGATTGAGCAACTTATTAAAGCCTTAGCTATAACTCAAGAGCAAATCTCTAACCTAATAAAGAAGGCTGCTCGTATACCACGGTATTATAGTTCTTCTAGTTTTCCCTTAGCTAAATCTTCTTGTTGCTTAAGGAACATGAAGAAGTTTGCCTCACTGATAAACGGGTTACCGCTTGTGCCGAGCTTCTTCCTATTTTCAAAAAGGAAATTTTTATGTGGATGGTTCGAAAGGTTAACGTTCACAATAGGTGCCTGTAGTGAAATTTTTCTAATTTTCTCCATGCTAGTCAGGAACTGGCCAATAACTTCTGGATCATTGCTACTTACGCTATGCCCACCAACGATAAAAGCACGATATTGTTCGCCATTATCTTCAACAGTGAAGTCTAAGGAATAATCACCTTCCGTGTGGCCAGGTGTGAGATAGAACTTAAACTCATGTCCACCAATAGCCATAGAGCTATCGCTTTTTATCTCTATGTCTAAATTTGGAGGAAGGAACTTGTTCTCACCTTCGCTTTTGTTTGATTGCTGTATAGATAGTTCATGAGCGCTTTTGGTCATCACGACTTTGGAACCATACTTCTCTTGAAGTAACTGGGCGCCTCCAACGTGGTCAGAATGCCCATGAGTTACCAATATGTGCGTTATTGGCTTATCTTTTAGCCCTAGCTTCTCTAGGTTGATAGGTATCCACTCAGAGTAAGGGAAGTCAAGCGTATCAATGATAACAAGTCCGTCGTCTGTAGCAATGGCATATGATGAGACCCACTTGTCTCCTACATAATAGACATTATCAAACATCTGAAATGGTTCTACATAACCGTTCTTATCATTCATTGCTGGAACATATTGACTTAAGGAAGCAAAAGACGAAGCACTGAAAAGTAAACCTACAATAATTTTTTTCACGAAATCACACACAAATATATCCTTAATAATTTCTTATAGAACCTCGCGGATGAGAAAGCTCTAAACGATTTTCAGACGCAAATACAACTGCAAATACTTTCTACTTAGCTTTAGTTTTAGCTGACCGAATCACTTGTAAACTCGAATCCCATTAACTGCCTATGTATTCATGATTCTTTTAGAGGTTAAATAAATGAACTCAATTGAAGCAGAGTCATGAAGCTTCAATTGAGGTTACCGGCACAGCACAATGTGATAAACCTCTTTCAAGCAAACATTTGAATGCGATTTTTCCAATTTAAGACATGTTCAATAAATGCATCAACTCTTGCAGGCCTTTTATCGCGGTCTCGATACATAATGAATACTTCTTTACCCGAGCATTGCCATTCTGGCAACAAAGGCAGCAGGTTATGTTGATCATGATTTAGCTCATGAAAGTAATAGGTTGGAATCCACGCAATTCCTAAACCATGGATGACGGCGTCTCTAACTAGCAGTACATCATTTGAAGTGAATTGAAACTTTAGCGGATGATCAAATGTTTCATTGGTGATTTGATTAACTAATTTCCATTGGCTGTCGTTGTTTACCGTAATTAGGCGATGATGAACAAGTTGTTCTGGATGGGTAATCGGTTGGTGTTGTTCTAAATAGCTTCGTGATGCACAAAGCGCAAATGGAATCGACCATAATTTCTGAGCAATCCAGTCTTGTTCAATAAGATCACCAAGACGAAAACTAACATCGACACGGTTAGATACAAGATTGATTTTTTCATTCTGTACATCTAAATCGATACATATCTTCGGATGTTGCTCTGCAAATTCATAAACGCACCGCTTTAACCACATCTGTGTCATGTTAATTGGCGCTGATATTTTGATCGTTCCGCTTAAAGACTGACGCTCAGTCGCAATTCTCGATGTCACATTATTTAAGCTAAGAAGTAACGGCTCACAGAGTTGATAATATTTTTCGCCATCAGTTGTTAACGCAAAGTGGTGTGCACTGCGGTTAAATAGTCTGCAATTTAAGTTTATTTCCAGCCTTTTTAACTTCCGGCTTAGCGTGGCTAACGGGACATTAAGACGCTCAGATGCTTGTGTTAGGCTTTGATAGCGAGCAACAGAAACGAATAACAAAAGGTCATCCAAAGAGTGACGTTCCATATTTGGGATTAACCCTCTTAAATTTGGCTATTAAAAATCAAATATGAAATATATAGCATTATCGCGTCAAGTTAATTTTTATCAGGAAGATCTATGTCTAAGCATTTATCAATTTGGTGCGGTGTTGTTGTCGCTATCTTTTTTTGGTCTAGTAACTTTAACGTAATAAAGGCTATTAATAGCGATGTCTCTCCTTTGGATTCAGCGACGTTACGATTTTCCGTTGCAGCTTTAATACTCTTACTGATAAGAGGAACTAAACGCTCTCCATATGGAGCCAAACTCACACGAAAAAGTATGTTGTCGTTGTTTGTTATAGCAACCGTGGGTGTAACTATCCAAAACTTCTCTATTTTCTCTGCAATGAGCTTTACTACCCCAGTTAACGCAGCGGTTGTTCAGGCAAATCTACCACTTGTCACTATCTTGTTGTCGGGCTTTATTCTCAAAACTTCCATTTCGGTTAAAACTATTTTAGGTGCACTAATCAGTTTTTGTGGAGTGGTAATCGTCATTACAGGGGGAAATATTCATTCTATTAGCAGCAATAGTAATATTGGTGATCTATACATGTTATTTGCTTTAATTAGTGGGTGTTTATACACAATTCTAGCGAAGCGTTTAACATCTCATATCCCAGTAACTCAGCAGTTACGTTGGGTGTTAAGTATTGGTGCCATTCAAATGGTCGCTATAGCGATGTACCACGGCGACTTTAGCCGTAGCTTAAATGCCATAACATTTAAAGACCTATCACTAATAGCGTACATGAGCCTGTTTGGCACTTTGATCGCTTATTACTTTTGGATGAAAGGTGCTATCGTTCTTGGTCCAGATAAAATGTCTCCATTATTTAATATTATGCCGGTATTCACTCTACTGATTTCGTTCATTTCTGGTGAGCAGGCTCAATGGGAAAATGTTTTAGGCGTCTTTATCGTTGCGGCTGGCGTGTATATAGGTAACTCAGCACCTTTTGCTCGTTTACGGAAGGTGGTGGAGTAAAAATAGACGCCAACCTTAAGTCGCATTATTTAGAGCAATACTTTGTTAATTGGCATAAGTTTTCTTGGTTTCCAATAGGTACACTTTTCGCTTTCGTCGTTCACTCTTTTATCTAACTTTATTGAGTGCATGTCGAAAATCTTCAATCTTTTGCTAAGAGCGTTTTTTACTATGTAAAAAACAGAGGAGAATGACCATGAAAAAACGACTCAACTATATTGAAGTAGCGCCAAAAGCAATAGAAATCCTATACGCTCAGGAAGCTTACTTCCATGAACAATTTAGCCAATCAGAAACTATGAACATGATCATATGGGAACTGGTTAAGTTACGCATATCGCAAATCAATCAATGTGCATTTTGTATCGACATGCATAGTAAAGATGCGCTTAAGTTAGGTGAAAAGCCGGAACGCATATGGGGGCTTAGTGCATGGAAAGATATGCCATTCTACAGCGATGCAGAACACGTTGCACTAGGTTGGGCTGAATTACTAACTGCTGGCCTACCAGTAGATGATGATAGCTATCAGCTGACCTTGAATACCTTTGGAGAAGAAGCTATGGTCAACCTAACAATTGCGATCAACGCGATCAATAGTTGGAACCGAATAGTTAAGGCATTTAAGCCAAAGGTTGGAGTCTATAAACCTCGATAATTCTATTTGACGGTTCTTACTTGTAAGCCACTGCTTATACCTCAACTTAATAGGATGAAAAGTACATGTGTATCACTTTCTCATTTAAGTTGAGGTTAAATAGGATGATTCATTTGAACTTAGAATTTGATATTTTAAAACCTCAAAAGGCTTTAGCTGGCTATGTTCAAGCCATTTGGTCAGCATCCGTCAAACCTGATACGACGCAAACCGTACGTAAACAATTACTCAGTGATGCTGGTACAGGTGTGGTATTCATTTTACAGAATGAAGTACAAATAGATGGTGAGTGGCAGACGCCGGGGGTTGTCCTACTGCCTATAAGCATTCTGGCACATCAGGTCTGCCTACCGCCAGGCGCGGTGATGACTGGCGTACGCTTTCATCCTGCTGTTGGTTATCAACTATTTGGTAAACGTCTAGAACAGCTATTGCGGATTCAAGACGACCACCCTTTGGCTTCTTCTGCACTAGCAACATTTGAGTCTCTGCAAACAGCTCGTTCGCCATATGCAAGGATTTCTACGTTATATCGCTGGGTTCAAACACTGATTGAGGAATATGAACCGCAGTATGTCGGCCACATTATTGAACAACCTACAGGGACCATCAGTCAGCGCCAGAGAGAGCGCAATTTTCAGAAATGGTTGGGGATTACTCCTAAACATTACCAACGCATTAAACGAGTGAAGCACACTTTAGAGCAACTCCGAGCGCAACCCGATCTTACTTTATCGGAATTGGCGCTGGAGCAAGGCTTTTCCGATCAAGCACACATGACTAGAGAGTGTAAGCAGATTGCGCGCATGACACCGAAGCAGTATGTCCGAAAGAGAAACCTCTAAGCCTTATTAGCTTTCTACATCAAACCCAATTGATTCAGAATCGACGATATACTTGCTACAATGTTCGATCATATATCACCTACTTTTTAGAACGCTCATTCCAGCTTGATATGAGCTGGTTAGCTCGCTTTTGATGCCGCGTGCTGCTCTACCATAAACGCGATCACTTCTTCGTTTAAGCAAGATTTGCTGATGTATTGGCGTTGTTTACCAAGGTGAAGGATAAAGCCCAAATCAGTTTGTTCGAATTGGTCGATATCATTGATAGCTAGGTAGAGTTGGTAATCATGCTGTTCAACACGGCCACAGTATTCAGTGCCTCGGTCAGTCAAATTCTCGGTATTAGCATAGGTCGAGCTCCAACGTTGAAGTATTCTCTCTGGGTGCTTTTCTAAGGTTGTTAGGACTTTTCTTACTGGCTCTAGTCAACTAAAGCTTGTACTTGCCTATCTGTCATCGGACTCTCAGCATCCTTTAACACCGCCCAACGAAGAGCTTTTTGCATGTCATTGTTTTTCGAGCGTCATCAACAGCCAGTGTAATAACTGCACAATATGGAACCAGTCGAGAGTAACATTCGCTTTCGGAAGCTCATCTTTGACACCACTCCAACCTGCCCAGGCACATCGATGAGCTTTATAGTGAACTCGAGGTATTTTCGCTGTGATATAGCAATGGTGCTGAAAAAGTTGAGATGGCGCCATGTTTTATCGGTTATAAAAAAACAACCATTTTCGCGGTAGCTATTGTTAACTGGTCTTCATGATAAGAATTCAGAATGAGACAATGAGTATGCAAGCTTACGAAATGGACGTGGATAGGTACTTTAACGAATAGCTCGGTATTTTTTTGCCAGAGGGAGTCTACTTATGTTTACCCCATGAAAGTAATAGACATGTCATTTACATTATTTTTTAAAGTATGCCTAGATATAAGCTTTGACATGACTTATTTTTGAGAATTGGGGCGGTCCTAGGCTAGCACTTGAGAGCATTAGGACATAGTATCGTCTCACGCGTGGATATGGGTTGACCTATGTACAATATTGGTAAACAAATGACTAAAATACTGGTTTCCCTTATGAGTGCCACAATATTATTGCTCTCAACAGGTTGTAACGCAGATATGTTTAATTTCTTCAAATTAAAAAAGTTTCAATACATACTTAGCTCAGAGATCACTGGTCGCTTATACTTAGACGGGAAAGCGTTTACTAGCGAGGTAGTTTATCTACACACGGCTTTTTCTAAAAACCGTTATATCACCGAGACAATTACGTCAGAAAATGGTTATTTTCATTTCCAACCTACATATCACTATCAGACGTTTAAAGAACCTGCCCTTCATGAATCCTCTAGCTACATTGGTATTTACATTTTTGTAGATGGCAAAAAATACTACTTACTAGAGGCTCGCTTTTCTGACGTGAAACCCTATGAATTTATTTCAGATAATCTTCTTGATTTAAGTTGTGAGATTAATTCGGACGAATATCGTTACTTTTTTAAAAATAAATTTGTTGAGAATGGCCTCGATCTTGAAATTATTAGTAGGTGTGATTTGAAAGGATTTTCTGAAAAAATATTACTAAATAAGGACACGTAATGGCAAAGTTAACACCAAAAATGGCTTCAGAAATAGCGGATATTCCTTACAAAGCTTATGAAAATAATGGCCGTTTTATCATGCCGGGCAAAAACAGTTTTTCAAATCACTTTTCTTTTTCTGAAGATGATGTATTTGATGGTTTTACAGGCGGTGTAGCGGGTTTATCCAATGTACCGGTATTGCGTAAAGTTATCCCTGGCTTGATGAGAACTTCAGAGGCGTTTGCAGTGGTTGGCACTGGTAAAGGTTCTACATTTGAGAATGAAATTGTCATTTCAATTCGAGGAACACAAAATGCTAATGACTGGATCACAAATGCGAATATAGGGGTGAAAGGATCACCAAACGGTTCGCCCGCTCATGCTGGTTTCAACAATTGTTTTCAAAGTCTTAGCCCCAAGTTGAAGCAGTATATTATGCAGATGAATCCTAAACCAAAACGTATACATTGCGTTGGGCACAGCTTAGGTGGAGCACTCGCATCACTTTGCGCTGATTGGGTGCGTAATGAGATGAAGGTCAGAACCACCTTATACACCTTTGGCGCTCCTAGAGTTGGTCTGGAAGCATACGCACGCTCATCGGAAAAGCTAAACGATGGTGTTTATCGATGTACGCATGGTGCTGATCCTGTACCCAAAATACCGCTTTGGCCATTTATTCATGCTCCAATCTCAACAGGCGAGTACCGCTTGGACTCTGGCACTGGGTTAAGCATATCAGCCCATTTGATGGCAAGAAACAAAAATCCGGGTTACTTAAACACTGCTTCCTCGGATTCTTGGGGAGCGTTGAAGAGGAAATCGAATGACCACTTATTTACCCCTATCCGTCTAAAGTATGAGCAACGAAATCAAGCTTCTTTTTCGGAGTATTGGGCCGATAGAATACAGGGCGCACTTATCACCTATTTGAAAGATGTGGCTCTTTTGTCAACGGTAACGATTCAAGCAGGCGTGATTGCTGGCTTGACCTTTTATGATTGGCTTTCAAGAAAGCTAGAAGCCGTTGCTAAATCATCTAAGCGCAATGAAGAGCAACTAAAAGGCTTATTAGGCCATATGCTTGTTTTTGCCGGTCACTATGGGACCATCGTTGAGGATCTATCCGCCCGATTCATTAGATGGGTTTTCGAAAGGCTATGTTCCCTTTAATTGTTGCTGAAGACTTAACATCCTGTTTTCATTAAGTTCTTCAGTAACTTCCATGTAAC
>NZ_JAWPOX010001196.1:0-505 GCF_033344475.1 Vibrio sp. 1288
CATTGTTCCTGACTAAGCGCAAGATTCGGCTACGCACATAACAAAGCGTTTAAGACAGATTCGCAACGCTGGGCATTTTCGGTTTGCTTTGAATTTAGTGTTTACGGCACAATGGTTTAGGTTGGGTGGCATGTTGCTCACTACTTAACGCGGCGTTAGCAGTCAAGGATGAGTATGAAACCAAATTATCAAGTTCATGAAGACATGTATGTTGAAGCTCGCCAAACTGGCTGGGAAGGTTGGGGTGGCAATGAGCGAATGTCTAAAGCAGTTTTAGTGGATCGTTTTCTAGAGCTATGTGAACGACCCAAGCAAGGTAAACTCCTCGAATTAGGGTGCGGTGAAGGGCATCATTGCCGAGCTTTCCAGAAGTTGGGTTTTGCGGTAACAGGTATAGATATCTCGCCAACCGCAATTGCATGGGCAAAGGAAAAAGCTAGAGCAACAGCAATTGAGGGGGATTATTATACAGCTGACCTAACAGTAGAGTCTCTTGAACTTCCAG
>NZ_JAWPOX010001197.1:0-504 GCF_033344475.1 Vibrio sp. 1288
CGCTAATGCAATACGACCGCGTAGCAACCAACCGGTTGAATCTTCTGGTTGATAATGCAGGCGCGTGCGCAGTGCCAACGTTAAATCAGCCATTTCATCATCGCTCAGAGGTTCAGAAGACGACGACATCAGCTTCTTAGAAAGCTCTGGCAAGTTAGACGTAACCTCTTGCCATTTCACAACATCTTGAGATGCGCCAAACTTGTAATAAAGCCCGTAACTTAATGCAACCGTAAGAATCACAGAAGGAATAAGCACTGCCATCGGCGAGACTTTGGTTTCCTGACTCATTTTCTGTGCAGGAATATCATCCAAAAGTGACTGCTTAAGATCAGAAATCAGATCTTCTTGACTCTCGACAAGACCTTCTTCTGTTTCTTCTTGAAGCTCAGAAAGACGATCTTTATAAAAAGCTTTGTTCAACTCATCACGTAAGATGTCGTCGTTGTTTGCTTTCTGCTTCAAAAGAGGCAGCGCAACTAACGCACAAGCAATCAACGTAAG
>NZ_JAWPOX010001198.1:0-504 GCF_033344475.1 Vibrio sp. 1288
CGGCAAAACGATCAGGAAAAATCTGATAGAAAACTTGTTCTTGAACCCACTTTGGCGGTTGATGGTTTACATTCAATTTGAAATGAAATTCTTTGGGCGGAATACGTTTTTGCACGCCACGTGCGTCTAGCCAATATTGCTGACCGTTTCTAACGACTTTAAATACATAGTGGGTGATGTCTCGATCTCTATTCGGCTCGAACGATACTTCCCACAGCAGTAACTCTCCAGCTCTGCCGCATTGCACCATGTCGACAAGGTATTCTTCGTTGTCTGGCTCAATACGCACATAAACAGCATCAAATGTTAACGCTTCTGTTTTTAGACAGACCTTCACGCGTTTACCATCGAAAGCTAAACCATCAACCGTCTGGCTATGAAAGAGAAATGGCAAAGACATAATAAGCACTCTTTAATAGGTGGATATGCCACTATTTTATTAAAGAATGAGAGATAAAAAATCCTCCTTGGAAATTCGGTGTTTTACCTATTTTCTCAAGGAGG
>NZ_JAWPOX010001199.1:0-504 GCF_033344475.1 Vibrio sp. 1288
AAGACACGTTCGACACGCCACCGGAAATCATCGCGTGTGGCAAATCGCGCTTGATGTCCGCTACAGCTTCAATAAAATCAACAGCATAGTTGTTGTGCTCATCAATACCCGTTGCGACGGCAAAAATGTTCGGGTCAAAAATAATGTCTTCTGGCGGGAAGCCAACTTCGTCTACCAAAATACGATAAGCATTTGTACAAATTTCTAGCTTGCGCGCGCGTGTTTCTGCCTGACCAACCTCATCGAATGCCATGACGATCACAGCTGCGCCATAACGACGGATCAGTTTAGCTTGCTCAACAAATTTCTCTTTGCCTTCCTTCAAAGAGATAGAGTTCACAATACCTTTACCTTGAATGCATTTCAGACCCGCTTCAATCACTTCCCATTTGGAAGAGTCGACCATGATTGGCACTTTGGAGATTTCTGGTTCTGAGGCACATAGGTTTAGAAAACGCACCATACAAGCCTGTGCGTCTAACATCCCCTCATCCATGTTGATGT
>NZ_JAWPOX010001200.1:0-504 GCF_033344475.1 Vibrio sp. 1288
CTTTCAATCCCGAAGGTTTGGCGGCACACCCCACAACACGTAGTCGCAGTCGTAAACTGAAAAAGTTATTCCAAGAATACAATGTGCCAAGCTGGTTACGTCGTCAGATCCCGATTTTGATGTACAAAGACCAAGTTGTTGCAGTCGCAGACTTGTTTGTAGATCAAACATTTAGTGGCCAAGACTGTGAACTCATTTGGCGCAAGCCTTTGTAATTCATGTCACAATATCGACCATAACTATCTCAAATAAAAAAACGATTAGGTGAAGCAATGAATAGAGTAATGATCGGTGCAGTGGCTGCACTAACCATGTTGAGTGGACAAGCTCTGGCGGGTGATGCCGCTGCGGGACAAGCTAAAGCTGCAGTATGTGCGGCATGTCATGGCGCAGACGGTAACGCGACGATTCCAGGCTACCCAAATTTGAAAGGGCAAAACGAGCAGTACATCGTGAGCTCAATCAAGGCTTACAAAAACAAAGAACGTAGCGGTGGTCTTGCTG
>NZ_JAWPOX010001201.1:0-503 GCF_033344475.1 Vibrio sp. 1288
AAATGAGTAAGCAAGAGCGTGAAAACCTCGTGGTTTCTGTACCAAGCGGTAACTTTGGTAACCTAACAGCAGGTCTATTAGCAAAAGCGCTAGGTTTACCTATCAAACGTTTTATTGCTGCTACCAACGCGAATGACACGGTGCCTCGTTACCTCGAAACGGGCAAATGGGAGCCAAAACCAACGGTTGCAACCACTTCAAATGCGATGGACGTGAGCCAACCGAACAACTGGCCGCGTATCGAAGAGCTGTGCCGTGTGAAAGAGTGGGGCCTAGAGACACTAGGTAAAGGCGCAGTTTCTGATGAACAAAGCGCACAATCAGTAAAAGACTTGTACGCATTAGGCTACCTATGTGAGCCACACGGTGCGATTGCTTACCGCGTATTGGAAGAGCAACTGCAAGAAGGTGAAACGGGTCTGTTCTTGTGTACTGCGCACCCAGCGAAGTTCAAAGAGGTTGTAGATGATATTCTTCAGACGGATATCGAACTGCCTGCACCA
>NZ_JAWPOX010001202.1:0-503 GCF_033344475.1 Vibrio sp. 1288
AACCGCTTGCGGTTTTGCTCGACAACTTGGACACCTTTTTCGGTATGTCGTGTAGCAAGTAATGAATCCTCTGACGAAGCATTCGTTACTGTCGCAATTTCACGTATGGACGCCTCTAGCTGAGAAATCGTAGTCACCATGCTCGCCAACGCTTCGTTTTGCGTCGTTAGACCGTCATTGGTTTGCTCAGCTGCATCGTGGCTGATTTCTGCGGTTTGATAAAGCGTCTCACAGTTACGTGTAACCGTTTGGATAGAGTCGTGTGTTGAATCGATCACCTGATTCAATTTGCGTGCGACCTCTTTTAACTCAAAGGGGCCCATCTCATCTGCTTTGGCACGAAAATCGTGGTCAGTTAATGCGGATAAACGTACCAGCACATTCTTCAAGCCTCGGTTTGTCCACGTTTTTAGCCCGAACCAAGAGACCAAAACAACCAGAGAGATAACACACACCGCGACAAGAACCATCATGCTGACGTTGCCTATGGTGTTATTGACCAT
>NZ_JAWPOX010001203.1:0-503 GCF_033344475.1 Vibrio sp. 1288
TGAAGCGCTGCATAGCTCTACGCAAACGCATATCCAGCTCATCGAGTTGCTGTGACTGACGCTGCAATTGGTAGCTTGGATGCTGACGCTCTAAGCGATGCAGAAGTTGCGCAGATTGCTGTTTTTGCTGCGCTAAGTAGTAGCGCATCGCACTAGCTAGTTTATGCTGTTTCGCTACAAGCGATTGATCTTTATGGCTGTTGTCACGGCTAACCAGTTCAGCGGCAGCTGATGGAGTAGGAGCTCGCACATCGGCAACAAAATCGGCAATCGTCATGTCGACTTCATGGCCCACAGCACTAATGATCGGGATTTGACTTGCAGCAATAGTGCGAGCAAGGATCTCATTGTTAAAGCACCATAAGTCTTCTAGAGAGCCGCCGCCACGACCAACAATCAATACATCACATTCATTTCGGCTATTCGCACGACCGATTGCTTGGGCAATTTGAATGGCTGCGTCATCACCTTGGACCATGGTCGGATAAATCACCACGGGTAGG
>NZ_JAWPOX010001204.1:0-503 GCF_033344475.1 Vibrio sp. 1288
CTTCATATCATCTCAAGCATTTGCGCTGAACAACGCAAATGCCATCTTTTACCCTTTGCCTACTCAGGTTAAGGGCACTTTTATTGCTGCGAAAAAATTGTTCTTGGGCGAGCAAGGTGGGCTATGGATTCATGATGTACATGGCCGCGTTCTTTTTTATGACGGCCAGAATGTTCTGCCAAAATCAGGCAGTTTTTTGCAAACGACTGCAAAGCAGCTTGCGTATCATCAAGGGTCATTCTGGACCTTTGTCGAAAATGAGGTTTATCAGACCTACCCAAACAAAGAAAGGCAGTTGGTCTTTAGCCTTAACCCCGGGTCGCAAATTAGAAAAATAGGTTCATCAGGTGATTATATTTGGGTCAGTGATGGCGCACATTTTTATACCTACAACATCAAAACCAATGAACTTGATTCATTTTCACTGCTTCAACTTTATCAACATAGCAATAATAGTTATGTGTACATCAATGATGCGATTCTGATCGAAACCAAATGGGCGT
>NZ_JAWPOX010001205.1:0-502 GCF_033344475.1 Vibrio sp. 1288
TAGCGTTAAGGTTTCATTTAGCGCCTCAAATAGATCCTGTTCAGGAACCGGATCAAAGAGTTCCTCCGCCGCTGGACCTACCAAGGCAACGCTATGTTCTCTTGCTTTTGTCAGCAAGATAGCCAGATCAATGTCGATCGTGGCTGGCTCGAAGATACCTGCAAGAATGTCATTGCGCTGCCATTCTCCAAATTGCAGTTCGCGCTTAGCTGGATAACGCCACGGAATGATGTCGTCGTGCACAACAATGGTGACTTCTACAGCGCGGAGAATCTCGCTCTCTCCAGGGGAAGCCGAAGTTTCCAAAAGGTCGTTGATCAAAGCTCGCCGCGTTGTTTCATCAAGCCTTACGGTCACCGTAACCAGCAAATCAATATCACTGTGTGGCTTCAGGCCGCCATCCACTGCGGAGCCGTACAAATGTACGGCCAGCAACGTCGGTTCGAGATGGCGCTCGATGACGCCAACTACCTCTGATAGTTGAGTCGATACTTCGGCGATC
>NZ_JAWPOX010000120.1:0-1150 GCF_033344475.1 Vibrio sp. 1288
ACGCCGGATCATATACGAATGAAAATAACCAATAACAAACTACCCCGCGATTTTAGGTCAATGGGCATTAAGCCCGACACTTAACGCCGCTTGGGTACAAAAAATCTATTAATCGCTGCTATGTTCAAAAATTTATCACTGAAGAATAAACTGGCTATCTCGGCCAGTGCTGCCATCATCCTTGGGGGCGTGTTAGTCGAAGGCTTGTCTTTTCGAGATTCGTTACAACGGTTGGATGCGGAAGTTGCCCAGCGTCTGGAAAGCACCAGCGCGTCATACAACCAGTACGTAAGTGATTGGCTACTCTCTAAAGAGCGAGCACTCACCTCCCTTTCTGCTGAGTCAGAAAAACGAGCCATCGTGACGCACTTGAAGCAGGTACGAGATTCCGGCGCGTTCGATAACGTCTTCCTCGCTTACCCAGACGGCTCACAAGACAACGCCAATGGGGTGATTTTACCGCCAGGCAATAATGACCCTCGCAAGTGGGGCTGGTACACCAACGCCATTGCCAATCCATCGAAAGTCTTTATGGATAACCCGACCGTTGCTGCTGCAACTGGTGCGAATGTAGTGTCGCTCGGTAAGGCGTTACAACTGCACGGCCAAACAACTGTACTGGGTGCAGATGTCGAAATTGGAGATATTTTAAACAGCCTCAACCAAGTGATCCTACCGGGTGAAGGCTACATGTTTATTGCCAACGATCAGGGCAATATTTTCACCCATAACGACAGCAAGCTCCTAAACCAACCAGTTAGCAAACTGGGCTTAAACAACAACGACATCACCAACGCTGCACGCTCAGGCACTGAACGTCGCGTGTCGATCAGCGGCACCGATTATGTGATTTATGCGCGTCCAATTGAGGGCACCAAGCTCACGACGGTAACGGTGTTGGATCACAACTCGTTGGTTGCACCACTTTACGATGCCGTTTGGGATCAAATTATCGCGACGGCTATCGTGGTTATCATCTGTGTGGCGCTGTTTAACCTGCTATGTAACATCTTGTTCCGCCCACTCTACAACGTTTCGAATGCGCTTTCGCAAATCGCTAACGGTAGCGGCGACTTGACTCAACGCATCAAAGTAGAAAACCGTGACGAAGTTGGTGAGCTGGCTGAAAACTTCAACCAGTTCGTTGAAA
>NZ_JAWPOX010001206.1:0-502 GCF_033344475.1 Vibrio sp. 1288
ATGTTTGTGATTGGCGACAAGTTCACACATCAAGAGTGTCACGTTAAGCAAACCGAGATTTGTGGCACGGTTTGTCAGTTGTTAAACCTTGACCACAATAAACCTTACACGCAAGCGTTGTTAGCACTATGAGCAGTTCTGTTTTATCACCAAGCGCGAGCCGCGCGGCGAAACCAACGACAAGCGTTTGGCTTAAGCGCATCAAACCCGCATTCTGGCTGGTTCCCTTTGCACTTTTTTTCTACCTATTTCAACTCGCGCCCATGATTTGGGTGCTGTTTAACAGCTTTATCTACGATGGAGAGTTCGCTCTCGATAACTACATCGAAGTACTCGATTCTGCGTTCATGCTGCAAGCATTCGGAAACAGTTTATGGCTGTCCGTTTGGTCGAGCATTTTCGGGCTCGCCATTGCGATGCTGTTGGTTTCTTCCTTACGCCGAGTAAACAGTAAGCTAAGAGACGCCGTGATTGCCTTCACCAACATGAGCAGCAACTTTGC
>NZ_JAWPOX010001207.1:0-502 GCF_033344475.1 Vibrio sp. 1288
AATAGGAATTTCTGTCAGTCCGGTGATTGGCATGTTGCTCGGCGGCCAGTTAACCGCATTGGGCGGCTATCAAACCGTCTTTTTTACACTGTTTGTCATGGCGTTAGGCTTGTTTGTTTACAACGTTTTCAAACTGCCAGAGACACAAATTCAGAAACAGCCTTTGAATATGGGTTCACTTCTGGGGCGAATGCTGAGAGATGCGCAAATCTGGCAATCGACGTTATTAGTTGCGCTCTACAATATCGCATTGTTTTCTTACTACCAATTAGGTGCTTTCACATTTGAGGCGTTAGGTTTTAGCTCATCGGAATTTGGATACAGTGGCGTTGTACTTGGCTTAGGTACATTTGTTGGCAGCTTGTTGAATAAATTTTTGCTGGGTAAAGGACGAACGCAAACATCTTTGTTGTGGATCGCATCGATACTGTTTTTGGCTGGTGGGTTTGGTGTCTTTTGGGCTCAAACATCTATTTGGTTTTTAGTTCCAATGTTATTGGTC
>NZ_JAWPOX010001208.1:0-502 GCF_033344475.1 Vibrio sp. 1288
CCTATTTATGGTTATTAAATAAAAAATTGACCATATCGTGACATTTATTGATTAATTGTCGTCAAAAATTCGTCGCCTCAAAATTTTGACGATTTTGTGTTCATTTTACTCTCGGTAATTCATAAGAATTTTATATAAATTGGAAAGTACTGTGTCGATGGTTCAGCGTTGTTTTACCTTACTCTTAGTTGCCTTATTTACCTCTGCAAACGCTCTAGCAGCAGGAGAGGTGGAAATTTCATTTAGTCCTGCTTCTGGGAGTCATTATGAAAATGGTGAAGAAATTTCGTATTCGATTGAGGTAAAAAATACAACGGCGGACACAATTGCAGATGTCTCAGTGATAAACGCGGTTGGGGATGTCATGTCGGGCGACCAAAAAGCATTTCAGAGCGTATCGATATCAGACACTCACAGTCTAGGTTCAATCGCTGGTAGTTACGCATCTAGCAATGCGAACTTAGAAGTGACTGGCGCGACATTGCTGCCATTTGGTCGAGTT
>NZ_JAWPOX010001209.1:0-501 GCF_033344475.1 Vibrio sp. 1288
AACGCTTTATGAAGGCGCAAGAGGCATCCCTGAAAACTCCTTCTTAAATATCAAAAATAAATCGTTTGATATTGTTGCGGACATTTCAACAGACAATGCGTCAAAGACTAACGGTGTGATTATCGCGCAAGGCGGTAACTTCGGTGGTTGGACGTTAGATGTGAAAAACGGCGTCCCAACGTTCGAATATAACTGGTTAACCTACGAGTACACTAAAGTCTCTGGTTCTAAACTAAAAGAAGGCAAGAACGAGATTAAAGTGGCATTCCGTTACGACGAGAACGGCCAAGGTGGTAAAGGTAACGCAGCTGGCAGAGGTAAAGGCGGTAACGTTTATCTCTACGTGAACGATAAGCTTGTTGAGAAGAAACTTATCCCTAACACAAACAGCCGCTTGTTCTCGCTCGACGATGGCGTGGGTATTGGTGAAGATGAAGGTGGCGCGGTGAGTAAAGACTACCAAGCACCATTCGAGTTCAATCAAAAAATTGAACAAGTCAC
>NZ_JAWPOX010001210.1:0-501 GCF_033344475.1 Vibrio sp. 1288
AACGTCTAATGAACTACGGTTACTGCTGATATCTCGCGAGATAACGGATAAAATAGAAAGGGTTGGACATATGTCTAACCCTTTTTTGTACCTATCGGATCGCTTATGGAATCGCTTTACCAGCAGTTTTCTCATGTATTGAACACCTATTATCAACCTCAAACGAAGGTCGTTGTCGCGTTTAGTGGTGGTGTGGACTCGCGCTTGTTACTTGAGTTACTTCGCCGTTATCGAGAAGAAAACTCCCTCTCTTGCCACGCGGTTTATGTTCATCATGGTTTGAGTGAAAATGCGGACATTTGGGCCGATAAGTGTCAAGTATGGGCGAAACAAGCAGGTATTTCGTGCTCGGTAGAGCGTGTGAACCTAGATACCAATAGTGGTGAGAGCATTGAATTGCTGGCACGTGAAGCGCGCTATGAAGCTCTGGCTCGTCATATCAATCGTGGCGACTTATTGCTAACAGGTCAGCATGCCGACGACCAAGTCGAAACCTTTTTA
>NZ_JAWPOX010001211.1:0-501 GCF_033344475.1 Vibrio sp. 1288
GGTGATATGGCGGGTGCAACTGACATCGCACTAATGCTTCCTATGCTAAGTGCAGTTTTGGCCGGTGCAGTATTCGGTGACCACTGTTCACCAATCTCGGACACGACTATTTTGTCTTCGACAGGCGCTCGTTGTAATCACATTGACCACGTATCAACTCAGTTACCTTATGCGCTGTCTGTTGCTTTGGTTTCATGTGTCGGCTTTATTGCACTTGGTATGACAACGTCAATCGCGTTCTCTTTCATTGCAGCGTCGATTACATTTGTTATCGTCTGTGCTGTTCTATCATGGTTGTCGAAATCGAAAATAGCATCATGTCAGAGCGCTTAATGGCAATATGATTTGTTGAAAAGAGGAAGCTCCGCTAGTAACTAGCGGAGCTTTTTTTTAACGCGATTTAGGTGAGGGGGGCAATCGCGTTTTTGGGGATAACCTTTAAAATTCTGGCTGTGTGAAGTCAGGTTTTGGACAGTCTTCATACGACGATGGCAGAATTGG
>NZ_JAWPOX010001212.1:0-501 GCF_033344475.1 Vibrio sp. 1288
TAGCGATCATCGTCTCAGCCATTTTCAAAGCCAGCTTTGGCAGCGATTTTTACAGCCAATACGCGGTCGTGATGCTGGTGGTGATCATCGGTGTGGCTGAATGGCCACAGTACGCGCGTACGATTCGTGCATCGGTACTGGCAGAGAAGAAGAAAGAATACGTAGAAGCGGCACGCGTGATGGGCTTTAAAGCTCCACGCATCATGTTCCGCCATATTTTGCCGAACTGTTTGTCACCAATCTTGGTTATCTCAACCGTTCAGGTGGCCAACGCCATCATGTCGGAAGCGGCGCTGTCGTTCCTAGGCTTGGGTCTGCCTGTTGACCAACCATCTTTGGGCGCGTTGATCAGCATCGGCTTTAACTACATCTTCTCTGGTGCTTGGTGGATTACAGCCTTCCCAGGTATTGTGCTAGTTACTTTGGTACTGGTTATTAACCTTCTGGGTGACTGGTTACGCGATGTATTTAACCCGAAACTGTACAAAGGTTAAGAATTTA
>NZ_JAWPOX010001213.1:0-501 GCF_033344475.1 Vibrio sp. 1288
GGCTTTGTATCCGCCACGCCGTAGGCTTTCCAAATCTCGACGCCAACGGGTAGTTCTGTTTTGAGCTGGTTGACGTACTCTTGATCTTCTTGTCCATGTAACTGTACGGCTTTTAAGCCCAAAGACGTTACGATTGAGGCGACATAGTCAGCGTCGTGATTTTGGAATACGCCAACATAATTAAGTGGCGCGCCGCTCATGGTTAGGCGAGCACTTTCAAAATCGACCGCTCGTTTTGATTTCTCAACGAAAATCAGACCACCAAATACTGCGCCTGCTTGATACGCTTTTGCCGCATCATCTGGGTGAGTCAGACCGCAAACCTTATTTTCACCTAGCGTTACTTTACGAACCGCAAGTTCTAAGTTGTCTTCCGCCATTAGCGAGCTGCCAATCAAAAAGCCGTCTGCATATTCTGCTAAGTCACGAACTTGTTGATGAGTGTAAATGCCAGACTCTGAAATAACCGTTGCGTTTGGTGCAAGCTTACGAATGGTTGGC
>NZ_JAWPOX010001214.1:0-500 GCF_033344475.1 Vibrio sp. 1288
AGGCGCATCGGAAATTCGTTCGGTAACTCGTGCGTTTAACCAGATGTCGAAAGGGATTCAAGAGCTCGAAGAAGACCGCGCTCTGTTAATGGCAGGCATCAGTCATGATTTACGTACGCCGCTGACGCGAATTCGTCTCGCTACTGAAATGATGTCGCCAGAAGACAGCTATTTGGCGGAAGGGATCATCAGTGACACTGAAGAGTGCAATGAGATCATCAGTCAATTTATGGATTATCTAAAGCCTGTAAACAAAGAATCGTTTGAGTCGGTTGATGTCAGCACCATCGCTAGTGACGTGGCGAGCTCTGAAGGGGGGTATGAAGTTGAGATTGAAACGGACTTGAACATGCACCTTCCTCCTGCGAAAGGTAGCCCGATTGCTATTAAGCGAGCGGTGAGTAACTTAGTTGTCAACGCACTGCGTTACGGCAACGGTTGGGTGAAAATCAGCACAGGCGTGACGGCAGACAAACAATTGGTTTGGATATGCGTAGAAG
>NZ_JAWPOX010001215.1:0-500 GCF_033344475.1 Vibrio sp. 1288
ACTTAGGCAGCGTGCTCGCGAGTTATCCAGATGCAGGGAAAAAACTCAGCGCGGTGCAAAACGGTTATCTCTTCTATCTTTCTGGTTTGTTGTACGAAGCGTCACGCGATCTTAACAGCGCTTATGTGGATTACCGTCGCGCTTTGGCTGTGATGCCAGATAACAAACAAGTTATTGAAAGCACGATGTACGCCGCGAAAAAACTCGGTATGCGTGAAGACTTACGTCTGCTTGAAAAACGCTATGGCAAGGCACCGACAGGGTTAAATAAGTCACAAGGACGCGTCATTGTGATTGACGAGCAAGGTGTGGTTGAGGCTTTGCAAGGTTGGCGTATTGATTTACCTATTTTTGACAGTCGCGGCAATGGCGCAATCTACTCATTGGCACTACCTTATTATCCGAAACGTGGGGCACCACGCTTTAGTGATGTGGCTTTGAATGGAAAAACGCTGCCTTCTAGTACGTTGGCTGACGTTAATGCCATGGCTCAGAATGAT
>NZ_JAWPOX010000121.1:0-1146 GCF_033344475.1 Vibrio sp. 1288
TAGTCGGAGATTGGTCACAACGACAACAATAATTCCTGTCATTTGAGGAAAATATTTCTAATGATTTTTCAAGCCCACGCGACTCATTGACGGAGCTTAGAGATCATCGACTGACGAACAATGAGCTCAATAGGTACGCGGTTAATAAGTGGCTTAACGCCGTTAAATGATGCCATTCAGCGAATTGAGAATCGACTCGCCAACAGCCGTTTTTATGCATTATCTGTATTTATCAACGTGCACACATCAAGGTAACTTTGTAACCGTCATCACCATATTGCAGGCAACATATCGATAGATATCGTAATAAACAAAACCCTTGGCGTCGTCACACCCAGAAAATCCCTTACAAGATTCAATCACCTCGCAACATGACTAAGTTCACATTTGGCGATTTTGTTATTCTATTTATCGCTAAAATACCGCCTAGAATAGACGTACATATCAATTTAAGTAGGGATAGAAGATGTCGACATTGGCCGGGGCTCGCCTAGAAGAAATGGCGGATATCCGCTCGACGAGAAAAAAGAAAATCGTTTTTCTGTGTTCTAGCATTGCCGCCACACTATTGGTGTACGGCGCTATCGTCCAATCGCTCGAAAATCATTGGGGGTTAAGCGTTTTGCATGCCTTCAGTGCCATCGCCTGCTTAGGGATCTGCTATCTCATAAAAGTACAAAGGCATCACAAATATGCCGATTTACTGCTCAGCGCCGTCATCATGTTTGAGGGGTTATTACTGCTTCTTTTTAATGATGCGCCCTCCGGAAAGTTATTGTGGCTCTACCCCATCGTCGCAACCATCATTTTGATTAACGAGTTCAAAGTCGGTTTACTCTTTAGCGCTACCTACATGATTTTGGTTTTCTTTGGCATTACGTTTTTAGACGGCTTACCTGCCACTGGCGATATGATCGAACGCCGATTCATGTTCACCTTGATAGCCATCAGTTTTGTCTGCCATACCTTCTCCTACTACTACGCAAAAGTCGTCAGCTACATTCAAACCCTTTACCGAGAAGGGATTGAGGAGCTGGCCTACCTAGACCAACTTACGGGCTTAGCGAATCGTTGGAGCTTTGAAACGTGGGCTAGAGCAAAACTGCACGACATTGACCACTCAGACGAACGCAGTGTCACCGCGTT
>NZ_JAWPOX010001216.1:0-500 GCF_033344475.1 Vibrio sp. 1288
CTATTCCAAGGTGACCGCCTAATGTGGCGCAATATCTTGGTTCGTCAATACCGCAAACCAGTACGTTTCAATGCTGGCTCTAAAGTGAAAGTTGGCGCAGCAAGCGGCAACGGCACTGAAACTGAAGCTACAGCCGCTACCGTAATTGACCGCGCAATCCTACTTGGCGGCCAAGCGCTAGCAGTTGCTTACGGTAAATCTTCAAGCGGTGCTCAGTTCTCTATGCACACCGAGAAGGTTGACCATGGCAACGGTCGTGAAACGTCTATCGCTTGGATGAGCGGCGTTAAGAAAGTTCGCTTCCAAGAGAAGAATGGCCGAATCAATGACTACGGCGTAATGGTGCTAGATACAGCCGTTGGCGGTTTATCTAAGTAATAAGTTACTGGCTGGCTATCTAGCCAACCTTTATTCATCGGAATCAAAGGAGAATTGCAATGGCAGTTAAAGTATCACCAGCCGTTAAGCAAAACGTCTATAACGGTACTCACGGTAACCTT
>NZ_JAWPOX010001217.1:0-500 GCF_033344475.1 Vibrio sp. 1288
TAAACAAGACACTAGAAAGCAGAACGATAACAGGAATAGAAGCCAACTAAGCGCAAATAAGCAGCACGATCAAAAAACATAACGACAAAAAAAAGAACATAATTTCACAGAGATTTACCCAAACATCAGAAATTCACCCGTTATCGGCATCATCAAGCCGAACTGCTGCACATACAAAAATCCCCAACGATACCAAAAGGTATGGCTGGGGATCTTTTCATCAATCTGAAATCTAAGTCAGTGCTTGTTACTTTTTATCTGACTTTTCGTTGTACATTTCTTCTAATTCGTCTTGGTATTTATCGTTAATCACGTTGCGACGCAGTTTTTGCGTTGGCGTTAACTCTACATCGTCCATCGAGAAAGCTCTTGGTAGCAGTTTGAACTTCTTAACTTGCTCAAATTTCGCCAGTTCTTTTTGCAGTTCATTCACTCGCTTCTCAAGCATTTCGACCACTTGGTGGTGTTTGATAAGCTCAACTCGGTCATGGTATGCAATG
>NZ_JAWPOX010001218.1:0-500 GCF_033344475.1 Vibrio sp. 1288
GACGCTTTTCAACCAATAAGGCACCAGCCCCCGCTTCAAATGCTTGCTGACAAAAATTATGAGCATCGAATCGTTCACCGACAAGCGCAACAAACAGCGCACCATTGTCGATCGTTCGCGTGTCAGTGGACACTGCGTCGATAGTCAGATCGTTACCGAATAACGCTCCGCCAGTGATTTCTGCAATTTGAGATAAAGTAACCTTGATCATGAGGACAATCCTAAAAGCTGCATTGCGGATTCGCGGTCGGAATAATGAATCGTTTCGCCATTACGAAGTTGGTAGTCTTCATGGCCCTTACCTGCCAGCAAGATGATGTCTTGAGGCGCAGCGTTTTCTACCGCGTAAGAAAGCGCTTTAAAGCGATCATGCTGAACAATCGCTTCTGCTGGTTTGGATAGGCCAGCAAGCATATCTTTGACGATTAATACAGGGTCTTCACTGCGCGGGTTATCATCGGTCAAGACGACTTTGTCACCCAAACGCTCAGCGATTTCTG
>NZ_JAWPOX010000122.1:0-1140 GCF_033344475.1 Vibrio sp. 1288
GCTGAATCGCAATCGAACCGATGTTCGCGAAACCACATAGAGCGAATGTGATGATAACTTGAGTGTGCTCAGACAGTGTCGCTTTGTGCTGTACGAAGTCGATAAACGCCACAAATTCGTTCATTACAACTTTCTGACCAATGTAAGAACCAGCCGCTAGGATCTCGTGGCTTGGCACACCAATCAACCAGGCTAGTGGTGCAAATAGGTAACCCAAAATCGCTTGCAGTGTTACACCAGCAAAACCAAACATTTCACCTAGGTTTTCTAGGCCTGTGTTCACCATCGCAATCACACTCACAAAAGCAATCAGCATAGTACCGACAGCCACTGCGACTTTCATACCGCCCATCGCACCGCTTGCTAGTGCATCGATACCGTTACTTTCTTCTGATTTGTCTAGCTCAATGTTGTTGTAATCGCTTGGCGTTTGACGCTCAGGAACGATGATTTTCGCCATTAGCAAACTACCAGGAGCTGCCATGAAGCTCGCTGCGATAAGGTATTTCAGCTCCACACCCAAGCCGGCATAGCCGCCAAGCACACTGCCCGCTACCGATGCCATACCACCAGCCATTACTGCAAATAGCTCAGAACGAGTCATGTTTGATAGGAACGGACGAATAAGAAGTGGTGACTCACCTTGAGATAGGAAGATATTACCCGTTGCAACGAGTGATTCCGCTTTACTGGTACCCAAGAATTTCTGGATAGCGCCGCCGATAAATTGAATTACTTTTTGCATGATGCCCAAGTAGTAAAGGGCAGAGATAAGAGCGCTGAAGAAAATGATGATAGGAAGGACGCGAACAGCGAAGATGAAACCAGTAGAAGCGAGATCACCAAAAAGGAATCGAATCCCTTCATCAGCAAAGCTTAATAACCCGGCAACGCCATTACTTAAACTCGCTAGTGCGGCTTGTCCCATCGGGAAATAAAGCACCAGAGCGGCAAAGCCCAACTGAAGTAACAAAGCGCGAGACACAGTTTTCCAATTGATGGATGAACGGCTCTCAGACAGTAGGAAAGCACAACCTAGTAGTGCAACAATACCAAATAAACTAAATAGAACACTCATGAGTCGGACCTACTGAACGTTTAAAAAGAAAAGAGAACCAAAGGAATTGGCAGAAGAAAGGG
>NZ_JAWPOX010000123.1:0-1139 GCF_033344475.1 Vibrio sp. 1288
GCAATTTTTTTTGAAAAGGCGTTTTAAAAATATTGATTGCGATCTTGTTTTTCTGGATTCTTTAATTGCGCGGTTTCAAATTTTTGAAAAGGCATTTTAAAAATACTGGTTCTTAAATTTTTCAGCGATATAATGCAGAAAACTAAGAATGAAAGGGGCAACAATGGAAAAGTCGACTCAGCCTGAAGCGGTTTCGTCAGTACTTAAGGTTTTTCATATTCTTCAAGCACTTGGTGAACAGAAAGCCATCGGCGTTTCAGAGCTTTCACAACGTCTAATGATGTCGAAAGCGACTACTTACCGTTTTCTGCAAACCATGAAATCGCTCGGTTACGTGTCTCAAGAAGGCGAAGCGGATAAGTACTCTCTAACACTTAAGCTGTTCGAGTTGGGCGCAAAATCGCTTGAGTACGTCGATCTGATCGAACTGGCCGACAAAGAAATGCGCCACATTTCAGAACAAACCAACGAAGCCTTGCACCTTGGTGCGCTGGATGAAAATGCCATCATTTACATCCACAAAATCGACTCTGGCTACAACCTACGCATGCAATCGCGCATCGGTCGTCGCAATCCGCTCTACAGTACTGCGATTGGTAAAGTGCTACTTTCTGAGCGCGATGAAAGCTTCGTTCGTGACGTATTGAGCGATGTCGAGTTCATTAAGCACACAGAAAAAACATTGGAAAACACCGATCAAGTGCTAGAAGAATTGGCGAAAGTGCGCGATTTCCACTATGCAGAAGATAACGAAGAGCAAGAACCAGGTCTTCGTTGTATCGCTGCACCGATTTATGACCGCTTTGGTCAAATCATTGCTGGCTTGTCTATCTCATTCCCAACCATCCGTTTCGATGAAGAGAGAATGGAATATTACGTCGGCTTACTGCATCAAGCAGGTAAAAACATTTCTGAGCAATTGGGTTACCACGATTACCCGGCATAATCAGAAACAAGAGGCAGCCGCGAGGCTGCTTTTTTTGCCACTTAGAACAATGTTGAAACACCGGTTCATTTTAGAGGTAAACCATGGGCACATCCGTCTCTCCACACCTCTCCGACTTTTTAATCAAAATTGACGCCTTTGATAAACTGCCAGAACCTGTGGTTGAAAGCATCGCGAACTCTGTCAAGGTCAA
>NZ_JAWPOX010000124.1:0-1131 GCF_033344475.1 Vibrio sp. 1288
GTTGAAGAATCAAACTCGTCAAATCCAACGTCTAAATCACCATCATCGCCGATACCGGCAAATGGATCTTCGCCGTCATCGCCTTCTAAGTTGAAGTCTAGTTCTTCGTCATCTAGGTTTGCGAAGACATCCTCTTCAAGCTCTGCTTTATCATCCTGATCTAAGAGCGGTTCAGAGTCATCATCACCAAACAAGTCATCATCTAGGCTGAGCTCATCATCAAGTTGGTCAGCTGCGGCTAAACCAATTGGAGCCGCAAGCGGATCGATATCTTGTGTCTGCTGCTGCGCTGCTTCCTCTTCTTTCGATTTCGAGCGACGACCAAGTAGCATGACAACCAACAACGCTAGCAGTGCCCCGGGAATCAGAGCTGCAAGTCCGACTAGCCAACCATTGGATAGAATCTTATCCATCGTACTTGGCTGCATGCGTTGCTGCTCAGCAACACGTTGGCGCTCTTCTGCCAACAGCTTTTCCACTTCCGAACGAATGCGCTCTTCGTCGTTAAGCTCGCTTTTGAGTGTTTCAACTTCGCTCTGAACTTGAGACAGCATGAGGCGCAGACGCTGGTTTTTCTCTTCTAGTGATTCAAGCTCACTTTGCGAGCCCTGCAGCTTGTCTTTTAGATCACTAACCTGCTTTTCACCTTGTGGTGACGTCGAAACTGGTGGCACGTTTGCTGTCGTTTCAACGGGTTTAACTGGTTCAGGTTTTGGTGGAGTAACAACTGGCGATTTTGGCGCAGTAGGCTCTGCAACAGGTTTAGGTTTAACCTCTATCTGTTTAACTGGAGCTGGCTTTTCTGGCTTGGGTTGTTTCAGTCGCAACTCATGCGCCTTCATAATGGCAACAGCTTGCTCAGTCGTCGCACTGCGAACTTGCTCTAATGAAGGAACACGAAGACGGCTGCCTGGGATCAGCTCGTGGATGTTTTGATTGTCAAACGCTTGAGGGTTGATTCGATAAATGGCGAGAAGCGTTTGTTGTACCGAGACATTACGTGACGGTCTTAGCTCAGAAGCAATCGACCACAGTGTTTGGTTTTCACCTGTAGGGCCGAAAAAGCGCGAAGGCTGAGTATTCTCAGGTGGAGTAGGTAATGCTCGTTCGATCTCTTCAGCATAGCTCGGA
>NZ_JAWPOX010000125.1:0-1130 GCF_033344475.1 Vibrio sp. 1288
TCATATCCTCGATATGGTTCGTGCCATTATGTACCTGCTTGAAACCCCTCACGCGCATGGTGCCTTCAACATGTGCGCTCCTCACCCTGTGACTAACCGGATATTTAGCCGCACGTTAGCGAAAACACTCAAACGTCCTCATATTCTATTCACACCTAAATGGGTCATGGCATTGGCGATGGGAGAATCAGCATGTTTGTTGTTTGACAGTATGCGAGCCAAACCTAAGAAACTCACCGAGCTTGGCTTTAAATTTAGTTACTCAAGAATAGAACCAGCACTGAAGCACTTGCTTCAAGATAGAAGCTGTTGAATGATAAAGCTTATCTGTCTCTCGCATTAAGCTAACACATGAATAAATCCATCCTCATTACGGGTTGCTCAACGGGCATCGGGTACGTTTGTGCTCATGCACTCCATAAACAAGGCTTTAACGTCATCGCCTCTTGTAGAAAGCTTGATGACGTTCAACGACTCCAATCAGAAGGGTTAACCTGTATCCAGCTCGACCTCGACGACCCAATAAGCATCACTAGTGGCGCAAAACAAGCGATTGAATTGGCTCAAGGCCAGCTTTATGCCCTGTTCAATAACGGCGCATATGGTCAGCCCGGTGCATTAGAAGATCTGCCTACCGAAGCATTGAAAGCGCAATTTCAAACCAACTTTTTTGGTTGGCACCAATTGGTTCAAGAGGTACTACCCACTATGCGTGCTCAAGGTGAAGGACGCATTATTCAAAACAGTTCCGTCTTGGGTTTTGCCGCAATGAAGTATCGTGGGGCGTACAACGCCTCAAAGTTTGCCCTAGAAGGGTGGACAGATACATTACGGCTCGAACTTGCTGATACCGACATCAAAGTGGCGTTGATAGAGCCCGGCCCCATTGAAACGCAATTTAGACACAACGCTCTGCACGCTTTTGAGCAATGGATTGACGTAGATTCAAGCCCTCACCGTATCGCGTATGAAGGACAGAAAAAGCGTTTAGATAACGATAAATCGAATAATCGATTCGTGCTGCCGGCAGAAGCTTGTATCGAACCCGTTCTTCACGCACTAACCAGCAATAAACCTAAAATTCGCTATCGCATTACGACACCAACCAAGTTGTTTGCGCTTTTGAAACG
>NZ_JAWPOX010000126.1:0-1130 GCF_033344475.1 Vibrio sp. 1288
GCTCGCTTCTGGTGCTGCTGGCGGATTGGCTGCGGCCTTTAATGCACCGCTTGCGGGGATCATGTTCGTAGTTGAGGAAATGCGACCTCAGTTTCGCTACTCGCTCATCTCGATTCGTGCCGTGATCATTTCTGCCATTATGGCGAACATTGTGTTCCGCGCCATCAATGGTCAAGACGCCGTAATCACCATGCCGCAATATCAATCCCCAGCGCTACAAACGTTGTGGTTGTTCCTATTACTTGGCGCACTGTTTGGCGTGTTTGGCGTGATTTTCAACAAACTGATTACAGTGGCGCAAGACAGCTTTGTTGCTATTCATAAAAACGACCGTAAACGTTACCTGATCACGGGCTCTATTTTGGGCGGCGTATTTGGCCTGCTGTTGCTTTACGTACCTCAATTAACGGGCGGGGGTATTGCACTTATTCCCGATGTCACAACAGGTAACTACTCAATCTCTATTTTAGTGCTGCTGTTTATTGGTCGCGTGGTCACAACTTTGCTTTGCTTTGGCTCTGGCGCACCAGGCGGTATTTTCGCGCCAATGCTCGCGCTGGGCACATTGTTTGGATACGCATTTGGCGCAAGCGCAGATGTTCTGTTGCCAACGCTTGATATAGAACCTGGCGTCTTTGCGATTGCAGGAATGGGAGCGCTGTTCGCTGCGACAGTTCGCGCGCCTATCACTGGTATTTTGTTAGTGATCGAAATGACCAACAACTACTATCTGATTCTTCCGCTAATCATTACTTGTCTAGGAGCGGTGATTGTCGCACAGTTGCTTGGTGGACAACCTATTTACAGCCAGTTGCTGCATCGTACGCTTAAAAATGACAAGCTACGTCAACAAGATCTCCCTGAAAATCAGGCCTCCTAGGCAACTTAAAGCACTCAGGCTCCAAACCTACTTGTAAATATCACGAATGTTTGGAGCCTGCATTTCTATAATTTTGCAACAGTTCGCAAATATTCGATACCAAACTCACAAAATTCTCATTCTCTGATATTTACCCATCATGTTTAGGCGTCATCGCCTGTTAAACTTGTTAATATTCGCGCCATAAAATAGAGCAATTGTTCCACTCAAATCCGCCCACTACAGGCCAAAATGAGTCAACAATTGCGCA
>NZ_JAWPOX010000127.1:0-1129 GCF_033344475.1 Vibrio sp. 1288
TGACATCTCAAGTTACAAAAGGGCGGTTTGTGCTGATCGCACTGATTTGCTTATTCGCCTTACCAGCGATTGTTGCAAAGTTGATTTTGGCGCAAGGCTGGTACGAAACGGGCGTGACAAACCGAGGAAAGCTCATCGAACCGTACACAACGTTAGCGCAGTTAGGCCAATCTGCTCCATCGGCGGTGCATGGTTGGCAACTGGCTTATGTGGTGCCTGATTCTTGCGACAGCCAATGTCAAAGACAGCTCTATTTACTCAAACAAAGCCATGTTGCTTTAGGCAAGTATCAAGAACGCGTTGTGCCAGTTTTGTGGACTTCTACAACATCAGACACGATAGAAATGCCGATAGAAACCATGGCGATGAATGAGAACGTGGCGGCAAAAGTGCAACAAGGGCAAGTGCTGATTGTGGACCCTCTGGGGCAACTGGTGATGTCGTACACCGCAGAGCCAAACGAAGATTTGGTCAAACTCAGCAAAGATATGCTGGCGGATTTGCGTAAGTTGCTCAAATTGTCGCGAGTCGGATAGGGAGCGCATCATGACGTTAACAAAGTTGGTTAGATTAAGTTTGTGCCTGACGTTAGTCGTCATCATGTTGGGCGCCTATACCCGTTTGTCGGATGCGGGTTTGGGATGTCCTGACTGGCCGGGGTGTTATGGTCACTTTTCTGTACCACACCATGAAGACGATGTTCTGCGCGCCAACATCAATTTTCCAGAACGCGAGATTGAGCATGAAAAAGCGTGGCTAGAGATGATTCATCGCTATTTTGCTGGAACACTCGGCATGGTGATTTTTGCTATTACCGTTATTGCTATTCGAACTGAACGCGTGAACCCATCCATTCCTATTCTGCTCAGCTTTTTGGTTGTGGGGCAGGCGATGTTAGGTATGTGGACGGTGACTCTAAAACTGATGCCTGTCATTGTCATGCTTCATCTGCTTGGTGGGTTCACCTTACTCGCGCTGCAAGCGGTGTTTTATTGCCAACTGAAAGCGAGAGACAATCTTTATTTTCCCCCCTCCTCTCGGTCGGTTAGGTTGTTTTCGGTGTTTGCCTTTTTGATTGTGTTCTCCCAAGTTCTGCTCGGCGGTTGGACTTCATCAAACTACGCGGCTT
>NZ_JAWPOX010000128.1:0-1127 GCF_033344475.1 Vibrio sp. 1288
AGCATGATTAACGGACGCAGTGCTTCTTCGTAGCGCTGTTCTTTTACGCGCAAGGCATCTTTCAAGGTTGTTGCCATATCATGCGCTTGTTGACGTTGCCAGTCGCCATAAACGAACATTTCTACGTGGAGTTCCGCCAAAATCGACTCGACGAATGTCGACAGCTCATCGACTTCAATTTCTTCCAGCGCTTCTGCAAGCGTCGCGAAAGGAGGATTGTTGGGCTGCAACAAACCTGTTAATGCGTTGAACAGTTGAGAAATTGGGCGATCTTGAGATGAATTTCGCCAATTACGTAATAATTGTTGTTTGATGGTTTCAAACCGAGTTGGGTTAAACTCTCTCGCGGCGAAACGGCGTAAAATCATCTCAAGCAGTTGTGGCAGTTTTTGGCTGAAGCCCGACAACGTCAAAGTTACACCGCCTTGGTGCGCATACATGTTGTAGCCCATGCCCGCGATTTCAGCTTGGTAGGTTTCTTTGGCTAGTGAGTCCAAAAACATTTCGACACAAAGACGTGTTTTCACAATATTTTTAGGCGATGCGACCGCGTGAGAACTGTCGATCGCAACGTACACTACGCCTTTCGGCACTCGGAACTCATCATCTTGCAAATGCCACAGGCGAAAACCTTCGAGATCTTCAATCAACTCCGGTAGTGAGCCCCCGTTTTCAAAGGGCATTGGGTCGAGGTCGTAACAAATGTACGGGTTCTTCTCTGGCAGAACAAACTGCCAACGCGGATCAATTTGTTGGAAGAAGCGTTTTTGCTCGCTACTGAATGTAGTGACGGAGTAGGGGGTGAAATACCACTCCGCAGTGCGATTGTACTCAAGTCCTTTGGCGATCAGCGTAACGCGGACATTGTCGACAGATAAATATTGCAGCAGAGAACGTTGCAGATCTTCATCATAGCCCGACATTTTGTAGTCGCCATAGATAATATCGTGCGGCTGATAATGCTGCATATTGATGACTAAATGGCTAACTAAATCGAGAGGGCGTGAAGGTTCTTGAAAGCGGAATGCCGACTCCAACACTGCTTGCTTCTCTAGGTAGCGCCACTCATTCATTCCGTCTTGTTTGATCATGGTTAGATATTGGAAGACAGCTTGAATGATGTCATC
>NZ_JAWPOX010000129.1:0-1116 GCF_033344475.1 Vibrio sp. 1288
AGGTATGGATTTTAGACGTTGCATGACGACTGAGTGCCAGCCCGAGCTCATCTTTCGCAATCCCTTTTCCGTTGTCACGAACACGAATAAGCTTGGCACCGCCTTTTTCGATATCGATATCGATTCGGGTTGCGCCAGAGTCGAGGCTATTTTCCACCAACTCTTTGATGACAGAGGCAGGTCTTTCGACCACTTCCCCTGCCGCAATTTGGTTGGCGAGCCTAGCTGGCAAAATTTTTATCGTCATAATGAGTTAGAAGCTCACTTACTTATTTGTTTGGAATGATCAGGACTTGCCCAACAGCAAGCTCGTCCGAGCGCAAGTTGTTTGCTTGGCGAATACTCGCAACACTCACGCCATATTTGGACGCAATCTTACCAAGGTATTCCCCTCGCGCCACTTTGTGCTTGCGGATCGGCTTATCTTTCACTGCTACGGTGATCTTAAGTTTTTGACCGACCCATAAGGTATCGGATTTTAAGTTGTTCTCACGACGAATATCCGACAGCTTCACTTTATAGTGACTTGCGATCTTACCTAAGAACTCACCCGATTTAACGGTATGAGTAATCGTTTCAGTCTCTACTGTAATAGGCTTGCTTGGCACTTGGATCTTGCCAGCTGACGGAATACGCAGTTTTTGTCCAACCGCTAAGCTGGTCGATTTCAACTTGTTCTCGGCCATCAACGCTTTCGAGTTAGTACCGTATTTATTCGCAATCACAGACAGCGATTCACCACGCTTAACAATGTGCACCATTGGTTTAGAGGAAGGTGAGAACACCGTGCCTTCAGGTGGGTTATCTTTTAGATATTTAACCACCGCTTTAGAGATAGCCTGCGCTAACTTATCTTGGTGCGCGCGTTGGAACAGCAGTTTCTCTTCTGTTGGGTTAGAGATAAATCCAGTCTCTACAAGGACCGATGGAATTTGTGGCGAACGCAATACTGCCAAGCTGGTGTTGATTGGTTTGGTGTTGTGTAGATGCGCGACGCGTCCCATTTCACCCAAAATTTCGGTCGCCAACTTGTAGCCTTCTTTTTGCGAATGGCTGAACTGGAGATCGAGCAAAGTTTGGTTCACGTTGCGGTCTTTCGTGTTCGTGACAAATGCA
>NZ_JAWPOX010000012.1:0-138655 GCF_033344475.1 Vibrio sp. 1288
CGTTACATGGAAGTTACTGAAGAACTTAATGAAAACAGGATGTTAAGTCTTCAGCAACAATTAAAGGGAACATAGCCCAAAGTATTCAGATGTTGAGTTAAACCCTGAAGCTTATTTGTCGGGTTTGGTTGAGCGCTCTAAGGCAACCTCCGAATTACCAAACGGATATTTACCAAGTACAACGTACTACTGCATTTCGAACTCTGAAATCTTAGGTGCTATTCGAGTCCGTACAGGGACGAATGCGAACGTAGAGAATGTAATAGGGCACATTGGTTACGAGACTAGACCATCAGCTCGTGGCAAAGGCATTGCTTCGTTTCTTCTAGCTTGGGTACGTGATCATGTGGTAACTGACTCGGTTATTGTTACCTGTTCAATTGATAACCCAGCATCTCAAAAGGTTATAGAAAACTGCGGTGGCGTATATTTGGGTAACTATACAGACGATAATGAGGGTACAGTAAGGCGCTATCGTTTAGCACGCACATAACAAAGCATTCAAGAGTGATTCGCAACGCTTGGCAGTTTCGCTTCGCTCAAGTATAGCCAAGCGCCGCTCACACCTTAATGCGGCGTTAGTTTTATCCGTCAGTTTATCGTAGGAAAAATAGTGGTTATACAAGAACAAGCGTTAAGCAAATTAGCGAATGCCATGAGGATTTATGGCGAAGCACATATGAATTTCAATCGTTTAAAGTTGGTTGATGCCGAAGAGGCTATTGATAACTTAGATAGGGCTATGGAAGCAAAGCTTGAAGCTTTCCATAGCTTGTATGATGTAACAAAGGATCTTTTTGATTACTTTGACCATGCAGATACAGCAGTTCTGATTTTATTGAGAAATGCGGTTCATCACCGTAACCATTTGTTATTTAAAACTTGGAATCAAGAAATGGGCTTAAATGATGGGCACAAGAAGTATCTAGGTGGAGAGTTTTTGCTCGCAAGCCACGACATATTGACTAGTGGTCATAAAATGAAGCACTTATATAAGCTAGAGGACTTCTACCTCCGAGTTGATGCTTCATTAGGCTCACCATTTCTTGAAGATCGTATGAGTGATAAAAATCGCCAGAAATTGTTAAACCAGCTTGAAAATGATCTGAGCTTTGGCGAACTTAAAAAGTATGCCCAAGGTGAAAGATATCCGCTAAAGCAGGTTTATGTAAATATAATCCCAATTTATATATCAGCAGCTGTTAAAGTCTTTAAAGCTCTCAATGATCAAGGTGTAAAGTTTGTCGGCTTTGATGCAAACGCATACAAAGAAGCATTCACAAATGAATTAGCTGTAGATTTAGGGACATTTGAGTATTCAACAATACGGATCTTGTAAAATAAAACTAACAAACTGTTCAAGAGGGATTCGCAACGCGTGGCATTTTTACTATGCGTTGGTTTAAGTGATTAAGGTGGTATGCGGCGGCTTTGGTATTGCGTTGCTCACCCCTTAACAGGGCGTTAGTTGCCAACGAGGAAAATGCAGCTTAAACAGAATGTTTAGAGTTAAAGTCAGTGTGTTTTGGTGGGGTTTCGTACTTCAATTTTGAATCGTTCGAGTTTGTGAAAATCGTTCTCAGGTTTCTTTTGTGGTTGGATTTTCTGTTTCAGAAACCGATTTACTTGTTGAAAGTCAGCTTTGTAATATTGTCTTCTCAAAAGATCTTTTTGGTGTTGTTAGTCCGCTTTCTGCGGCGCTATCTGTTCCAAGTGGTTTCAGTGACAGGCGCTTTGGATCTGCGCCTGATTTTAGTTTTTCAACGTACGTAAAGTTAGTGTTGGCAAAGCGGCAATCAACTTCAAATCAAAGCTTTAAGTTTGGCAACTAACAAAGCATTCAAGAGGGATTCACAACGCTTGGCAGTTTTGGTTTGAATTAGCTTTAGTGTTTACGGCACAATGGTTTAAGTTAGGTGGTTAGCGTTGTTCACCCCTTAATGCGGCGTTATGTGCAGGAGTTCAAATGAACAAATATGGTGATGTTGCTGTAGCAGCTACTCACATCGCTCAAACTGGAGTCTGTCCAGTTGAAGCTTGGAATACAGCTGCAGAAAAAGAGTTCAAGGACAATGCTACTTCCATCAAAAAAGAGTGTCCAAAAAACGCTTTTCTAGGTTTAGCCGAAAGTGGCTTTGTCGTTGGCGTGCCCAAAGGAAGCTATACAAAATCAGTTTTAAATAAACAATATGCTTTAGAGGCAGTTAGGCTGCTAAACGAAAATCCAAGCATGCAAAATAACATCAAAAAACTCTGGGTTCAGTCATGTGGCTCCGAGTCTAAAGTGCATAATAGCCAAATGGATGTTGTTGTGTCGTTGTTGTCTCTAGGGTTGCTGGAGTAAGCACATAACAAACTGTTCAAGAGGGATTCGCAACGCGTGGCATTTTCACTATGCGTTGGTTTTAGTGATTAAGGTGGTATGCGGCAACTTTGGTATTGCGTTGCTCACCCCTTAACAGGGCGTTATATTTTATTCAGACTAGGAGAACCACGTGAAGGGAAACATAAGTCTTAAAGAGTTTATTGATGATGTTAAAAAGGAGCTAATGGAAGCTTCTGAGAGTGACTCTCCCTTCTTTACCATGGATGAGGTGGAATTAGAGGTAAGCTTCGGGCTTAATGCTAAAGGTAAGGCTGGAGGTAAATTTGTTGTATTTGAACTAGGGGCAGAGACCAATGCCTCACAAATGCATAAAGTAAAATTGAAGTTGACTCCCTACAAGAACCAGGAAGTAAATGAGGCCGCTAAGAAATCAAATCTACGAGTTACTAACCCTCAGAAACCTAAAGCATTACTTCAGCAACGTGAAAAGCGTAATGACACCGTAAAAGATAAACAAAAAAGAAATGTCGTAACCTGTAATGGTGGTGCAGTAAAATCACAAAAGCCGATAAAACCAAGGTTTCAGAGATAAATATAACAAACTGTTCAAGAGGGATTCGCAACGCGTGGCATTTTTACTATGCGTTGATTTTAGTGATTAAGGTGGTATGCGGTGGCTTTTGTATTGCATTGCTCACCCCTTAACAGGGCGTTATGTTGCCCCGATAAATTTGACAATCCAGAGTTCAAAAATGATAAGAAAATACAATTCAATCGACTTAGATTCAGTTCTTGAAATCTGGCTTGAAGCTTCCGTTAAAGCTCACGATTTCGTCTCTGCTGACTTCTGGGTATCTCAAGCTGAGAACATGCGTAATATTTATATTCCAGCTTCAGAGGTTTTTGTTTACGAAATCGAGTCAAAAATAGTTGGCTTTTACGCGATGTATGAAAATAACTTGGCTGCTATATTCGTGCTTCCTGCGTTTCAGGGTAAAGGTATCGGTAAGCAATTGTTAAATCATGCTAAAGCTCAAAGAGCGGTATTAAGTCTCTCGGTATACAAAGAAAATCAGGCTAGTTATCAGTTCTATTTGTCTCAAGGGTTTACAGTAGTCGGTGAACAATTGGACGAGCATACTGGGCATCCAGAGTACACAATGAGTTTGGGCACATAACAAAGCGTTCAAGAGGGATTCCCAACGCTTGGCATTTTCAGTTTAATTCAGCTTTAGTGTTTACGGCACAATGGTTTAGGTTAGGTGGTGGCGTTGTTCACCCCTTAACGCGGCGTTAGCACTATCTCGATATATGGAGTCATCTTGAAAAATAAATTAGAACTACTTGGATATAGATTTGAGATAACAGGTCTAGTATTTGCTGTTTTAGCCGTCGTTTGGCAAGCAAATTTTTCTGGGTGGTGGGACACTGAAAGAGTTGAATGGCAATATTCAATTCAGGAAGAGGCAAACTTAGCAGTATTGGGAACGCTTAAAGATATCGCTCTTTTGCAAGCTATAGATGATAAAGAAGAACTGAAAAAAAGAGCTAGCCGTATATCTCAAGAAGCTAACGATGCAATTTGGGAAATTATCACAGAAAGACTGCAAAGAGATAAACGACTCAAAGAGCAAGCAAACCTTTTCTCAGTAATCGCTTTTATTCTAGTTGCTTTGTCTGCAGTCTTTATTGTAGTCGGAAAAGTACTTGTATATAAAAGTGTAAAATTAAGTCATGGTAAAGAATCACTAAAACCATGAAGAAGCTGAACCCATAGTGCTAACAAACAATTTAAGAGTGATTCAGCACGCTTGGCATTTTGGGTTTGGATTGAGTTCAGTGATTACGGTGGTCAAATTGGGGATCGTGGTCGCGTGCTTCACACCTTAATTGGGCGTTATGTGTCAGAAGGAATTTTGAGTGAAAGTTGAGAAAGCAAATGATGAAATGTGGATGTTTCATCAACTACTTCTAGAAGACGTACGTGCAGCAAGAGACTTTGGATTAAGCGTTAAATCTCGTTTTGCTCTGCGAACCCTTTATCGAACAAGCGCGGCATACATTGAAGGACTTACCTATCAACTTAGGTTAGTTTGTCTAGCTGCCCTAGAAGATGTCCCGGATATTTTTGATGCTAACGAAATTATGTTGCTGAGGGAAAAATCCGTAGGCCTAGACTACAAAGGAAGAATCAAAGAGCGTGATTCTTTTCAATCACTTAAGTCTAATATTCTCTTTCTTTTCAGGTGTTTTGGGAAGTTACACAAATTAGACTTTGAACCTAATACCAGTGACCATCGATGGGCAAGTCTAGGTGAGTTTATCGAAATCAGGAACTCGTTGATGCACCCTAAATCGATTGAAGATTTCGAAATGACCGAGATCAAAAATAAAGTAAGCCTTGAGGCTGTAGAATGGTTTCACGAAAACTTGAAGCGCCTCTATAGAGAATGTGAAACAGCGGATATCGCTAGCACATAACAATCTGTTTAAGAGTGATTCGCAACGCGTGGCATTTTTACTATGCGTTACGATTGGTGTTTAAGGTGGTATGCGGGAGCTTCGGCATTGCGTTGCTCACACCTTAACAGGGCGTTATGCGCCAATAAGGAAGTCATGAAGTTTATTGGAAAATATGGAGAGCACTTAGTGCTTTCTCAACTTTTAAAGTTAGATATTGAAGCTTATCTAGCTATTAAATCGAACCAAGAAGATTACGACATTACCGTTGTGCTTGAAAGCTCAAGAGTTCTTAGAATTCAAGTGAAAACTACAGATCTGCATAACCAAAATACTAATAACTCAATATCAGGTGTTGAGAAAAGATATGACTTTTTAGTGTTGGTAATAATGGATAAGAATACTGATCATTTATTCATCATGTCTCGTGAAGAGGCTCTTGCTCTAAAAGGAAGTTCAGTGAAGTTTAGCTGTTCTTTTAAGCAGAGTGGGGTGTCGACAATAAAACCTGAGTTAGAAAAATATAGGGACAACTGGTTAACTTTAACTGGCGCATAACAAACTGTTTAAGAGGGATTCGCAACGCGTGGCATTTTCACTATGCGTTGATTTTGGTGTTTAAGGTGGTATGCGGCGGCATCGGTATTGCGTTGCTCACCCCTTAACAGAGCGTTAGCATACTTTGATAGGAGTTTAGATGACCACGATAGTCGAACAAATTGTTAATCGTGAAATTGACTCGGTCATCGTGTACGAATCTGACAAAGTTATAGCTTTTGCAGACCATGACCCAATCAACTTTGGACATATTTTAATTTGTCCTAAGACTCAATATCGTACTTTCATCGACTTGCCCGAGTCTGTGTTTTTAGAGATCACCGACGTCGCAAGAGATTTATATAAGCGTATAGAAGCTAAGTTCAATCCCGATGGTATCGGCTTTATGCAAAACAACGGAGAGGCACCTCATTTCAACGAGCTCGACCATTACCATTTGCATATTTTCCCTCGGTTCCATGGCGACCAGTATGGTTGGGTTAGTAGTGAACTTGGAATTCAACCTATGGATAAACTTAGAGAATCACTTAAAGATCTATGAGCGTTGAAAAAGTAAGCTAACAAATTGTTCAAGAGTGATTCGGCACGCGTGGCATTTTGACTATGCGTTGGTTTTAGCGGTTAAGGTGGTATGCGGAAGCTTCGGTATTGCGTGCCTCACACCTTAACAAGGCGTTATAAGCCCTAGGAGTATTATGGAAATCACAGAGTTACAAGTAATCGATACAGCCATCAAAATTGGGTTAGGCAGTCTCATTACACTAGTTGGTACGTTTTTAGTTACATGGTTAAATCACCGAAATGAACGAAAAAAGGAAAGTCGTAAAAGATTCTATGATTCACTCGAATCGGTGAGCTCAAATATTGAAGAGGTCACGCATGTTTCATTGCGATATTGGGCATTAATAATTGAATGGGTTCGAAATAACGCTCAAGATATGGACTTAACTGAAAAGCGTTATGAAGAGTTAGAACGCACGAAATCGGAACTTTTCGATCAGTTTAAAAACTTAACCGTAGCAGAATCTAAGTTAATGTTATTGGGCTTAACTAATATTTCCTCGCAAGTTCGAGACTATGGCGAATTCCTAAAAGAATTGCGTAGAAAATACTATGACGGCAAGCAGTCTCTAAAAGAGAGTGACATGGACGACGTGAGAGAAGAATTGTTAAACAAGCGAAAGTTAATTTTCGAAGAGCTAGCCAAGTCATATAAAAAGGGCTTATAACAAACTGTTCAAGAGGGATTCGCAACGCGTGGCATTTTTACTATGCGTTGATTTAAGTGATTAAGGTGGCATGCGGTAGCATCGGTATTGCGTTGCTCACCCCTTAACAGTGGGAATGGGCAAAAATCTTCAGTAAACAGCAATGAACAAGAATGAGCGAATACTCGCATAAAAACATGTAGTTATATGTATGTTGTTTGTGCTTTGTTGTTCATGAGGATGTGTGTATGTACAATTATTCTGCTACATATACGCTACACAAAGGACTTGTGCATGCCCATTAAGAAGAAGATAACCAACACCTCAATCAAGGCGCTAACTGTCGAACAGGGACGGCTCAACGACACTGAAATCAGCGGGTTTCATGCTCGCATTTCACCTAAAGGCGCAATCAAGTATTACTTTTACTACCGTTTAAATGGCAAACAACGAAATTACTTCATCGGCTCGGCGGATTCACTCACACCCGCTCAAGCGAGAGATTTAGTCAAAGAGAAAGCGGGATTAGTGGCGAGCGGGGTGGATATCCAAGAATCTCGTCATGAAGCTAAAAAGACAGAGATGCGCAAAAACCTGACGCTTGGCCGTTTTCTCTCTGAGCACTATAAAGACTACCTTATCTCAATGAACCCCAAGCGGGCGGATCAGGCTTATGCTTGCATCGCTCATTCATTTGTTCACCTCCTAGACAAACCGTTAGAGGAGATAAAAGCGTGGGATATTCAGCAGTGGATCACGGAGCGTCGCAAATTAGGGCGTGCCCCAGCAACGATAGAGTATTGTGTGAACCGACTTCGAGCCGCTTTAAATCGTGCGGTAGAGTGGGAATTCATCGATAGCCACAACTTAAGCAGTGTTAAACTCATTAAGCAAGATAACACTCGAATACGGTATCTCTCTAAGGAAGAAGAGAAGCGCTTACTCGATACCCTTGAAGGCCGAAATCAACGCGTTCGAAAGTCCAATAACAAGATAGAGCATCTTCAGTTCGTTGATTTCTTCGAGCCGTTAGTGATCACCGCAATGAATACAGGAATGCGTAAAGGAGAGCTATTAAGTCTTCGATGGGAACACGTTTCACTGCCTAATCGCTACTTAACAATTCGTTCTGAAAATGCCAAGTCGAAGAAGACGCGAACAATACCGCTCAATGACACGGTATTAAAGCTTTTTGAACGCTGGCGAGCACAGAATCCTGATGCTGACTATGTCTTTATATCGAATAACCAGCCCGTTGAGTTCTTTCAATATCCGTGGCAATCATTATTGAAAGAGGCTGCTATCGAGAATTTTAGGTTCCATGACTTGCGGCACCATTTCGCGAGCAAGTTAGTGATGGCGGGCGTTGATTTGAATATCGTGCGTGAGTTGCTTGGGCATGCTGACCTCAAGATGACGCTGCGTTATGCACACTTAGCTCCAGAGCACAAAGCGGCGGCGGTGAATCTTATTGGTTAAATTGCAAGATAAATCGAGATATCACTCGAAGCATTAAAGTTATGGTTTTATATACAGTGGTCTTGGTGCTGTAATTCGTTGTTGAAATTGTTAACTCAACAAGGGATTGAAGTGAGCCAGTTTAAACGCCGCTATGTAAGGCTTGAGGAAGTCTGCGATAAAACCTATTTAACCCAATGGGACATACTAGAAGCAATTGAAGAAGAGAAGTTGTGTTTGTTTGCCGATATTTCTGCTTCGAGTCTTGGTGCAATTCATCCACCCAGCCAATCTGTGGCTGCTATCTTCGACTATAAAGGCATTGTCCAACTAACTGAACGCTCATCCAAGCGGTTTGCGCTTTCATTAGAATCTATACCGGTTAAACACGTCATCATCGTTGAGATGCATGGTATCAACCGTTGGCGTTCGGTTACTGAAGCGTTCGACAATGTATTACAAGCGCACTTTAAATACACACCTAATGCACTCTCCCAACCGAACAAAGCGTTTGTTGCTTATGCTGCGGTTAATGCCTCTCTAACCACAGAGAGCGTGGTTGGAGAGTTCATTACTAAAGCATCCGCCATTTTCTCTAATGACGTAACGCATCAACTTGCTGAACGCTACCCAAGTCAACGCGGTCAACGCCTTTCAACCAATGCGTTAACGGTTAAACCCAGTCAAATACGCGTTGATATGGAGCAGGTCGTTGATGTTTTTGGTAAAGCAGTACTATTGAATCGTGGTTGCCAAGCGGTTGATACGGTTAAGGCAACATTAGACTCAACGGTTATCCAGATTGCTGAACAGTGTATTGAGTCGGTTAATGCGCCTACTGAACTCCGGTTGGATTCGGTTACCCCACTGCCTATAAATGCATTACTTAGTGGCCGGTTCACAATGTGCTGAGGCGGCCTTCTTTGCCTTCGCACGCTTGTATGCTTTTAACCCCATAGAAATAGCCACAGATATAAACATGACAAGAGTTAAAACAAGAGATATCGGACGCTCAACAAAAATCGATAAACTGCCCTGACTGATAATGAGAGACTGCAAGAAATTACTTTCAGCCATCCCACCTAATACCAAAGCAAGTACTGTAGCAGCAGGCGAATAGCCGTAGACTTTCATTCCAAAGCCAATGATCCCCATAATCAACAACATGGATGTTTCAATAATGCTGTTGTTCATTGCATATGCGCCAACGACACATAAAATCACAATGACAGGTACGACTAGGCGATAAGGTACATCTAGAAACTTCACGAAGATAGGAATAGCAACAATACTCAGCGCTACCAATATCATATTACCCATATACATGCTGGCCACTAATCCCCAAACAAGATCTGGATTAGTATCTATCAACATCGGTCCAGGTTGTAATCCCCACATCATTAGAGCACCAAGAAGTACGGCCGTTGCTCCGGAGCCAGGAATCCCTAGTGAAATCAATGGAACCATAGCCCCTGCGGATGCCGCGTTATTAGCGGTTTCAGGAGCGACTAAGCCACGCATTTCGCCTTTACCAAATTTCTCTGGTTCTTTAGCGACTTTCTTTTCAACCGAATAGGCAAGAATAGAACCTATTGTTGCACCAGAGCCAGGAAGGACACCCGCAACAAAACCGATCACAGAACCACGAAGAAATGTCCATTTTGATTCGATATAATCTTTTGCTGTTGGCCAGAAATCTTTTGAACGGAAGCTAAACTCTAGTCTTTCATTTGAACGTTTGTGCTGCCCGGTGTAAATACAATGGAGTAATTCACCAATACCAAATAGACCGATAGCTACTGGTACAAAATAAATACCTCCAATTAACTCTGGAGAACCAAACGTATACCTTTGAGCGCCACTAACTGAATCAACACCAACGACAGAAATTACAAAACCAAACAATGCAGAGATAACGCCATTTAATCGATTTTCGCCCATCATTGTTGTCAGAAGTAGCATACCCAACATAATTATGAGAAAATATTCCGACGGCCCAAACTGGGACGCAAAATCGGCAAGAATAGGTGCGAAGCCACAAATTAATATAACCCCAAGCGTGCCACCCACAAATGACGCAATCGCTTGCATAACAAGTGCTGGGCCAGCACGCCCATTTTGCGCCAGTGGATAACCATCGAGCGTGGATGCCACGGTCGCTGACTCTCCAGGTGTATTAATCAAAATAGAGGTAATCGTTCCTCCATACATAGAGCCATAATAGATCCCCGATAACATGATAATGGCTGTCGTAGGATTTAAGCCAAAGGTCATTGGAATTAGGATGGCAATTCCTGCTGCGGGACCAAATCCAGGAAAGAGTCCAACCACCATACCAACTAAAGCCCCGATAAGTAGGAACAATATATTGGTTGTGGTAAATGCTACCGATAATCCATAAGAAAGGTTACCGAATAATTCGCTAATAAACATAATGATACATCTCCATCGATCAATTGAATGCGCTTAGCAATCCATCAGGCAACCCTGCCTGTAACCAAACATCAAAAAGTAGGTAAACCGATGCAGGAAAAACAATCGAATAAATAATATTCTGTAAAATCTTCCCTTGATTGAAATAACTTAGAAAAACTAGACAGAACAATACCATGGATAAAATTGCACCTAAGCTATTCAAGGTAAAAATAAGCAGACTTAAACAGGCGACCGCAACTATTGCATCTTTTGCATAGTGCGAATCGTGACCTTTGCGTACAATCTCGTTTAATTCTCGATCTGCCTTCAGCTTTTGTACAATCTTGAAGTCTTTAACAACATTGATAGAAGTTGCAATGATTAACATGACACCAATAATCAGCGGAAAATAACCTGGCCCCGGCCTATCACTAATGTCATATAAATCAAGCGTTGCCATTCCATATGCAACGAAGGCAACAGAAAATACTAACGTTGCAACTGAAAATAAAAATCGCATAATCATCCCTATACAAGCGATAACTCTCGTTACCGCTTGCCTATCGCTTTTACTTAATAGCACCAATCTGGGTTAGCACCCGTTTGAAATCCGAGTTGGTATGAGCTAGATTTTTTTCAAAATCATCACCCCAAACGGTGTTTCCAGAAAGACTGTTCGTTGTTAAATAAGATTTCCACTCTTCAGTAGCAACCACTTTCTTTAACGTTTCCACCCACCATTTCTGTACATCGGAGTCCACGCCTTTTGGCATCACAACCCCTCTAGGCAACGCAAATGCAAAATCGTAGCCTTGTTCTTTAAAAGTAGGTACATTGGTATAAACCGTACTACGTTGCTCTTCTGAGTATGCAAGAGGGCGGAAGTTACCAGCTTTAATTTGTCCAGACACCTCAGATGGGTTGGCAACAATAGCATCAACACTATGCGACGTAAGAGAAGTAACCATCCCACCACCATCCTGAGATGGTACATAATCAAATGTAAAGCCAGCCTTTTCAGCGAACAAACTGGCGACAACACGCTCAGGGCCAGCCGCTCCAGTTCCGCCCATAACTACACGATTTTTCTTAGCATATTCGACAAAGTCTTGTGCTGTTTTAAACTCTGAATCAGCTCTTACAACTAAAAACATTGCATCCTGAGCTAATAGACCGATCGGTGTAAAATCTTCGTACGTCCAACCTGTGTTTGAAATCAACGGCGTGCCTAAAAAATTTCCGCTAGTTGATGTAAGGTGGTAGGGGTTCCCTTGTTGCTGCGCAACGTAATTAAAACCAACCGCACCACTACCGCCAGCTAAGTTGTCAACACGAATATTTTTAGGGTAGAAATCATATTTCTTCAGAATATCAACAACCGTCCGTGACATAAGATCGTTACCACCGCCAGGACCAAAGGCGATGGTGTAATTCAGACGTTCTTTTGGATAATCCAGATCCTTAGCAAAGCTTGGTGCCGTTGCCAGAACTGATAGAGTCAATGGCAAAATCGTTAAGCGTTTAAGTAATGACATGTTATATTCCTTATAATGTAGGGTAAGGCGCTATACTTATTTGATGTCCTAAGTCCTTGGAGTTTGTTTAGTTTGTCTTGATAATTTCAGCAACAATATTGCTGAATGCTTGGCATCCCAACGAACCACCAAGATCGGGCGTTCGGTAAGACGGATTTTCTAGTGCCGCATCAACCGCAGAGATGATGGCTTTCGACGCCGATACAAAATCAGAGCGATCATGTTTTTGTCCCATCCAGTCAATGAGCATCGCAACCGATAGAATCATCGAAACCGGGTTGGCAATGTCTTTCCCAGCAATATCAGGCGCTGAACCATGTTGAGCCTGAGCACAACAAATTTCATCATTAGCCATTACTGATCCTGCAAGCCCGAGGCTTCCGGATAACTCACTCGCTAGATCACTGATGATGTCACCATAGAAGTTGGTCGCAACCAGTACATCAAAGCGCTCCGGGTTACGGACTAAATGCGCGGTGGACGCATCAACCAGCAGATCGTCCAACTCGACTTCTGGGTACTCTTTAGCAACATCACGCACAGCTTCTAAAAACAAACCATCTGTCATGTGGAAACTGTTTGCTTTGTGAATAGCGGTCACTTTTTTACGGCGAGTCATCGCTAGCTCAAACGCTTTACGTGCAATACGTTCACTACAATGGCGAGTAATTTTACGAATAGACAGAGCCATATCAGGTGAAGGTTTTACTTCGCCCCAACCTTCTGTCATGTTGCGATCTGGGTAGAAACCTTCGGTCGCTTCTCGCATGATGACTAAGTCGATAGATTTCCCTTCACTCATGTTGGTAGGAAGAAACGAACGTGATCGAGCTGGACGAACGTTTGCATAGAGATCCAAACCGATTCTAAAACCAGCAGATACGTTGCGCCCCCCCTGTTCTGGTTTAGGGTAATCTGCATGTGACTGTGTACCTAAAATAATGCCGTCATACGATTTGGCTTTTTCTAGTACTTCTTGTCGCAACGTTGTTCCATATTTATTCAGACTTTCAAAGCCAACATCTTCATAATCTAAAGTCAGATCTAACCCAAACTTTTGGTCGGCTGCGTTAAGCACATTGATAGATGCGTTGACGATTTCTGGGCCGATACCATCCCCTGGTAAAACGATAAGTTTCATAGTGTTCCTCTATTCGAGCGTTGGTTGTTATTAAAAAATGGAGCATTAGCCTTCCAGTAAAGATTTCAAATGAAGCACCGCACAGTGCGGGCTAGATAAGACTGGCTTTCCTGTCGCTTTTTCCAATTCAGTTTTGGCATACGAAGACGAGAAGTGCGCCAGCATATAGGCAGACTCATTCGGCAGTGCTTTAGCCGCTTCAACCACCAATTGGTTGTGCTTATCAACATCTCCATGACTTAGTGCTATGCGTGATTCTGGCACGCAGACACAGGTTAATTCAGCAGCAATACCTTGGGAGTGGGCCTCTAGGTAGTACTCTCTTTCCATACCTTCCATCGCTGGAGCAAAAGAGCCGATCATAGATATGGGGGAATTCAAGCTTAGGGCTTGCTTAAACATCGCTTCGTTTGGCTTCAGAACAGGGATTGAGGTCTTCAATGCGACTTGTTCTATTGCGTCACCAAATGCAGAGCACGTGAACATGATCGCATCAGTACCTGTTTGCTCAGCCATCTCGGTAAGATCAGCGATCCGACGATATAGCGCGGGTGTAATGTGTTCAGATTTAGCACGTTCAATACTTAACGACTGATCCCACAAATGTACCAGCTGAGCTTCAGACCATAGCTCTTCGAAGGCTTTCTTTATCGGCTCAATTGCGATATCTACAGCGTGAATTAGGGTAATTGTTTTCATAAACCATGATTGTATTTTGTGTTCATTAAAAACATTTTTATTTTAAGCGCTAAATTTGTCAACAAGATGTTAAACACAAAAATAAACCCTAAATTAACATGATATATAGCCAACAATAAAAACTAATAGTTATTTATCAATGATTTAAGCTTAATTGCTATGTGGGCAATCAATGCATTCAAACAAAAACATTGTAAAATTGTTTTTTGTGGTTGTTAAATACATCACAATTTAGCCCATGCTTCATATCAAGCCATCATTAGTATTCACAAAATACAATTTATGAAGGATAATGATCATGACTTGTATAAAAAGAGTGATCTGGATGACCACATCAACAAAAGATAAAAAGCAGGATTCAACACTTTTGTTGGCCAGCAAAGTGCTTAGCGAAATAGCAAAAGAAGGCTTAGCTATTGGCGCACATGTCAAAGAAGTCGAATTTTCAAATAGACTTAAAGTTTCAAGAACACCAATCAGGAATGCATTTGCGCATTTAGAAAAAGAGGGTTTTCTAGTAAAGAGGCCTAATCAAGGATATTTTCTCGCAGAATCTGCTGATTCCAAGTCATTGTCAGAATTAGAGATTTTGAGCCCAGAGGCATCAACTCTCAGCCCACTTTGTTACCTGATAGGTCAGGATTATCTAAGTGGAAAGTTGACAAAAAGTTTTACTGAAAATGAACTGATGGCCCGTTATGAAAAAAGTCGGAAGATCATTCAAGAAGCCCTAATTACCATGGAAAAAGAAGGCTGGATGAGTCGCAGTCTTGGCTATGGATGGGAGTTTAACGAGTTTATCTCCTCCCCAAAAGCGTATGCACAGAGCTACCGATTCCGTCAATTAATCGAAACACAGGCACTAAGAGAGACTGATTTCGTTGTCAATTCGACTAAAATACAAATGTTACGTATGTCCCAAATTGAAATCCTCAATAACAATAACAAACTGGTTTCCGCTGGCGACATGTTTAATGCAGGAGTCTTATTCCATGAAACTTTAGTCTCAATGTCTGGCAATATTTTTCTGCTTGATTCATTAAAACGAATAAACCGGTTACGCCGTTTGATTGAATACAACGTCAATACGAAAAGAGCGATCCCGAGGAAAGAATGCGAAGAGCACTTAACGCTATTGACATTGGTTGAAAATGGTCAGATGGAGGAAGCCGCAGCATTCTTAGAAAAACATTTAGGTCGTACTGCGGCGGAGAAAGAAAGTATTGCAGCCGAGTTGTTTGGATGAATGCATATTTGGAAGTTGTTAGGCATACCTTTGCCACCACTGATAAAAATCGCTACTTTTTAAACGTCCATGTTTTCCTTTTGAATCTGCATGAATAATTGGTCCACCCCAACCAAATTTGTTACTAGGTTGTAAACCTTTTGAGTTGTCACACCTAATTTCGGATAACTTTGGGTAGGGCAAACTCGTATTGAATAGATATAAACAATTTTCAGAACTAAATCACAATGGGGCAAAAATGTTTTAGGAATGACAGAGTATCGATTGCGATCGCGGCCATTTTAGTATGATACCCTATTACCCAGTATGAATCTTTATTACTCTTCACACCATCTGCCATCCAATTTCCTCAGCTATTAACTACCACTGTCGTATATTTAACTATTGCTTTTTAAATCAAATGCTTACCTTGGTTGTGTCATTGGGCCCAACAATTTCCTGTTTATGAAATTATATCGTGGCAACCTTTCTGCTATGAATCATTTGTATAAATTAGATGAAAGTGCACAGTAATAGCTTCTTATGTGCAATAATTTTTTTGCATATATTGAATTTGATTTTTTAACCAAAATGTATCAGCGAAATGTGCAAAATTTATGTCTTGTAAAAACGTTCCAAACTATGTTCAACAACGGTCTATTGAAGAAAGGTGACAAGGTTGCGCTAATCACTCCAATCTTTACGCCTTACCTAGAGATTCCAGAACTGAGTGAATACGAACTGGAAATCGTTGAACTACGTCTGGATGAGACAACATGGCAACTGCCGATGTCTGAAATCGAAAAGCTTGCAGATACAGGCATCAAACTGCTTTGTGTTGTTAACCCGGCAAACCCAGCGTCTGTGAAGTTCTCGGATGAGACTCTGGATAACCTATCAAATTTTGTGAACAACGAACGTAGCGACCTGTTCATTGTGACTGACGATGTATACGGCACATTTGCGGACGACTTTGTCTCACTGTTTGCAAAACTGCCATACAACACGCTTTGTGTGTATTCGTTCTCTAAGTACTTCGGTGCAACAGGCTGGCGTTTAGGCTCGATTGCGATTCAACACAACAACGTGTTTGACGATGCAATGCGTAGCCTTCCTGAAGTGCGTCAACTTGAGTTGGACGATCGTTACAAAACGCTGACTCCGGAACCTCGTGAGATCAAGTTTATTGACCGTATCGTTGCCGACAGCCGTAGCGTAGCGCTTAACCACACAGCAGGTTTGTCGCTTCCTCAACAAGTTCAAATGGCGCTGTTCTCATTGAATTGTCTGATGGACTCAGAGAAAAACTACAAAGAAGCATGTAAACGCATCATTCGCGAGCGTTACAAAACTCTGTACAAAAACATGGGTGTAGAAATTGAAGAAAACAAAGATCGTGTGGACTACTACACACTGCTTGAGCTCGACACTCTGGGCGGCAAATTGTACGGACCAGCATTCGTTGAATGGTTCAAAGCGAGCGAGAAAGGCAAAGACTTCCTGTTCCGCCTTGCACATGAAACCGGCGTTATCCTACTTCCAGGCCAAGGCTTCGATGTAGTGCATGCATCAGTTCGAGTTTCGCTAGCAAATCTTACTCACCACGAATACGAGCTTATCGGTCGTGCAACACGCAAAGTGTTGGATGAGTACTTTGCTGAATTCAAAGGCTAATGAATCCAGCCTGATTAAGAATAAGCCTCGGCGTTGTCGAGGCTATTCCGACCAAATAAGCACAGTGCGCGATATTGTGTTTATTTAGTCGCCAAGCTAACAAACTTCTCAATTAAGAGTGACTTATGAAAAGCATTATTTCTATTCAATCTCATGTGGTTTATGGCCACGCAGGAAACAGTTCTGCAGTCTTTCCGATGCAGAGAATGGGCCTCGAAGTCTGGCCAATTCACACGGTTCAGTTTTCAAATCACACTCAGTACCAGCAAGGTTGGACTGGACAGAAGTTTGGGGCAGATGAAATTCATTCTCTAATGAGAGGCTTAGATAACATTGAGAAGTTAGGCGAATGTGGCGCGATACTGTCCGGTTATCAAGGCAGCGCAGAGCAATGTCGTGCGGTGGCCGAAGCGGTAAGTTTAGTCAAATCGCGTAACCACAGCGCGCTTTATGTGTGTGACCCAGTTATGGGTGATCCAGACAAAGGTTGCATTGTGGCAGACGGTGTCAAAGAAGCGATAAGCCATAGCTTGTTGCCCATCGCTGATGTGATTGTTCCTAACCAGTTTGAACTGAGCGAGTTAACAGGTGTGAAAATTAACTCTCTCTATGATGCAGTCACTGCATGTAAAAAAGCCTTAGAGTTAGGACCGAAAATGGTATTGGTGAAACACCTGCATGCACTAACAGATGACGCCTTCAGTATGATTTTAGCGACGCCGAAAGCAAGCTATTTGGCCCAACGCCCTAGTGTTGAATTTGCTATGCAGCCAGTCGGTGTCGGTGATTTGATTTCTGCGATTTTTACTTCTTGTTTGGTGAAGAAGATGTCTCCTGTCGCAGCCTTTCGTCATACACATAACGCCGTTTACGGTGTATTGGAGATCACCAAAGGCTATGGCACATGGGAGCTACAGACGATCAATGCCCAATACGAATTTGTCGAACCGACGCATGAGTTCAACGTCGTGAAAATTGCTTAGCGCAGTACCTAATTAACGGAGAAGCGTAAAGTTAGCATATAGAAACTTGGCATAATTGCTTTGATGGATAGCATCCTACAATCGCGATTATGGGGTTTAGCCGTGCCTAGCTATAGTAACTCCAAACAACGAAACGGACTTCATTTTGACCCAATTAACTTCAAACTGAGTCTCTGGTCATACGCCAGAGAACATTAAATGAGACTGATTATGAATCGTTTAATTTCCTCTGGTGTGACGGTTGTACTTTCGCTGCTGATAGTAGCTTGTAGTTCACCCCATACGCTGGATGTTCGTGTTTCTCAAAGCAACTATAAAGATGTCGAGATCGCGAGTTCGACACCAAATGAGCCACTTCGAATGTGGGCCAATGAAGCTCCGGATTTTCTCTACTCGTCGCACAATCAAACCACACCGATCAAAGTAGAGGGTGAACAGCTCAATATTTTGGCCTTATCGGGTGGTGGCGTAAACGGCGCGTACGGTGCTGGCGTTTTGATGGGCTTACAGGAAAAGGGTGAGCTGAAAGACTACACCATCATTACGGGCATCAGCGCAGGTGCGTTAATTGCGCCATTTGTTTTCATCGGTGGTGATGCAATGCCAAAGATGAAAGAAGTCATGCTCAACATCAACGACAAAAGCGTCCTGGGTAAAAAGAACTTTTTAAACACATTGTTTAAGGACGCGTTTACCGATGGCGAGAACCTCTATGACTTCATTGCGGACGCTTACCCTGAGCCAATGATTGAGGCGATGGCACAGCAACATCGCAATGGTAAACGCCTCTTTATCGGCAGTACCCATTTTGATTCAGGTGAATTAGTAATTTGGAACATCGGCGCGATTGCGAATAGTGACTTAGTGGACAAATCTGAATTGATCTACAAAGTGCTTGCCGCAAGTGCATCGATCCCTGGCGTTTTCCCTCCACAATTTATCGATGTTGAACATGATGGGGAAACACTTGAAGAGTTACACGTAGATGGTGGTCTTGCAGCGCAGGTGTTCTTTAATCCGTCTAACTTCAACTATCAACAAATTTCAGAGGCTCTGGGGTTAGAAAAAGCACCTCAGTTGGATGTGATTCGCAATGGTGCTTTGAAAGCACCGTATCGACCACTAAAAGACAAAGGGTTGGATTTGGTATCGAAAAGCGTCTCAAGCCTTACGTTAGCGCAAACTCGTGGTGATCTGTATCGAATGAAATACATCAGTGAAATCAACGATATTGAGATGCAGTTTACTTACATCGACCAAGACTTCGGGTACGCCAAAGTGACGAAAGACATGTTCGACCAACATTACTTGCTAACGATTTACGAATATGGATTCAAAAAAGCCACCCAAGGACAACTTTGGGTGACTGAACTCCCTTAATACAGGAAAAAAACACAATGAAAAAAGCCGTTCTAACGTTAATGATGCTCACTGCTTCTGCGACTGCATTTGCACAAAGTGGTGCTCACCTTGACCAGCAAAAAGTCGACAGCGACATGCAGCAACTGTCTGCCATTAAAGAAGAAGGTGCAGCCTTCATCATGATTGATGAGAACTCGAGTTACGTGGCAGTCGAGTACGTGGGTAAGTGGGAAGAGATCAACAACTATGTCTCACACAAAGAAGCAAAGCAACGCAAATTGGAAAAAGTGAACAAACAGTTTGTGTATTCGCAAACGGGTGAAACGCTAACGTCATTAGAACAGAAGATCGTTGACCATATTCAAGCCGATCAACCTAAGTATTTTAGTGTGGATGTTTACCGCGATTATCATGGTGACTCGGGTGAATTTAACTATTTGGCTCGCGTTGTTGAGTACAACTAAGATGGAAGAAACCTACAGACTTTAGTAGGTTTTTTTATGTCGTCGAGAAGGAAGTCAAACGCAGCTTGTTACCGTTACCGAGTAGCAATTCTACTATCTTGTGATAATTTAATTAGATAACTCTAAAAAGTAAGCACAACCTATGAATTTTAGTTTTGAACAACTTCTCGCGTTCGTGACCGTTTATGAACAGCTTTCATTTAGTAAGGCGGCGGTCAAACTCAATAAGCACCGAACCACTATAGGGCAGGTGATCACCAATCTTGAAGACCAACTAGCCGTTAACTTGTTTGAGCGAGTCGGTCGTTCGGTAGAACCAACAGAAGATGGCCACCATCTGTACCACTATGCTAAGCAAACCATCGAACAGGCTCGTACTTTCGATAAAGTCGCACTGAGTCTTTCTTACGGTGGATTAGAGAATGTTAGTATCGCCTATTCAAGCGCTATACCACACCGTTTTCTTGTATTGCTTCGTATTCAATTAGCGGCAGATTTTCCGATGATGCGAGTTAACTTTCTTGTTCGTAATCGCAACGAAATTAAAGAGGGTTTACAGAATGGTGAGTATCAATTCGGTATTGTCAATGTGCATGATAGTCGAGCAATACATAGTCTGGATGCGACGTTTTTAGGTCATTTTGAATTTGTTCCTTTCGTCCAGAAAGGTGGTGAACTCGCTTCTGTTGCACCAGATCGAGTATTGACAGCCTTGAGGAATAGTAAACAATTTGTATTGCGGTCTCTTATTGAAGAGGGAATGGGCGAAAAAGTCATCGTAAGTTCGAACCATGAAGAGGTCGACCAATTGGCCCTTGTAGTGAAAATGGTTGAAGCAGGTTTAGGATGGGCGATTCTCCCCAGAACGTTTGCCCATTCGGAGTTTTCTAATAATCATATAGAGCCAGTGGAAGCTTCTGAATTATTGGAAGGTTTTAAGTTTGGTTTTGGCCTATGGTGCCAACCCTCTAAGCAAGTCGGTGATGTAAAAAATTCAATCATGAAGGTCGTTACAGAATACCGAGAGAAAATAATCCGTGATATGACTTAGCGGCGACATGTATCCTGCTCATCCCTCTCAACAACAAGACTCAACGTGAGTCTTGTTTTTTTGTGTCTGAAAAACGTTATCGTTCTAGCGAAGAGCTAATGTCTATTGGAAGGATATAACCCTCTATATGAGAGTATGGAGTCCATACTTTTTGGCTTAATCTAACCTCGCTCAATGGGTAAGCCCAGAGCAAAAAGTGTTTTTACCATATGTCCGCTGCAAGGACGCAGATTTTCAGCCGGGTTTAGTTACCCGGCTTTTTTTATAGTAATAAAAATGTCAGCTATCACCCCAAGCTCTCTGTTACAACTGGCTTGTTACTTCGCTTAGCAATCCAGTACGCAACGCTACCCCAAAGCACAGTGAGTGCCCAAAGTGCTGTCCAATGTGGAGCGACTTGTTGCCAGGTTGCCCCCATTTGGTTTAGTGCTAAGAAAGCTTTGATCGCCCAAGTGCTTGGGCTTAAATCAGCAATCCATAGTAAGGGAGTAGGTATGGCTTCAATCGGCCAAATAAAACCAGCCAAGAAAATGAGCGGCATAGAGCTCACTAAGACGACTAAGGTGACAAGTTCACGCCGAGGTAATAAGTAGCCTAGCCAGAAGCCTAGTCCGCAACAACCTAAAAAGAACGGGAACAACATAGCCAGCAATTCGCCCGCGTTGGCGATATGGTTTACGTTTAAGCGTTCGAAGCTAAAACCAAAATAATAGGCGCCGAGTAAATAATAAATTGCCACAAATACTAACGTTCTCACAAGCAGCAGCGATCCCGTTGATACTTGTGACCAATAGCCACGACCATGACGCTGTGTTCCCGTTTGTAATCCAACCGCCATGATCAACGTTTGTTGTAAAATCAGAACAAATACTGCCGGCACTACGTATTCGATGTAACCCATGGTTGGGTTGAACGTCGGTTTCATATTAAGCTTAATAGCAGAGTAATTATGGCTAGCCATACTCATGGGCACACCATCTATCACCATTTTACTGACTTTCACTTGGGCCCCTAATGTGCCTCCCGCTTGGGCCAATCCTTCTACCACGGTTCCGTACACGAGAAAATACGAGGCGTCCGCAGCGTAGGCTAGAGTCGGGCTTTTACCTAGCATTAGGTCTTTGTAAAAGTGTTCTGGTATGACTAAAAAACCGGTGATCTCTCGTTGTAAAAATGCTTGCTTTGCATCGGCAATCGTATGAAGTCGAGTGACTACGTTGACTTGCGGGGTGGCATCAACCATACGTTCCAGCTTTAAACTCGTCTGACTACCATCTAGATTAACAATCGCGATTGGTTGTTCACGAGGCGTTTGTTGTGCATAAGGCAAAGGGTATAAAAACGAGTAAAATACGACACCACCAAACACGGTCAACGTAACGACTGGATTGGTTAGAACGGCCTTAAGTTCCGCTTTAATCAGTTGCCACAATGTCATACCGCCTCCTTCGCTTGGCGTGTTGATGAAGCTGTTCGATGTTTACCCATCAAGGCTGCGGTAATGAGCAGGGGCACAACGTAACCAATCATAGGCCATAGCGAGCTTAAAGATTGTGCGGCCGATGCTCCATAGCTTGCTTGACTCACTTGTACTTCAATGTAATGGGTAATCGGCAATAATGAACGCCATGCATAAGCGAGCGTGTTCATGTCAGAAACTGGGAATGTAATTCCCATGAACGCGAAGCTTGGAGCCGTAAATGCGCCAGCAAAACTCATCGCACGTGCAGGCTCCATCGACAAGAAGAAGAACAACGCTCCCATAATGATACAGGCGATAACCGTCGCCAATTGTGCTAGTAGCATAACCACAAAACTGCCTTCCATTGGCCAATCAAGCACAGAATAAAACCAGTACAAGAACAACGCACCTTGCGCCATAAAGACCGGAATGTACTGACTTAATAGGGTAGTGAGCCTGGCGTATGGCTTTTCGCCCAAAAATGCAAAGCCATTCTTTCCACCATAAATGCGAAAGTGCGCGGCAAGAATCAAAATAGTGCTTACTACAATACATATTTGCCAAATGGATGGCACGATAGCCGTTACCAAAAATTGTGCGTAGTTATTGTTACGGTTAAATAATGCGGTTATTTGTGTCGACACGGGTACAGCCTGTCCAGCCGCTGCTAACGTTGTGGTGTTACCCTTAGCCAAGTTGCCCATTACTTCAACCTGAGCGTCGAAATAGCCTTGTGCTTGCGCAACGGCAGAGTTGATCAGTTTCGCTACCAAAATGTACTGACTGTTGTAAAAGACAGAAAGTTGAGGTTGGCGGTGCTGGAGAATATCTTGGTCGAACTTAGATGGGATGACCGCGTAAGCGTAGATATCGCCTTCAATCATCGCATTTTTTGCTTCGCTTGCACTGGTGTAGTGATAGTTAACAGCCAGACTCGACGACGCATCCAAAGATTGAATGAGCTTTCGAGAAAGTTGGGAATGTTGTAGATCAACCACACCGATTGGCAGATCCCGGGCAATGCCCGCAGAGAACACTCCCCAAATCATCATCGCGAGCAAAATCGGTATCCAAGTAAGGCACGAAAGCAACCACTTGTCTCGTCGTAAGATATGCCGCTGTGAAATCTTAATCGTCATAGCATTAACCTAGTGGTTGTGATTAAAGTTCAACGACAACACTCATTCCCATACGCAGTTCAGGTTCGGGTTGAGCTGGACGAGCTTCTACTTCAAAGGTACGAAGATCAAAACCTTGAGAAGCATCGGTTGCTCTCCACGTTGCAAAGTCACCCATAACGGCAACATGCGTTACTTTGAACTCAACATTTTTGTTTAAGGCAGGCAAATAGGCATCAAAGGTTGCTCCTTTTCTAAAGTGTTGAAGGTAATCTTCACGCACATTAAGTGTCGCCCAGGCATCTTCTGTATCTATCACAGTAACTACTGGGAAGCCCTGAGGTGCTAATTCACCACTTTGAAGCAGAACTTGAGAGACTTCGCCGTCGAACCAGCTGTAGATCTGAGTATCTTTCGCATACGCTTCTACTTCGGCTACGGCACCTGATGCCATGCGCGCTTTTTCCGCCGCAGCCACTTTGGTTTCACTTCTAGCGCCTTCTTTTGCCATTTCGTACATTTGAAACGCGGCACTTTCTGTGTATTTCGCTGCTTGCCACTGAGTTAAAGCTTCATCGCGTTTTTGTTCTGCAACCACGCCATCGTTATAAAGGTTATTCACACGATTGTAGGTTTTTTCCATTAAATTCGCAGCGGCTTTGGCTTTCATCCACTGATCTTTTGCTGCTTGGATTTGTTGCTCACGTGCGCCTTTCTCAGCTTCTTGAGCTAAGGCGTCCGCCGCTTTTTCACCTGCTTTTGCTTGTTCTAACTTCGCTTCAATTTCAGGACTATGAAGGGTAAAAATAAGCTGACCTTTCTCTACATCGTCGCCTTTACGTACCATGACCTCATCAATACGCCCTGGAACTTTTGAGGAAATACTGTATTGCTGGGCTTCAATTAATCCCTGTAAGCGGATCGGTTCCGGTTGATAGGCTTGGTAAAATTGATACCCAACCCAAGAGGCAACACCCAAAGCACAAAGTGAGAGTAAAACGGGTTTTAGTGATTTAGCTGCCATGATTTATTTCACCTCTTTGGATGTTGAAGCAGGGATATAAGCGGTATTTTGATATTGTTCGAAGCTGTTCATTTCACTGCTCAATGCGAGTAGCTTGGTTAAAGATATTAAATAGCGGAAACGCGCCGCTGAACGTTGTGTTTCTATACTCGCGACATAAAGTTGTGCATCCACAACATCCAGAGAAGACGACAGACCCTGAGTAAATGCTTTTTCACGCAAGCGCAGGTTTTCGTTAGCGAGTTCAATGCTAGATGCGAGCCCTTGTACTTCATCAATGGCTTGCTGAGCCTCCAAGTATGTTTTTTGGACTAACAGCGATAAGTCTTGTTTGGCTTGGGACTTTAATGAGTCGACCTGCGAGACGACGCTTTGAGCGGCTTTGACTTTTTCGCTTCGCCCTGATGATTCAATCAGTGGAATGCTGACACCAACACCAACTAACCAGTCAGGCTTCATTTGGCTTGCGAGAGAATCGTCTTCATACAAGCTGTAGTCGCCGTAAAGATAAACTTCAGGGTAGTATTTCCCTTTTTCTGCTTTGATTAAGCTAGAGGCTTGTTTGTGTTTAGCGCTCAGAAGCTCCAACCCCGGATAGGTAAGCAACGTTTGATCGACAAAAGCAGTAAGAGGGGGAAGACTGTCGTTGATAAACAAAGATTCAGCGGGCTCTACGGCATCATCTTGCGCGAGTAATTTACCTAATGCAGCCTGAGCGATACTCAAATCACTGGCTGCTTTACGTGTTTCTACGGATGCTTTATCTAAAGAAGCCTCGGCTTGCAGGCGCTCAACGTGCGCGATTTGTCCTTGCTCTTCAAGCTTAATGGCAAAATCTCGATGCTTTTTTAGCCCTGCTTCAACCGCTTGCCGCGTTGCGAGTACTTCCTTTGCCAGTACGACAGAAAAGTAGTACTTCGATAAATCTTCAAAACGCGCTTGTTGTTCCATTAGAAGCTGACTTTTCGCCTCATCCGTTTTGCCTTCTGCAGCTGATTGAGCCGCAGAAATTCGACCACCAGTAAAAATCGGCCAAATCGCACGAATAGACGAAGAGAAAATATCGCGCTCGGTTATGGTCGAAGTGGTATTAGCTAAGGCACCAAAAATAGGCTGAAAAGCAGGAGGTACGTTAATGTGTGCTCCTGTGCTGTCTAGGATCTGTTTTCCCGACAGCGTGATATCGGTATCTAAACGCGTGTAATTCGCGCCAATAGTAACCTGAGGTAAGTTGAGATTGCTGGTGGCACTCTCTTGGTATTGGTAGTTCTCGACGTTTGAGCGTTGAGCTTTGAGAGAATAGTTGTTTTCTAGCAATAGCTGCCATGCGGTATCAAAAGTGATCGGTGCCGCATGACAGGCAAGGGAAATCGAGCTGCTAAGTAAGCCCAGTATCCAAAACTTTCCTGTTTTTTTCATAATGGCTGCTTTGTCGTAGAGTATTAGCTCTAATATAAAGGATTCGTAACTGCGTGTTAAGTAGGAGGGAAAATTGGGCAGTAGTATGCGCCCAGTTATATTTGTGCTGGGCGCGGGAGATGTTACAAATTTATTTCGTATATGGACAGTGAAACTCCGCTCTCCACTCGAGCTGACGAGAACCTCGCATCGTATTCAATAGATCTTTTCCGCTCATTTGAGGGAACGATAACAGGACTTTGAGATCAGAAGTACCGCCTCCGTTTTTTTCATAAGCCCTGACGTGTGTAAATGTTGAATACATATTCTCTGACAGCATCGCCTTATTCAGGCATATTCCAAAGGTATCGCGTTCCATGTTTGGTGTTCCTTCTAACTATAAATGCACCTCTGTTTATAGTTTTCCAGTTTTCAGATGGTGTCTAAGTGTTTGTCATATAGTCAGTATTGGTGTTTTGTTTTATTTGTGTCCAAATCACTGACATCAATGTTGAGCTTTTAATAGACTTCCAGCTTCACTGCTTTCAAACCGAAACTCTCATTGGTTTCGTTGATTAAAAATTATACGTTGTAAAGTCTAAAAACGCCTCAAAAACCGCTAAAATCGATGTGATCGCGATCATGATTTTAAGGGCAATTTATGTATGGAATTGAGTATCAGAGAGGAATGCTAAATTTGGTGAATGGTTGTAATTTTATGTTTCAGCTCGTCGATTAATTAACCGTAAACTCTGCGGTTTGCTTGCCTTCCTCACAGATTTATCACCGCGACAACGTCATGCTGTTAACTGAGTGTTAACGTTACGCTCAAGAGTGAATCACAAGGATGTATCAATGAGTTGGAAAACCATCAGCTTTCGTAAGCGGATGCTCATTATCATGACGCTATCGGGGTTGATAGAGCTGTTATTGCTCGTCGCCGCGGGTTTCACTTATCTCAAAATCAATCAAGAGCAAGAAATGGGAGAAAAAGCACTGGGTGTTGCCCGTTTTTTAGCGGACTCAGCGGTTGTTCGTGAAATGATCGAAACCCAAAACCCCCAGCCATACCAACTTCGCTTTAGAGAATTAACCGAAGCCATAGGTGCTGCATTCATCGTTATTGGCGACCATAAGGGAGTACGCTTAATCCACCCTGTTGATGAGCGGTTGGGCAAGCCAATGAGAGGTGGCGACAATCGTCGAGCGCTAGAACGGGGATTGTCTTATGTTTCGACGGCACAGGGTTCGTTAGGTTATTCAGTTCGTGGTAAAGCTGCGATTTTTGACGAGCAAGGGAACATCATTGGTGTGGTTTCGGTTGGCTATTTGCTCGACCGACTGCAAGACCGCATCGAACCATTTTTGGCCTTTTTGATTTTAATGGTCATCGTAGTTGTCGTCGCTAATGCCATTGTATCCAATTATGCGTCGAGAAAGTTTCAGCGCGCGATTTTAGGCTTTGAGCCTGAAGAAATAGGGCGGTTGTACGGCGAATTAGAAGTGACGATGAGCACTATCAAAGAGGGCGTGTTAAGCATTGATGCCCAAGGGATACTTCGCTCGATAAATCGTAGTGCCTGCCAGATTCTCGGTATTGATAGAGAATCAGCGCTCAATAAACCTTTGACTGACACGCTGCGTGATAGCGATCTATATACAGTGTTAGAAAGCGGGCAGGAAGATCATGATATTGAAATATTCCTTAATCATAAGCGCCTGATTGCAAATCGCTCTCCAATTTATGTTGATGGAAAAATCGTGGGGGCGGTATCGAGTTTCCGTTTAAGGGATGAAATCAATGATCTAACCGAGCAGCTATCACAAACCAAGGAATATGCAGATTTGTTACGTTCGCAAACCCATGAGCATCGCAATAAGCTAAACACTATCAGCGGGCTAGTACAAATGGGTGAGCTTGATGCGGTGCAAAAGTTAATTGGACAAGAAACCGCACACTATCAAGCAATGATTGAGTTTTTAAGAGATACCGTTAAGGACCCGCTAATTGCAGGTATGTTGCTTGGAAAAACTGAACGTGCTCGCGAGTTAGGCTTACAACTGGTGGTTGAGGAAGGCAGTCGTCTGGAGCCCCTGCCTGAGTGGCTAAATTCGGAAGACCTAGTCACAATTTTGGGTAATTTGATTGATAACGCTTTCGATGCCACGTTAACTTCAATTCGCGATGAATCAAATGTTGCGTCAGAACGCAGAAACATTGATGTGTCCGTTAGCGATTACGGAAATGAAGTGATACTTGAGGTGATAGATCATGGCTGTGGCCTCCCAAAAACAGTGGATCCACAAACATTATTTACAAAAGGCGTTTCGACGAAATCTCGTCAAAATCGAGGTGTTGGGTTACACCTTGTCAATCAGCTTGCTACTCGATATCACGGCCATGTTGAGATGATACCCAATACAAATTATGGGACAAGAATAACGGTGTACTTACCCAAGGAAGAACAATTATGAGTATGGCGACTCGCGTAATGATCATTGAAGATGATCTGGCTATTGCTGAGCTGCACCACAAATACTTAAGCCAACTGACAGGTTTGGAAGTGGTTGGAATTGCGACCACGAGAATGGAAGCAGAAATGCAACTCGACATTCTTAAGCCAGATTTACTATTGATGGATGTCTATCTTCCCGATGGCACAGGGCTTGAGATACTAAATACACTGCGTGCAAGTAACCAAACGTGTGATGTCATTTTGATTACAGCCGCAAGGGATGTCGATACATTACAACAGGCGATGAGGGGTGGCGTTGTCGATTACCTGTTAAAACCAGTGATGTTTCCACGCTTAGATGCCGCACTGAAAAAGTATGTGTCCCAACGCCAACAACTAGACATCGTAGAGAGTTTGGATCAGAACCTCGTTGATAAAATGCTGCAGTCTCACGCCAATCAAGACAACTTGCCGAACCGATTACCAAAAGGGATTGATGGTGTAACCCTAGACAAGATCAGAGAGTTGTTCTCAAATGGAAGTGCGCTGACCGCTGATGAGGCAGGTGAAAAAATCGGAGTGAGTCGAACAACCGCTAGACGTTATCTTGAGTTTCTTATTAGTACTGGTGAACTAGAGGCTGATTTAAACTATGGGTCGGTAGGTAGGCCAGAAAGGTGCTATAAAAAAGTGACACGGTAGCGTTTACATTGATGCTCTATGCAAAATAAAAAGCGATGGCTTGTTTTAGAAACCATCGCTTTACAAATTACTGCTGTTCCGCTCTAAGAGGTTAGAAGTTGTATTCTAACTTCGCTTCGATAGAGCGCTCAGCGCCAAACCAACAGTTATTTTTGTCGTAACAAGAATAGTATTCTTTATCGAATAGATTGCTTGCAGAAAGCGTGACGCTAGCCCCTTTCATTGATTCAGATACCGTTGAGAAATCGTAACTTGCTGCTAAATCAAACAAGGTGTAGTCCGGTACGTTTTGACTATTCTGTGCATCAATTTGTGCTTCTCCGACATAGCGAACGCCAGCACTGGTACGAAGGCCTGAAAGATTTCCTTCAAAGAAGTAATTGGCCCATAGAGAGGCCGTTTGCTCAGGTACCCAAACCGGCGTTTTACCTTCTTGGTTGTAATAACTGTCCTCGGTAATCTCCATATCGGTATATGTATAGCCTAGAGTGAAATCAGCTTGTGCTGTGGCTTGCCATTTTGCCTCAAGTTCAATACCTTGTGATACCACTTCGCCCGCTTGATAGTTCGGTGCATATGGATTATTCGGATCGGTCAAGATCGCGTTTTTCTTCGTAATATGGAAGAGTGCTAAGTTACCTGAGATATCACCAGATAATGGGGCGTATTTAAAGCCTAACTCCCATTGATGACCGGTTGATGGCTCAAATGCTTTACCAGAAGAGTCGGCACCCGCAATTGGCTCAAAACTTTCCGAGTAAGTAAGATATGGCGAGAGACCAAAATCTAGCTCATACAAACCACCGACTCGGAAAGATACGTTGGTATCGTCTAACTCTTCCTTGCTCTTGGATACTGCTCCTAGATAATCGCTAACGGCGTCTGTATTTGAATCGTATTTATCCCAACGAAGACCTGCAATCATTACAAGTTGGTCGTAACGAACTTGATCTTGGAAATAAACGCCAATCTGCTTCGTTTTGATATCTAAGTTTTGTTTGTATTGGAAATTCAGTGCATTACGATCAATGCTGTTGTGGTCAGGATTAAAAATGTCCTGAGTTAGCGAATACCCAAGCGTGTCTTTGTATTTTACATCTGAATCTAGATACTGATAATCAAGCCCGAACAATAAGTTATGTTCAAAATTTCCTGTTTTAACGTAGCCAGATAGTTGGTTGTCAATCACAAAGGATTTGGATTTTTCATCGGTTAAATAGGCATTTCGACCAACGGTACGGTTATCCGCTTCAAGTGCACCGTTATATGTGTTTTCCTGATAGGCATCGGCGGTCATGTAGCGGGCATTCTGTAGAAATTGCCAATTGTTGTTAAAGTCGTGTTGGACTTTGTAACCCATCATCAGAACTTCGCGTTCGTAAGTGTTCCAGTCCTCATCCCCTAAATAAGTGCTTGGTGACATCGAGCCAAGTGGGTTTTTAATCACTGAGCCAGACGCAGGCACAGTCGTGTAGATACCTGCTGATGGATCATTTTGATAGTAAACATTCACGTTCACTAATGTGCTTTCTGTCGCTTGCCAATTGAAAGATGGGGCGAGTACGTAACGTTCATCTTCAGACGTATCGGCTTGACCATCTCGCTGTTTTGCCAGGCCGACGATACGGTAATCAACATTAGAATCACCAACTTGTCCTGTGGTGTCGAACGTCAGTTCTTTTAGGCTGTTAGTCCCTGTACTAATCGAGACAGAGTGCGAGGGTGTTGACTGAGGCGCCTTGGCGATAATGTTGACCATACCTCCTGGTGGAATATTGCCGTAAAGAACAGACGTTGGCCCTTTAAAAACCTCGATTTGCTCAAGAGCAACGGAATCGACCTGCGGTTGAAGGTTCCAACCGTTGTACAGCAAAGGAAGACCATCATAAAAGTTGGTGTAGTTAATAAAACCACGAATATTGAATAGGTCAAGTCGGGAAACGGCACCGCCACGCAATTCTGTATTTACGCCAGGTGCATAACGCAATGCTTCGCTCACCGAGTTTACGCCGCGCAGGTCCATGTCATCTTTAGTGATTACCGTGATCGCTTGCGGTGTTTCCTCCGGTTCTAAAACGGTTTTAGTTGCGGTGTTTCGGTATGTTTCTCCTAGCACCGTAATCGTTTCGTGTTGGGATGTGCTCTCAGTTGCATTGGCGTGGCCAGCGAGCAATGCGGATACGACGACAGCAACCGCTGAACGATGAAATCGAATCGGACTTTCCATATTTATAAATTCCACTACTTTTTCTATTTATTGATAATGATTGTTATTTGTATTCTATATTCAAAGAAATAGGAAAAGTTAACAATTTGGTGCAAAACACTAATCTTTGGAACTTATTCTTCTGTTCTTAGGTTTTAAAGATAGCGCGTCGTTTGGCTCTACAGGAATCCAATACTGCATTTGTGCTTGTTCGCTATCAACATCATAACCTTCTGGATAAAGCTCTAACTCATAACCATCGATAGCATGATAATTAGAGTAGGGTAGCCAATGTAAAATAAACCATTCCAGCGTTGAGGCGAGCTCTGATGCTTTGCCTATGTGTGTAATGACGGCGTAGGTTTGCTCAGGAACAGCCAAGAGGTCTAACCCCGAGTTGGAAGAGTTCGTTGATCTTGGTGCGTTTGCTGTTGGACTGCACTCATAACCTGCCCAATACTCAAGTTGTTGGTTGTTTGAATACGCTTGCGTCACATCAATCACGCCAAAGTAACTACTTTCCGAATTGTTAAGGTTTTCAGATGAATAAAGACGTGACCAAAGTGACGGTACTTTGGATTGGAAATCGGGCGTAGCGGAAAACAATCCGTGAATAGGTTCATGATAACCAGCAAGTTCAAAAGCCGGTTTTGTTTCTATTCGAACTTCAATAAAGCGCTGATGTTTTTTCTCTTCTTCTGGTGTCTTACGCAGCGTCAAAGGTTGCCTCAACCCGGAGAGTTGTTGCGTTTTTCGATATTCGCGGGGGCTTTTTGAAAACATATTCCTGAACGCACGGCTAAATGCGTGTTCAGATGTAAATCCCATTTCTATCGCTATATCTAACGAGCGGTCAGAAGTATGGATTAAGCGCTCAGCCGCAAGGCTAAGTTTAAGCTCTCTGATGTAGTGAGCGACGGATACGCCAGTGTGTTGTTGAAATACGCGTTGCAGTTGCCAGCGCGACCAACAACTTGCTTTCGATATTTCATCTACGCTCAGAGTGCTGTCTAAGTTGGTGTGAATGTAGTCAAGCACCGATTGTATTCGGTTTATGGGATGTGGGTTAATGGCGCTTGATTTCATGGCGTTCTACTTTCACATTAATAGTGATTTCATTATCTTTAATTGAGTATCATTATCAATAGGGTGATGAAATAAAAAGTAAGTAACACAGATCACGATAAAACTGTAATGGCTTGCAAGGATGAGTAATTATTGCCCACATTAGAGTTTTTGCTTAAATTTTGGAGTGTTCAGATGAAACTTTTTTTATCAATAAAATACAATCGCTTATGACGTTTTGTGCAACTTATTTAAACGTTTGCACTGGCAAGTGTTGATGTAAATCAAATAGTCGTAGACAATATTGCCCCGTGTCGGACTCTCCTCCAGCGAGTACAGTGTGTACTTTTGAGACATAAGTGACTTAAATGACCTCAATACGTCGTGTTTTCAAGAATCGGAAATGCAACTTCTTGAGGTTCTTTGGGCCCATAGACTTTACCTATCAACGTAATAGGTAAGACCAATTTTCTATTTTGAGGTGCCATTGATAGGGTTGGCTCATTCTCTAGCCGTATCCGGGCACACAATAAGTACCTCGTTTTTAAGGGAAAGATGATGGTAATACCAGAAAACAGCAGCATCGTTATTTTTGGTGCTTCAGGTGACCTTACGTACCGTAAGCTCATTCCTGCTTTATACCACCTCTACGCGAACAAGCAGCTTCCAGAGAATTTTGCCATTCTGGGTGTAAGTCGCACTGAATACAGTGATGAGTCTTACCGCGCGAAGCTGAAAAAATCGCTTCAGGAAATGGAAAAGACTGAGCCAGAAACGCTTGATGCATTTATTAACCATCTGCACTACCAAGCAATTAATACTTCTGACACACAAGATTACGGTAAGCTATCTTCTCGCTTAGACCAACTTGCGGACGAATATCAATTCGAGCAACGCAATACGCTTTTTTACTTAGCAACCCCACCAAGTTTATACAGTGTGATCCCTGCAAGTCTTGCAGCACATGGTCTTAACAGTGAAGAGGATGGCTGGAAACGCCTGATCATTGAGAAACCATTTGGCTATGATCTTGAATCGGCGCGTATTCTGGACAAAGAAATTCACGAGCACTTCCAAGAGCATCAAATCTACCGAATTGACCATTACTTAGGTAAAGAAACGGTACAAAACCTACTTGTGCTTCGTTTCTCTAATGCGATGTTTGAGCCGCTTTGGAACCGTAACTTCATTGATTACGTTGAAATCACAGGCGCAGAATTCCTTGGCGTAGAGGAGCGTGGTGGTTACTACGACAACTCTGGCGCTGTGCGCGACATGTTCCAAAACCACTTGCTACAAGTATTAGCAATGGTAGGTATGGAACCACCAGCGCAAATCAATGCAGACTCGATGCGTGATGAAGTGGTAAAAGTGCTTCAATGCTTAAAGCCATTAGACGAAAACGCTCTGCGCAACGACCTAGTATTAGGCCAATACACGGCGTCTGAAGTTCGTGGGCAAAGCCTACGCGGCTACCGTGAAGAGCCGGGAGTTGCAGACGATTCTCGTACAGAGACTTACATCGGTTTGAAAGCGTACATCAACAACTGGCGTTGGAATGGCGTGCCATTTTACGTGCGTACTGGTAAGCGTCTTCCAACACGCGTTACTGAGGTGGTTATCCACTTTAAACAAACACCGCATCCTGTGTTTGGTCAAAACGCACCAGAAAACAAGCTGATCATTCGTATTCAACCAGACGAAGGCATTCAAATGAGCTTTGGCTTGAAAGAGCCAGGCGCAGGCTTTGAAGCGAAGGAAGTGAAAATGAACTTCCATTACGCTGACTTGCAAGAAACGCAAATGCTGACGGCATACGAGCGCCTTCTACTTGATGCTTTGAATGGTGATGCTACGCTATTTGCACGTAGTGATGCGGTGGAAGCGTGCTGGCAATACGTACAGCCAATCTTAGATTTTAAGCAAGATCCACAATCCCTCTTCGGGTACGCATGCGGCACTTGGGGACCTAAAGAGTCAGATGACTTGTTACAGCGTGATGGCCGCGCTTGGCGTTTCCCATGTAAAAACTTAACAGATACGGATTACTGTGAACTATGATCAACCATAAGATCTACCAAACAGCAGAACAGGTAGTTGAAAGCCTAGCTAACGATATGAAAGCGTTTAGCGAAATGGGCAGACCTGTTCACATCTCTCTTTCTGGCGGCAGCACTCCTAAAATGCTGTTTAAACTACTGGCTTCAGAGGCTTACGCAACCTCCATTCAATGGGAAAACCTCCACTTTTGGTGGGGTGACGAACGTTGTGTTGCCCCTGACGATGCAGAAAGCAACTACGGTGAAGCGAACACGTTGTTGTTTAGCCAAGTAAATATTCCTGCGGAAAACATTCACCGCATCCGTGGCGAAGATGAGCCTAAAGCAGAAGCCGAGCGCTTTGCAAAAGAGATGGCAGAGGTGATCCCGAGTGAAAACGGCACACCTGTGTTTGACTGGATCTTATTAGGCGTTGGTGCAGATGGTCATACAGCTTCTCTGTTCCCTGGCCAAACGAATTATGATGATGCGAACCTATCTCTTGTGGCGTCGCATCCTGAATCGGGCCAACTTCGTGTGTCGAAAACCGCACGCGTATTAGAAGCAGCGAAACGCATTAGTTACTTAGTGCTTGGTGCAGGAAAAGCGGACATTGTTGAAGAAATTAACAGTTCACCAGCACACGCACTGCCATACCCAGCGGCTAAGATTCAAGCGAAATCGGGCCTAACGGAATGGTATTTAGATTTAGACGCGGCAGCAAAAATTGCTTAAGACGCTGCTCGTCGATGAAATAAAATTGGAGAGAAACAATGAAAGGTGATATCGGTGTAATTGGCCTAGCAGTAATGGGTCAAAACCTTATCCTAAACATGAACGATCACGGCTTTAAAGTGGTTGCTCACAACCGTACTGCTGCTAAAGTAGACGAGTTCCTGGAAGGTCCAGCAAAAGGCACGAACATCATCGGTGCATACTCTCTAGAAGAACTAGTAGAGAAGCTAGAAACGCCGCGTAAAGTAATGTTGATGGTTCGCGCTGGTGACGTTGTAGACAAGTTCATCGAAGCGCTAGTACCTCTGCTAGACAAAGGCGACATCATTATTGACGGTGGTAACACTAACTACCCAGATACAAACCGTCGTGTTGCTGCACTACGTGAAAAAGGTATCCACTTCATCGGTACTGGTGTATCTGGTGGTGAAGAAGGTGCGCGCTTCGGTCCATCTATCATGCCTGGCGGTGCTGCTGAAGCATGGGAAGCGGTTAAGCCTATCTTCCAAGGTATCGCTGCGAAAACTGACGCTGGTGAGCCATGTTGTGACTGGGTTGGTAACGACGGTGCTGGTCACTTCGTTAAGATGGTACACAACGGTATCGAATACGGTGACATGCAGCTTATCACAGAAGCTTACCAGTTCATGAAAGACGGTCTTGGTATGTCTGCAGACGAGATGCAAGCAGTATTCGCTGATTGGAACAAGACTGAGCTAGACAGCTACCTTGTTGAAATCACGGCTGACATTCTTGGCTACAAAGATGAAGACGGTGAGCCTCTCGTTGAAAAGATCCTAGACACAGCAGGCCAAAAAGGTACTGGTAAATGGACTGGTATCAACGCACTAGACCTAGGTATTCCACTAACGCTTATCTCTGAGTCTGTATTCTCTCGTTGTCTATCTGCACTGAAAGACCAACGTGTTGAAGCCGAGTCTCTATTCGGTAAGACAATCACTCCAGTTGAAGGCGACAAGCAAGAGTGGGTTGATGCACTACGTCAAGCGCTACTAGCTTCTAAGATCATCTCTTACGCTCAAGGCTTCATGCTAATGCGCGAAGCGTCTAACGAGAACGGTTGGGACCTAAACTACGGTAACGTAGCACTAATGTGGCGTGGTGGTTGTATCATCCGCTCTGCGTTTCTAGGCAACATCCGTGATGCGTACGAAGCGAACCCAGACATCGCTTTCCTTGGTTCTGATGAGTACTTCAAAAACATCCTACAAGGCAGCCTAGCAGCATGGCGTAAAGTAGCAGCGAAATCTCTAGAGTCTGGTATCCCAATGCCATGTACGATTTCTGCGCTATCTTTCCTAGACGGTTACACAACAGCTCGTCTACCAGCGAACCTGCTTCAAGCTCAACGTGACTACTTCGGTGCTCACACTTATGAGCGTATTGACCGTCCACGTGGTGAATTCTTCCACACTAACTGGACTGGTACAGGCGGCGACACAGCGTCTACAACTTACGACGTGTAATCGTTTTAAGTAAACCGACTAAATATAAAGATATAAAGGGATGCCCAAGTGGCATCCTTTTTTGTGTCTGTAAGATATTGGTAGATTTAAAAGTTACATTAAACGTTGATTCGTCACGCACTTCTCAGAAATGGGAGAGCATGCATTTGCTAGCAGTTTAATATTTCTCTTCGAAGAGTGAAGCTAAGCCGCTCTCTGTCGTCTCCTCAACTATAAGGTAATAGAAATGACACAACAGAAGCATCCATTTCACACAGCTTTCGTGTTGCTTATGTTCATATTACTGATTACTTACTCTATCTATCGCCTTTATCATCATTTCGTTTTCGAATCTCTACCGCTTCAGCTCAGTAGTGGTTTTCAAGTGCTCTACATTGATGCGTCATATGTTTTAAGTATCGCAAGCTTACTCTTATGCCCTACATTATTGGTCTATATTTTATTTGATCGAATGACTCAGTTAGTCAAAGTGCCGATTAAAGTGATAACTATAACAATTGTCTTGTCCCTTATCGTTGCTATTCCAGGTCAAATTTTTGAATTTGGGCGATTGAAATATATTGCAGAAAGTAATGGTTACTCAGCGTGTCCACCTTTCACAATTGCATCAAGCGGAATGTTTGTAGAAGCTATGGTAAAAGAAGAAAAATACTGTATAGAACCAGAAATTAATCGTATTGGTATGTATGGTTATTTTCACGAACTCGAACGGATTGATAACTATATCAAGTCACACGGAAATGACATCCAATAGAAAAGAGCGCCTAGGCGCTCTTTTCAGTGGTCGTTTTCTTGTTTTGATAAAACCTGTCTTTTAGGTAGAGAATTGCACTGACCACAAGAGCCACTAAAGAAACAGTAAATAGGGCGTACATGCTGAGAATCCATGCGAATGTGGCCGTCAAGAATGCAATGAAGGAAAACATCCTGCTGAAAGACATCACATGGCCAAGTTTGTTACTTTTCATAAACGCCTCCCGAAGCTAAGTGGGGGTAGACAATTGTGGTCATATGCCACACTTTTAATTGTCTGCTCTTTTGGGGCGTTTCACACAAAAAAGTGGCTAAAGATTTCTCAAAAAAGGTGAAATATTGAACTGGTAGACAAATCGTTAAACTGAGTTGCACAGATATGACTTCGGTTGTCTATCACTTCAAAGTTTTTAACTACGCAGATTAAGGGCATGTAGCGTTATTATTATCGTCTTCGAACTCTACGATGCACAATTGCAAGTGAAACTACACTCGTAAGCTCATCCCTGTCGTCGGTTACAGTAAAAGCTTTTTTCTCTTTTTAACAATATCTTAGTAACTACGGGCAATTAAACCCGTTTTTCGATCGAAACTCAGATTGCACAAAAGGTGAAAAAGAGTGCTAGGTAAGCCTTTAAACTACGCCTATAATTAGCGCCCACATGGAGGATGTTTATTATATGAACATCCTTTATTTTTTGAAACTAGCAACAAGGATCCAGTAAAACATGTTTTTCTGGTTTTGTTTACGTCGACCAAGAAGGTAATTAACACAGCAAATTGAGGTTCTAAGATGACTCTTAACAAGTACTTTGTTTTCATTCCAGCAGAATTGGAACAGGAAATGCACAAGGACAATCAAGTGATCTCTGAGAAGGAAACTCAACGTCAGGCATTAGTAAAACAGGCACAACAACAAGGCGGCCTGTAAGCTAGGTTTCAAAGAGAAAGAGCACCGCAACGGTGCTCTTTTTGTATCTGAGGTCGTAGAATTAACTTAATATGCCAAGGCTTTTCAACTTTCTGTAAATGGTATTTCGGCTCACACCAAGCATACGAGACGTTTTGCTAATGTTCCCCTGGTTAGCTTGATATGTTTTGAGCAACTTATCTTCGACGGTTGCACGCAGTTCTGAAGTTGGTTCAGCCGATGCTGCTCCTTCTTGAGCTTGGCTGAGTTTCTTACTTAGGTGGGCTGGGACGTGTTTGAGTTCCAATATTTCTTCACCTTGCGCCATTAAGGCGGATACTTTGATTAAACTATCGAGTTCACGCAAATTTCCTGGCCATGAGTAAGACAGCATCAGAGAAAGGAGGTGAGGGCAAAGCTGTTGTTCAGATTCGGCGTGACGCCGATGAATGTTCTCAATCAGTTGTCGTTTATCTTCACGCTCCTCAAAGCGAGGTAGCTCAATGATCAAGCCATTAAGGCGATAATACAAATCTTGGCGGAACAATCCTTCGCTGACCAAATGTTCCAGATCTTTATGCGTGGCTGCAATGATTTGCGTATCGACTTGAATGCTTTGGTTGGAACCCACGGGAAGCACGGTTTTATCTTGCAATACATGGAGCAATCGGCTTTGAGCTTCCAAGGGTAAATCCGCGATTTCATCTAGAAACAAAATCCCTTTGTGTGCTTGGCGAATTTTTCCCTGATAGCCTTTGCTGTTTGCGCCAGTAAAGGCACCGGCTACGTAGCCAAATAATTCAGATTCAACCAGATCTTTTGGTAGCGCTCCGCAGTTGACGGAAACTAACGGTCCCGTTTTTCTCTGGCTGTTTTTATGGAGTGCTTTTACAAACTCGTTTTTGCCAACACCAGTCTCTCCGAGAATCAACAAACTGATGTCTTTATCGATGACGCGATTAGCTTGCTGCCAACAGTGCTCAACAGCGGAGTCGCCATAATGAAGATCATTGGACGCCGCTACAGCACGAGACTTGACCTTGCTATCTTTATCGGTAAGCGGTTTTGTTTTGAAAACGAAAGGGTGCTCATTTCCCCGAGTGGATAGAATGTCGTCTAAGGATTGCCCAATGATACTTTTTTGCGCAAAAAGTTGAGAGGCTACTTGATTGTGAGCCAAAACTTGTCCGTCTTCATTTGCAATGATAATTCCTTGCCAACCACTATTCAGTAAACCTTTTTCGCACGCTAAATCCACACGAATATGCCCTTGTGGAATCAAGTTAAGTAGTTGATTCTCCACTTGCTGGACCATGTTTTGTACTAGTACTTGCGTTGAGAAGTCATGTCTCTTTTGCTCGCTCGTAATATCTAATACGCCAATGAGGTTACCAAGATGATCGAAAATAGGATTAGCCGAACAGCTAATAAAACGATGGTGTTGGATAAAGTGCTGATCACCAATAACAGAAACGGGCTTTGCTTCAACCAAGGCTGTACCAATGGCGTTGGTGCCTTTGACCTTTTCTTGCCAGCATGCTCCAGAGCTTAGCGAGATTTCCGTCAACTTCTCACGAAATCTAGGCTGTCCCCAACTGCCGATGATGACACCATCTGAGTCCGTCAAAATTAAGCGACTGTCGCTATGAGCAAATAGCTGATTAAACAAAGGGAGCGCAAATTGAGTGACTGCCTCTAGCAAGAAATTGAGTTGGTGACGCCTATCTTGGAGCGTTGCTGGCGTTACTCGAATATCTTCAGGGCGTCGACGCTGTTTTAAACCCGCTTGTTCACTTCTGACCCATGAAGTTGAAAGCCAGTTGTTATCGCTAATGTGTTGAAGTTCCATGACTGTACCATTTTGTCACAGTGAGGGTGTGCCATTTTGGAACACTTGAACATTGGTGTTCACACCATACATCCGCTCAAACATCGCTCACTTGGTTTGTTATCGCTTGGTAATCATAGTTTTACATTTAATTAACAACAAGTGTGGCGTAGTTGGCGTGTGACTTGCGTAATGCTCTTTGTGAACAGTGCGATACGACACTGCAATAACACATTGAACGAGAAACAAAAGGAAGAGTTATGATCTATGCACAGCCAGGTAGTGAAAATGCCATTGTTAACTTTAAATCGCATTACGATAACTTTATCGGTGGGGAATGGCTAAAACCAACGGGTGGTGAGTACTTTGACAATATCTCACCAATCAACGGACAAGCGTATTGTAAAGTTGCTCGCTCTGGCGAGGAAGATATTAATTTAGCACTGGATGCCGCGCACAACATCAGAGCAAAATGGGCCAAAACTAGCGTGACAGAACGTTCGAACATCTTGCTGAAAATTGCTGACCGTATTGAGCAGCATCTAGAAGAGCTTGCAGTTGCAGAAACTTGGGAAAACGGCAAACCAGTTCGCGAAACCCTGGCGGCAGATTTACCTTTAGTAGTGGATCACTTCCGTTACTTCGCTGGCTGTATTCGCGCACAAGAAGGCAGTGCGGCAGAACTGGATGAGCACACCGCAAGCTACCACTTCCCAGAGCCGATTGGTGTGGTGGGTCAAATTATTCCTTGGAACTTCCCAATGTTGATGGCGGCTTGGAAACTAGCACCGGCACTAGCGGCGGGTTGCTGTGTGGTATTGAAGCCAGCAGAGCAAACCCCAACGTCCATTCTGGTTCTGATGGAAAAAATCGGTGACCTTCTTCCTCCTGGTGTCATCAACGTTGTAAACGGATATGGTTCTGAAGCGGGTCAAGCATTAGCAACCAGCAACCGCATTGCGAAACTCGCGTTTACCGGGTCTACGCAAGTTGGCAACCACATTCTGAAATGTGCAGCAGACAACTTGATCCCATCGACAGTTGAGTTAGGTGGTAAATCTCCAAACATCTACTTCTCAGATATCTTCGATTACGAAGATGAGTATCTTGATAAGTGTATCGAAGGTACGTTACTTGGTTTCTTCAACCAAGGTGAAGTTTGTACTTGTCCATCTCGCGTACTGGTTCATGAAGCGATTTATGACAAGTTTGTAGAGAAACTGACGGAACGTGCACAGCTGATTAAACAAGGTAATCCGCTCGATACCGATACTCAAGTTGGTGCTCAGGCTTCTCAAGAACAGTTTGATAAGATTTTAAGTTACCTAGAAATCGGCCGTGAAGAAGGCGCAAAAGTGGTCTTTGGTGGTGGAGTGTCAGAACAGCCAGAGTCTATCAACCAGGGGTACTACATTCAGCCAACCATGTTGGAAGGCCACAACAAGATGCGAATCTTCCAAGAAGAAATCTTTGGCCCAGTGATCGCTATCACCAAATTCAAAGATGAGGCTGAAGCGTTGGAAATCGCAAACGACACTGAATATGGCTTAGGCGCAGGTGTTTGGACACGTGATGCGAACGTTGCATATCGTATGGGCCGTAATATTGAAGCTGGTCGGATCTGGATTAACTGTTACCACGCTTACCCTGCACACGCAGCGTTCGGTGGTTACAAAAAATCGGGTATCGGGCGCGAAACGCACAAGATGATGCTGGATCACTACCAGAACACGAAGAACTTGCTGATTAGCTACAGCATCGACCCGTTAGGCTTCTTCTAGTGAAACTAAGTAATTAATAAAGAAAAAGCAGTATGAATCAAAACCCCGAATCTTCGGGGTTTTTTATTAGCGTGAGCTTGTCGGCTGAAGGGTAACTTAGATGTTTAACCTGCTTATATTGTGATATCAGGAACGTTGAATTATCGCCACTTTTCGTTCCATAAGCTTTTCTACGGCGGCGTTTTGCTCGTCAATATTGAGTTGTGGATCAAAGTCCAAAACGCGATTGCAAGATTCGAGACTGGCAAATTGATTTAAACATTCACCAAGCTCTCTTTTAGAGCTTGTTCGCATCAGACTGCTTTCTGATGAGGAGAGTAGGGTGACTTTACGGCCATGAAACGTTCCTTGCGGCACTGCATCACTTTGCTGCGCTTGTTGAGCGTCATGAACCGATGAATTGGTGTATGTGGATTGGATGTCATTGGACATAAAGACACCTAAACTCTCAAGTCTAAAGTTTGTGGCATCGGTGGTGCCTCATCAATGGTTACATGAGAAGACAATAACGCTTCCCACGACTCGCTGTGCGTCAGCAATTCTGCTAAAGCTGTTTCAAAATATTCGTAATCCAGTCGCCTAATGTTAATGAGTCGGTTTAAACATAGGACATGTCGGTGGTTATCTAAACTAAAAAATAACTGGTGCTCAGGCCAGTGATAATTAAAGGCCAAGAAAGAACGATAAAGATCGGAATTTACAATTTGAAGGCCAACAATCTCAGCTTCGAGCTGCAGAGTTGTCGATTCAGGATGAAAGATGATATGCACCCTTAGATTATCATCAAAGGCTAAGCTTACTTCATTTTCCGTTAGATGCAGTGCAGGCAAGCCTATTTGATGAGCAAACTTTAGCAAAATCTCATCGATAGTTTGGCGTGCTGACATAGGAATAGTCCCTTTTGAAATTTTATCAAGGAAAATATTAGATGTATCTCTTCATGTTTATCAATATTAGTCGGTTGTTATTATATTTTGGCTTTTAAATGTGTTGAGAGAAATAGAAAGGCAAAAGTAAATGTGTTCAGATGCATATCTCGATGGTAATGATATATATGAATATCATTTTTCTCTAATAAACTTCAATTAAGGAAGGAATGAAAGTGAGCAGAAACTGCTTTTGAAATTACAGTCCATGTTAACTACGTGTTGTTGAAAAATGCGATTTATTGTCCGCTTGTAGTATAAATATAAGTTGATCTTTTATATTTTTACATAAAGAATTGTGTGGATTTCAAATGAGCTAGATTATATAAAATAAGTTTATGGGGTCATAATGAACAATTCTATATGGGCTGGTTTTATTGGGTTATTCATACTGAGTGGGTGCAGTCAGACTGTGTCCGTCAATGGGGTGGATGACTTTGATACACAGAGTCAGGCATCAGTCTATGGTTGGGTTTCTGTCGACGGCTACTTTCCACCTTCGATTACTTCTCTTGAGGTGGAAATATGTAAAGTTATTGATAATCAATGTTTTAAATCGGCATCTCAGAGCTACCAAGGCGTTCAGTTGCCTGTGCAGTATTCGTTTTTAATTGCACCAATTCAAGCTGGTGAAGGAAAAATGAAGATTATTGGAAAGCTTTATTCAAACGGTGAGCTCGTTGCGGAAAAAGAAAAGAACTATTTATTTTTAGAGGGAAATAAACAAGAAAACTTGATTCTTGTTCCAAAAATAAACAGATAAAATTTTAAGTACTACATTTTTATTAGAATTTTCTAATTTATAAAAATAAAGACTATATCTTTCCTGTTGTGAAAGATTTGTTGTCTTTTATAAACATTAATTACATGACTTTGAAGTCATCGGGTCAGTTGTTTTTTAGACTCATACTTGTTGCAAAAACAGTATTTTTTATGATTATATCTCGCTCCTTGAACACGTTGGCTTGGCGTTTTAGGCTATAAAACATACATTTTTATGATTTTGGAAATTTAATTTTGTTCTCGAAACGATGCCGAAATCTATTTAATTGTATTCTAATGTATAACAAAACAACCAAACTTAAATAACGAAATGATATTTAAGTTTTGGCTAATGATAAACGCTATCTGATAAAAATAATAAAGACGGACAGCAGAAATTTACTAAGTCAAACTTTTACCTTTAGGTAAAGGTAATGCTTGGGTTATTCGCTAATTATTCGGGGGGTATGGTAAGTGATAGAACTTCTATGCTCTTTTCTTTGCTTCTTTAATTCATACAGCAGTACTTAGAAATAACAACAATCAAAGTAGTGCTTTGAAAGTTTCTCAACATTTGCACTGAGAAACTCAAAATAATGAAGGGTAGAAAATGGATGTGTCAGGCCAACTAAACTCAGAAAGGGTCGACTCGAGTTCACGAAAAATTCGTAGTTTTTCCTGCTATGAAAAATCTGACGAAGTATTTCACTCAGACCAGTCTCACATTGTTGTCGTTCACAATGGTCAGCTTCGAGTTCAAACAGGTGATTGCACAATCGATGTTGCTGCAGAAAATGGGGTATTTCTATCCCAAGGAGATTACTTGTTAGAGTACTCTCCGCTAGATGGGGCATACAAAGCGTCGATTATTGCCTACGACAATGAACTCGTTAGTCAGTTGCTGCAAAAACACAGTGATCTCTTGATGATGCTGCCTAAGGTAGACAAAGTTTGTTCTGGTTTGTTTACTTTTGGTTTGAACATACTCGTTGAACAAGTGCTTTCCAGCATGCAGACGCTTGAGCAACAAGCGTACCCTGATGCCATTATGTGCCTAAAATACGAAGAACTACTCATTCTCTTGCTACACAGCAAAGGAGGAGAATCACTGTATGCGTTGCTGTCACAACAAACAAACCGTACGTCGGAACGGTTACGTCGATTTATGGAACAGCATTACTTAAAAGAATGGAAGTTGACAGACTACGCGCAGGAGTTTGGTGCCAGCTTAACCACTTTTAAAGAGCTTTTTAATGAGCACTATGGCATTTCTCCAAGAGCTTGGATCAGTGAGCGTCGACTACTGCATGCTCATAAACTGCTGTTGACGAGCAAGATGAGCATTGTAGATGTGGCGATGGAGGCAGGGTTTTCCAGCCAGTCTTACTTTACGCAGAGTTACCGTCGTCGTTTTGGAACGACCCCAAGCCGCGTACGTTCGGGAGACGATCAAGTGGCTATCGCGAAATGAAATGACTTGGGACTAAAATTTTCTGACTAATTTTGAAAGTCACTCACCAGTGTAAATTCTATTATGTATCGTGTAACAACGAACGATTAAAAATTATTACATCTCTTTCTTTCTGGATTGTTCGAAAGGGGTGCGGAGACGAACATAAATGAAAAAGCAGCATTGGCGACGCCGTTCGCTTTTTCCAGACAGCATAGTGACACAGCGGAAAGTGACTGTTTTACAAAGAGGAGCTCGTTATGAAAGCGCCTCGAAACCTACGCAGGATCTCAATGTTGTGCACGTCAATCACCGACAATTGTTGAGTGAAGGCGTCATAAATTATGAGCAGTTATCTTTACTTCAACGCTTGTTGGATAGAAATGTCGTCGATAGCCTGTGCGCTAGCCAGTTAGTAAAAACGTATCAAAAACTTGGTGCTTCGATAGACCGGTTTGCCATGCGTTTATTTTTGGAAATTGGATCGCAGCTCAGTGATAGCAGCACAATCACAACGTTCGAACAAAGGCTGGACTACATCAACTCTCGTCTGGGCTTTCGCTTTAATTTGGCTGTCCCAAAAACGTTGATGCTTTGTTTCCATTTATCACTCAACGAGTGGATTAACCGACAAGTCGATCAAAGTGCTCTTCATGCTTCGATTAAAGTTGAACAACTTATCAATCAACTCGATATTCAGAAGGAATATTGGTCGAAGCTATCAGGGGAAGACACCAGTGCCGTCTTTGTTCAACAGCAACTCGATCTCATTAAGAGCCAGCAGCATCAACTTAAAAAGCAACTTGGGACGTTAAGCGAACAACAGTTGCAAGTGATTGAATGTCATCGTTCGTTAATTGAGAAGTGGCAACCGTCTTTAGACGAGCTGAAAGGGTTCGCGGAGTACACCTCTACAACCGAACAATTTATTTCTGAGTGGAAAAATTGGTGTTCGGAAGTGCGACTTGAGGCCCCCGAGCTGAACGAAGTTTGGGATGCATGCGATGTGGTTTACAACGACCAAAATGCGGTTGCGAAAGTATGGCAATGGTTCAAGAACATGCAAACTGTTGGTGATATCGATCACTACTATTTTGATACTCAAAGTGGTCAGTGCGGCCAGGCTTGCAATCACCTCAGCCAGATCTAAATAGGGCGTTAAATGTTAGATAAGATGATGAAATCTTTAGCGGAAGCGCTAAAGGTAGGGGATTTTATTGCCTCAGAAAATGGTTCTTACAACATCGAGGTTGACCAGTTATCACTGACCATCAAGCAACATGCGTCATGGATTTTATGGGAAGCGACGTTACCCTTCCAGTTTAAAGAGCATCTAGATTATCAACAAGAACAAGCGTTACAACGTTGCATGCAGCTCTCATTAAAAACCATTCGTGAGGATGGCGGCGTACTGACAACCAATGATGATCAGCAATTGATTTTGCAAAGTAAAGTAAGGGTTGAGGACCGTTCGGTGGAACGGTTCTCTGCTTTGCTTTCTAAGCACGTCAATCTATGCGAACGTTACATTGCATTACTATAACAAGCACGCGTGAACCACACAATCAACCATACAGTGTGGTTACCATGATGCTAAAAATCTTTCCCAACATTAGGCGTGCTGCAACAAAGGCATTGTTATGCGCAGTGAGTGTTGTTCCTTTGGGATACGCGCAAGCAACAGACTTACACTGGCCCGAACAACCGTTCCGCTACTATGCAGATAACGACTCATTAAAAGAGTTGTTGAATAACTTCGGTGCAAATTATCGTGTCTCGGTTTCTGTTAGTGACAAAGTCAACGATCGAGTGAATGGGCGTTTTACCCCTGAAGATCCGGCGGAATTCCTCGATTACTTATCGCAAGTGTACAACTTGATGTGGTATTTCGATGGTGCCGTCTTACATGTCTATAAGGCGACAGAAACTCGCTCACGTTTACTTCAATTGGAATTACTTACGGCTAGAGAGCTACGCAGTACGTTAATTTCCACCGGCGTTTGGGATTCTCGTTATGGTTGGAGAGCTGCTGAGAGCAAAGGGTTAGTCTATCTTGCGGGTCCTCCACGTTATGTCGACTTAGTGGTACAAACGGCGGAGGCATTGGAAACGCGCTTGCTGCAGAAATCGAATTCAACCGACGAATTATTCGTTGAGATAATTCCTTTGAAGTACGCTTCTGCAACGGATAGAGAAATTGCATATCGAGATCAGACAATTACGGTCCCTGGCATCGCATCGGTGTTAAAACGGGTCGTGTCTGGTGTTCAAACTCAAGTGACGAGTGCGTCTAGCAAAGAAGTTACCAGTTCAGATAAGCCTGTAAAAAGTAATAAAACCGCCTCAGTTCATGGTGGCGCAACAGTTGAAGCAGAGCCGGGCCTTAATGCGATTATCGTTCGTGATACTCAAGCACGATTACCGCTCTATCGTAAACTGGTCGCGCAATTAGACCAGCCGCAATCAAGAATTGAAGTCGCGCTATCGATTGTCGATATCAGTGCCAACGATTTAAGTCAGTTAGGCGTGGATTGGCGAGCAGGAGTGTCTGTCGGAAACAACCGCATTGTCGATATCAAAACAACAGGTGATGTGAATTCGGGGGATGTGACGCTCGGCAGTGGACAGAACTTTAAGTCCTTGCTTGATTCAACCAACCTAAATTACTTGCTGGCTCAAATTCGTTTATTGGAATCCAAAGGCAGTGCTCAAGTGGTTTCAAGACCAACATTGTTAACTCAGGAAAATGTCGAAGCGGTACTGAACAACAGCAGCACGTTTTACGTCAAGCTGGTTGGTAAAGAAACCGCAGCGCTGGAAGAGGTCACGTATGGCACGTTACTGAGAATTGTCCCACGTATCGTTGGTGATAGATTTGCTGCACGACCTGAAATTAACCTGAGCCTTCATCTCGAAGACGGTGCAAAGATCGCTGATGGTGGCGTCGATGATCTTCCTTCCGTTCGTAAAACTGAAATCAGCACCTTAGCGACGGTTAAACAAGGGCAAAGCTTACTTATCGGTGGTGTGTACCGAGATGAAGTGAGCCATCAGTTACGTAAAGTGCCATTGCTAGGAGACATCCCATATTTAGGCGCGCTGTTTAGAAGTAATACCAATACTAAGCGCCGCACAGTACGAATGTTTATTTTAGAACCTCGAATTGTTGTGGATGGTATTGGCGATAGTGTGTTGATTGGCAACGAATATGACTTGCGACCAAGTATCGGCAAGCTTAACAACATCTCCAACAATAGCGCTGAATTTAAATCGGTAGTGGAAGTATATAGCTGCACATCGAGGGTTCAAGCCGAGCGCTATCAACAAGACTTATTGTCACAGCAAAAGTCGTCTCAATTAACGCAGTGCCGATTACCAACAGGGCAAAAGGGTTGGCGGGTGAAAGTATTGGAATGTGATGACTCACAAAGTGAGTGTGTGCGCCCTTCAGAGGAGTCTTAACCGCGATGCAGCAATGGAAAATTCGTATTTTATCAGGCGTGCATACCGGAGTAGAAGTCACCTTACCTGAAGGTGCTCTCGTGCTTGGCAGTGACGACTTTATTGCTGATCTTGTATTGTCTGATGCTGGGGTCGAAGCGAACCATTTCACCCTCGTTTGCCAGCAAGACTCGGTCATTTTACGAGGCTGCGAAGAGGCAAATATTAACAGTGAAGACATCGCTGTTGCAGGTGATGGTATCGAGTTGTCACGCCATGCTGTTGTCTCGGTCGGCGTTGTGAAGTTCGCTCTGGGATACGCGGAAGATGCGTTAATTGTGAGTAACGTCAGCGACGAATCTAGCCAACAGAATACACCTGTGGTTGCTGTGCAACGCTCTAGCTGGAAAAAAACAACGCTCATCGCTTTGCTTTGTAGTTTTGTCCCGAGTGTCATTTTTGCCGGTATGTGGTACAGCCAAGCTAACGGAAACAACAATGAAATTGTTACAGAAGCAGAACCCATTGTTTTGGTACGTAACATCTTAGGCGAGCTCAAACTTAGCGACGTTCGCGTGGAATGGAATGCCGCCGCACGCCAAGCAGTCTTAGAGGGCTATGTTGAAGACCGAACACAGAAACTCGATCTGCTTGGTCGAATTGATGTATTGGGCATCAATTACAAAAGTGACTTAAGAACGATGGAAGAAATCCGTCGCGGGGTTCGATTTATTTTGCGCAACCTCGGCTATCACCAAGTGAAAGTCGAAAATGGCGATGAGACCGGCACACTGCTGCTGACGGGCTATATCGATGATGCAAGCCGCTGGAACCAAGTTGAACAAATCTTGGAGCGAGACGTGCCGGGTCTTATTGCGTGGAAGGTTGAACTGCAGCGAGCGGGTGCCTACATGGATACGCTAAAAGCGTTATTGACGGATGCGGAGTTACTGAAAAAAGTCCAGTTGGTCACCAGCGGTGATCGCATCGAAGTTCGTGGTGAGCTTGATGATATCGAAACGACTCGATTTTACGGTGTGACCCGAGACTTCCGGGAACAATATGGTGAGAAGCCGTACTTAGTTTTGAAATCCATACCTAAGGTGAGTAAAGGCACCAACATCGATTTCCCGTTTCGTAGCGTTAACTTTGGCCAGGTTCCATATGTGATTCTGACCGATAACGTTCGCTATATGGTCGGTGCAAGAACGCCTCAGGGCTACCGAATATCCAGTGTTACACCTGCTGGTATTGAGTTGGTTAAAGGCGGGCGGGTGATAACAATAGAACTTGGATATGAAGGTGAGACGAACAATGACAAATCTTGAACAAATTTTAAATAACGACACAAACGGTGCGGAAGTGCACAAGATTAAGAGCAAGCTCTTAGAAGCACAAGCGGTGGTGAAACGTCAGTTGGATTTAGGGTGCTCACCACAGCAGTACCAATTGCTACTCAAACAGTATGAAGCTTACACAGCCGCCCATGCGGTCGTTGAATCATACGAAGCTAACTAAAAAATACGAGGAAGTCTTATGTCATTTTACGATGCTAGTAACAGTGTAAACCTTGATGATGTTAAAGCTAAGTTAGAACAACAAGCGAAAGATGCCAACACAGAAGTGACGGCAGCCATCAAGAACCTAGAAACCAATGCCGATGATCCATCAAAGCTTGCCGAGCTTCAGCACGCGATCAACAAATGGTCTGTTGTTTACAATATCAATGCGACCACCACTCGTGCGATTAAAGATGTGATGCAGTCGATTCTCCAGAAGGTGTAAAGCATGGAACGAGAAACGCGCCAACTGCTGGCTGAAATCGCGCTGATGGCAACAGGTATGCATCGTCATCAAGAAGCCAACACGATTGCAGATGGCCTTGAAGCAAGCTCAGGTTCTGAAGAGACCGTTGCGATGATTCGTGCAATGAGCCTCATGAATAAAGGCTTGTATGAAGAGGCTCATCAATTACTCGAACCACTTTGTAATGCCTATCCAGATCTGATCAGCTTAGCGGCTCTTGCTTCTGCCAAAGCCGGTTTACTGAGCAAAGCGGAAAGCTGGGTAGAACTTGCGTCACAAGGAAGCGAAGAAAGCCAAGCATTTGCTGCGAGCTTTTCTCAGGACATTAGGAATCTTGGATGATCATTGATTCAAGCAACCTAAGTCTTCAACACCAATCTTTGCGTCAGTCGGAGTCGCGCCATTATGAGCGGAGCGATGAAGACAAGATGAAAGCACTCATGGAGCGAAGTGACAAGCAAGAGCAAGTTTCACATGTTTCTCCAAAAGAGACGCTAGAGAAAACAGAAGCCAAACTGGCGGAGATTAAAGCGTGGTACGAATCATTAAAAGACGCAGAGGTTGTCAGTAAACAAAGTGTCTTATCATCGTTAAATGAAGCGTTCTCCGACCCTCAAGTTAAACGAGAGGCAATGTGGTACGCCTTTCATGAGGCGAAGAGTGCAAAAGGCAACGAGCAGCCACAATCTGATTTGTTAAAGGTGTTGAAGCAGGAGTTACTAGGGAATTTTTCGGGACAGCTTATTGCCGAACCACCTGCTGATAAAACAGCACTAAAAGCAATGCTAGCGCAGCATTTTCCACTGGGTGCCCAGAAAGAACAAGCCTTATGGCATTGCTGGGCAGAGTTGAAGTCGTTACCTGATATGGCATCAACACTGGACATGGTTCGTGATGAACTTAGCTTCATGATCCAAAAAAATGCGATGGTGAAAAACATCATGACTCACAGTCACAAGTTAGATTTATCTTAGGAGTACATATGATAAACACGCAGTACACCGAGGTGATGCAAACCAACATTGATAAGTTGCAGGATGCGCAAGTCGAAGACGGTTTAAGCGAACGTTTTGAGCAAGCCATGTCGGTTCCCGAGGCAAGTAATGGCCTGGAGGGAGGTTTGCTAGAAAACATCAGCGAGTTGAAAAACACTATCGATAACGCGAAAAGTAACCTGCAAGACAACATGAAGATGGTGGGTGATGATCCGGCGCAATTACTGCAAATGCAGTGGGCGCTGACACGCATTACTTTTCAAGAAGAGCTGATCGCGAAAACCGTGGGTAAAACCACACAAAACGTAGAAACCTTATTGAAGGCACAATAGTGATGATGAATAAAATGAGAGCAGTTTTCATCATGCTCACGTTGTTTCTGGTAGGTTGTCAGACCGAGCTATACACCAACGTTACTCAGAAAGAGGGTAATGAGATGTTGTCGATCTTACTATCCGAAGGTGTCGTTGCAACAAAAGAACCTGACAAAGACAACACCGTCAAGTTAATGGTAGACAGTTCTCAAATCGCCTTCGCGGTAGACGCGCTAAAGCGAAAAGGCTATCCAAGAGAGCAGTTTTCTACACTGAAAGAGGTGTTTCCTAAAGACGATTTGATCTCGTCACCATTAGCAGAACGAGCACGTTTGGTATACGCGAAATCTCAAGAGCTCTCCTCAACCTTATCTCAGATTGATGGCGTGCTAGTGGCACGTGTTCATGTTGTTTTGGAAGATCAAGATCTGCGTCCAGGAGAGCGTCCAACTCCAGCTTCTGCCTCCGTATTTATTAAACACGCGGCAGATATTGCGCTTGATTCATATGTTCCGCAGATCAAATTATTAGTGAACAACAGTATTGAGGGGTTGAACTACGATCGAATCAGCGTAGTGATGGTACCCTCATCAGAGGTTCGAGTTGCTACTCAAAACAATCAATTTAAAAGCATTTTGTCGGTTCAGGTCACCAAAGAGACGGCGAATAATCTTATCGCCATTTTGGTGTTCTTGGTAGCGGCACTCATCGGCTCGAATATCGCTACTTTTACATGGTGTCGTAGGAACACGAAGCGTGGTTAAACCAGAAACACCACTCGCGCAGGTACAACACCAGTTTAACTATGCGCCTTGCCAGTACATCCATAGAAGTTGGATAGAGCAAAAGCAGCCTTGGTTACTAAATATCGAAGGCTGGAGAGATAACCCCATGTTCAACCAATGGTGTATCAATGAGTGGGCGTTATCTCCCGTTCCTGAGATGGCTTTTAACAGACCTTGTCATAGTTTGGCATTGCTCCCGACAGACGCGTTGAATCAACTCGTATTGATGGTGGGTGGAGCTTTGCATTGCGTTGCGATGCGAAGCGTTGTCTTAAAACACCCGAAACAGGTTCTGAACAACGTTTTTGGTTTGGAAGGCGCTCGGTTCTTAATTCAAAACGGGCCGATGCTGTTATCCAGCTGGCCGCAAGGCTGGCAGCGTTCGTTACCAGAACTACTGGATGAAAGGTCTGTTGAAGCAAGCATGAGGGCGCTGGGATATTTTTGGATGAGGTTTATTTTGATTAACTCACCGGAAGATGTTGTTCTTCGTTGGCAATTCAAATTGGAAAAGCAACTTAGCGAAAACGCGGAAACAGCTAACTGGTTGGAAGCGGATCAACGAGATCTGGCGTATCGACTCACAAAAAAAATCGCAAAACAGGTTATTCCTCAATGGTTTCATTTGTTGAAATAAAAACAGACAATTTGCAGCTGGCACCTGGCTTAAAGGTGCTGAAAGCGAAAGATTATGCCAGTTATCTGGATTCGCAACACTTAGTTGAAGCCGCGAACTCCAAAGCTGAAAGCATCATTGCTAATGCCCAACAAGCCTACGAAACCGAAAAACAACGTGGTTATCAAGATGGCCTTGCACAAGCCAAGATTGAAAATGCGCAAACGATGGTTGAAACCTTAGCACGTTGTAATGACTACTATCAGCAAGTCGAAGAAAAAATGACAGGTGTGGTGTTAGAAGCAGTACGTAAGATCATCGATACCTTCGATGATGTCGATACCACGGTGAGTGTAGTTCGAGAAGCGTTGCAACTGGTGAGCAACCAAAAGCAGGTCATTTTACATGTCCACCCAGAGCAGGTTGTTGAGGTGAGGGAAAAGGTGGCTGGTGTATTAAGTGATTTCCCTGAAGTCGGTTACGTTGACGTGGTAGCAGATGCGCGCTTGAAAAATGGAGGCTGCATTTTGGAAACAGAAGTTGGGATCATCGACGCCAGTATTGATGGACAGCTGCATGCATTAAAGCAAGCCATGGTGAAGCAGCTCAGCGAGCGTAAAATTACGATTCATGAATAAACCTCAAAAACTCAGCACTTGCTGAGTTTTTTCATTTTAATGCCTTTAAACAAAAAAAATCCGACCATTTCTAAAATATTCACTGCCATAAATCCTTAAGAATACATCTAAGAAAGCTGCTTAGTTGATAAGTGTTGCAACCAAGCAGCGCCTCTAAAACAACAAAAATAGGATTATTTAGTCGAATGGCTAATGGATTTATAACTTCTTTACTGACAGATTTTGCCAGCCGCTGCCAATTGGAGCCGTTGGTTTTTGATGAGGATGATTGTTGCCATCTACTCGTTGAGCAAAACACAGCAATCACAATTCGTGCACAAGAAGATCGTGTGACGCTTATCGGGCTGATTTCAGGTAATAAACCGAGTGCTGATATTTTGCATCAACATATGAAAGATGCCTTAACGCAAGGCTCTCCAGCGGTATGCTGGGAGGAAGAGACCGGATATATCGGTTTCATACACCTGCCTCAGCAACTGCTAACTGCATCTTTTTTCGATGAGTCATTTGCGAATTTCATCGAGTGGTTAAAAAGTGCGAATACACAAGAAGTAACCAATAAAACAACCGAAGTACCGGAAACGAATACCACTCATTTTTCCACATTAAGGGTTTAAAACATGATCAGTTTTGGAAGTGTTAGCGCGTTGCAGGCTGCCATGCCGCAAGCTCGTAACGAGATACTTAACGAAGGTAAGCTGAGTATTGGTGGCAAAGAATACCAAATTAACGCAGCGACCCAAGAATTTACTCGCGCCAATCCTACGAATGGTGCAGTAGCGCGATTTTTTGAAGCGACAGGAAAACTGTTTCGCGAAGGTAGCCCACAATCGGTAGCGAAAGCCCTTACAAAAGCCGTATTTGATAATGAGCAAGGACAAGCTCAGCGTTTACAAGCTGCTTCTTCTGTTGAGCATGGACAAATGTTCTTCAAAGATGGAAGCATAAAAACCGCATCAGATGTCTTAAATGCCTTTGCGAAGTTAGACAGTAAATCAGTTCAGTCGAACTCTGCTGAGCTAAACCAGTTAGCAGAGCGAGCGATGACAGAGGCAATGTTAGAAACCGATTCTGGTAAAAACCTCACATCACTGATTGGCGAAAGTGCAGCGAAGTCGCTTGCTGGACGTGTAGTAAAAGACTACGGCGGTGGTGTATCTGCAGCGCAGAAAAACCCGGCAGGTAGCATTAATCAAATGCAAGCGGTGTTTGATATGGAGGTGATGCATCTTAAATCGGCGCAACGTCATATCGAAGGTCTAGCAAGCACCGATCTAAGCCAAGGTGTATACGCTGAAGGACTGGCAGAGGACGCGTTTAACAAAAGTGGCGTAACCAATAATGTTGAAAGAGCTACGGCGTGGATCATTAATGCTTCTAACTCTAAAGGAAACGATGCCGAAAATATTACGTCTTTACTGAAAGAATACGCGTCTAATGGTAAAGATTTATTGAATATGGAAAACCTAAAAGAGCTGCACACTCGATTGGTGCCTAATGTTGAGCGTGATTACCGAGGGCCAAATATTTCGGGTGGCACTTTGCCTTCAAGTATTGGCGGTGAGGGCATGTTAAAGCAGCACATTGAAGGCTTTTTGAAAGAGAACCCTGTAGAAGATAAAGACTTAGGTAAACATTTGTTCGCCGGAGTTATCGGGTACCATGGCTTTACCGATGGAAATGGTCGCATGGGTCGCATGCTATACGCGATAGCAGAACTTCGTAACGACTCGTTCAATCCTTTAGCTATGGATGCAGAAAATAGCCTTCACGGTATTAAGTGATTTTCTACTTCTATTTAATTTTCGGAGCGGCGATTGCCGCTCTTTTATTTTCCAGCTTAACCTTAATTTTTCTTCTCAATAAAACGGCTAATAGCAATAAAAATGAGACGTTGAAATAAAGTGTCGGTTTCTATCTCGCCATAAAATCTCTTTTATCCTTATTCGCTTATTTAAATGAGCCGTTATACCCAAGTGGCTTCGCTGCAATAAATATATCGATGTCACTTAGTTATAATAAATTAGACAGGACACAACATGGATACAGGAAAGATTAATATGCTTCTCTCTGAGCTAGGAGAAGTGCTGAACCTTGAGCGCGTGACAGCGTATGACGATCAAATGTGGTCACTGCATTTTGCTGAAAACAACAGTGTCGATGTTCTGCTCGTAGAGGAAAAAGGCGAGTTATTGATTTCCAAAAAACTGCTTATAGAACAAGATGATATTACGCTAGATAAACTTCAAGTTTTACTTGAATACAACTTCTTGTATCGAGAAACAGGTGGTGTGCAGTTTTGTGTGAATCCAACACGCAAAGACGTTGTTCTTCAAGTTGCTATCGCGGCTGGAAGTGAACTCACCAACATTGCTAACTTAATCATTCAGTTGAATGAATTAGTTGATACTTGGGTACAGTTATTTCAAAACAACACGGTTGTAGATTTTAGCCAAACAGACGTACACGCATTTATTCAAGTTTAAGGCATCACACATGGTCAATATTAATACATCGCACATGCACTCGTTGAGTCAGTTAACGTCACATTTGGCGACACAAAATCAAGCTGACGACAAAGAGGTTCGAGCACACAACGGTAAAGATATTTTTGTTAAAGAGGGCGCACCAAAAAATAAAAGTATCAGCGCGCGTATTAGCCACCAGAATAAAGCGAAAGATATTGTAGTGAACCTGCTTACTAAGCAGGGTATTCCTAAAGATGTTGCGAAGCTCATGCTGAAAAATGTGTTGAACGGTGAAAACAAGTTAACGCTTGGGAGCCTGAAAAATCTTGAGAGATTGTCGTCTGGTCCTAGCTCAAATTGGCCCACTGCACAAACGGCAGCCTCATCTTCCAAAACCAATAAAGCTTCATCGAGTGCCGCGCTTATCAACGAACATAAAGCCAACCTTCAAAAGCTTGGTGATTTTGCCTGTACGGACTTAAATACGTTCGGTGTTAAGGGGTCACAGTTTTATGAAACAAAAGGAAAGCCACGACTAAAAGAGCTTCACGCGGATCAAGCGCGAATCATGCAAGATCACAGAGCGACGATGTCCGCAAACGGAGTTCAAGCTGCAGCACAAAGAGGAACCGCACCGCAATTAAGCACTCTACAGAACATTGCTAAGGCAGTACAAACCGCGAAAGCCGGCTGCTGTACTACATTTGCCTTTGCTGCCGCCGCTGAGATGATTCAAGGCATGTCAGGAACACCTGAAAGTGAACCCAAAGTAGAAGTGGTTGCGTTTAAAAAGGGTCATTCAGGTACACACCTTTATGTACTGGTTGGTCGACAAGAGGAGAGCGACATAAAAGATCCATCAACGTGGAGTAAGGATGTGAAAATTGTTGACCCGTGGGCGACATCTGCATTCGGTGCACCAATGTTTGGAGATGCACAACGACCACCTGTTTCGAATATGTTCCCGCCAACAGAAGTCATTTTTGATAGCCATAAACTGGGTTAGTCACTCTGCAAAAGAAGTGAGCAAATACATCATGCTAAGCATCTAACCTTTATTGAAAGAGCAGCTCTGAGCTGCTCTTTTTTATTACTCTGGCAACTCGATTTTAGAGCGAGATTTCTGCGGAAAACCTCACAATGAAGGCGAAAAAGTGACAAAAATAAAGCCATTACCGACATCGTTCAATCTGCAATCGTTGTTCAATAGAGTTATTGAAACAAAAGGAAAAAGTTATGAACACGATTCAACAACTGCTCTTGGAGTTTTGCCAACTCAATGAGTTGCCCGAACTGAATTTTGAAGAAAATGAACGTTGTCAGCTACTGGTCGATGATCGCTACATGTTGTATTTCATCGCTACAGATACGGATGATTTGATGCTGTCTGTAACGTTCGGAGGGTTAGAAAAATCCGGTGAACAACGACTAAAAGGTTTAGAGCTTCTTGCTCATGCTAACTATCAAGGAATAGGTAGTGGCAGCCTCGCACTTGCTTTGGCTCCAAACGGTCGACAGCTTGTCTTAGCAGGACGTAAACCCGTTGAGCATCTAAATACGACGAACCTTACCGCTTGGTTTCACGAAGTTATTGAACAGGCCGAGCTGTGGCAAGCGCGTTTCGCAATGTTGGATCAAGCGATTCCAACCACCTCTAATCATGAACAAGCTCATGTTCAATCACTTCGTGTGTAGGAGAGAAAAATGGTTAATACAACACAAAAAATCAGCCAAAGCCCAGTACCTGATCTAGAACAGTTTCGTGCAGTTGCTGCGCAAAAAGATGATCGAGTGATCAGTAAAAGAGGTGAAGTAAAAGAACCTTCCACATTCCACAAAGGTCATAAGTTTGCTTCTATTCACGAAGGCGTATTGAGAAGCAAATACACTAAGTTTTTCCAAGAAAACATCAAAACTCACCTTGATTTAAAGCAGGCGCTACTTAAGCAAGAAAAACCTGAGGTTGCGCTGTTGGCTTACTCCCTAGTGAGTCCTTCAGGCTATCGCGGTGAGCCACTTACTGAGCGTAAAATCTTAGAAGTTGTCAGCCTATTGGATGAAATAAAAGTGAGCAGCGATACGTACCAGCAGCTTAAAAATACGTTTGATGCGATCAGCAAAGATCCGCGTATGCAGGTGAGTTTAGAAGCCCAGTATCCAGGAAAAATGGATGGCTTCGCTGCTGAACTGTTACAGATGGGCAAAGAAAAGCTAAAAGGTTCTGGTGTGAACGCCGTTATTAACTTGGCATTACCTGGCGTTGGCTTATTGATTTCTACAGGTCGAGAGCTGCACAAAGCGGCCGTAAATGGTGATGCTGAGGCTTACCATCATCAGTTAGAACAAATTTCACAGCTGCCAGGGCGAGATCAACGTCTTTCTATGCCGATGCAGCAAACCTTGGCTCAAGGTCATGCGATACTGTCGGCTGAAGGTGGCATTGGAGCTACGTTAGGTATGGCGACGGGGAGCCTGGGCACGTTCGGTGTTAGCTCTGTAGCAACGGTGGGCGTCACACCGATAGCAAAAGAGGCAATCGGTTCTGCGGCAACGACTGCTATCATGAGTGGCGGTGGCTTTGTGGCGAACCAAGCTGGGGCATACGGGTTAAATACGGAAGTAAAAGAGCAACTTATGCAAGGCGAAATGTCTGGTGTTTTACCTAGACTTGAAGTTTCCAATGCAAAAGGAGACTTTACCTTCAGTATGCAAGATCCGGCTTCTGTCCGCGCATTAATGGCGTACCTTGGCCCTAAGGAGGATACTGCAATGACTTCTCCTCAAGCGCCTAAAGAAGCACAAGAGATGGAAGCCGCTCGATTAACACTGAAAAAGATGTTGGGTTCAGAGCCAAGTGAGCACTTGGTTCCTGACGTAGATTCTATCTTGAAGCTAAGCCCAGAGGATGCACCAAGTAAAACCGAGTCTATTGCTAACGGGGCGTTTAAAAAACTGTTAGGAGAAGATTGGGATTGGCTCATGCCAGCTGTTCGAGCGATTGATAAAGGGGAAGCAAGTAAAATAAACGAAAAGCTAACCTACAAGCTCCCCCTAGATGCAGCAAACGGACGAGTTTATCTTGATAAATGCCCAAACCTGAGTGACGTCCAGTTAGATGCGCTAGAAAAACTAGGCTCACCAAGTCAATTGCGATTGATGTACTTGGCTGAAGGCTGGGTGTAATTTCAAATGGTAAAGTAGGGGGTAGGTGCTGCTCCTTACTTTATCTACCGTCAGCGTTCCTTTTTGGGGCTGGCTCATGTCCATTGAATTTAACTTTTCGACTGAAGAAACAAACACACAAGTGTCAACGTTATACCAACCCAACCAATGAAAGAAATTTCTTCCCCAACAATCGCAACTGCTAGTGCTGCTGCGATAACAGGTTCAAATAGCGTGAGTATGCTAGCTCCACTGGCTGTAACAAACCGTAGCCCAAACCCAAAAGCGACGTAACCTAACCCCATTGGAATCAAGGCCATGTAGAGCATGACCGTCGTATTAGTTGATGATGCAAATAGATTATCGCCCGTGATGAAAAGTGTTGGTAGAAGCAAAACTCCACCAATACCAAAAACACTTCCCATGGCCGTTTGCGATTCAATGCCGTGGTCAATCATAGTCTTTACTCCCCATGAGTAAATGGCGTACGTCAAACCTGCCAATAGGCCAAGTAATACACCCCAATGCTTCATATCATGATCAAATAAGCTATTTGCGGATGACTCAGAAGCCAACAACAAGGTAATGCCAATGACCCCGATTGCGAAACTCATCATCCAGCGCTTGGTTATGGTCTGATTTCGGCTAAAGAGACACTCTAACAAAGCAGAAAAGAAAGGTGCAGTGGAGATAGAAACAACCGTACCAATAGCCACACCGGCGAATCGCATTGATGAATAAAAAGCCAGTGGGTAGGTGGCTAAGGCGATAATACTAACCAGTAACGTTTTCTTCTTATGTACGACTTTTCGAAAATCTCTCTTCAGTGACTTCGCAGACAGACATGCTTGCATAAATCCACCAATACCCATAGAAAATGCGCCAATGGCGAGAGCACTGACATCCGGTGCCAAGCTGGCAGCGGTGCCCGTCGTTCCCCACAGGGTTGAAGCAAAAAGTATGGATAAAGTTCCTAATTGATAGTCGGTGAAATGTTTTTTTAACACTGTAATTTCTACCTAGTGAATGGCTGTTTTAGGGTAGAAAGAATAAAAGAAAGCGATAGAGAGTTTTGTGCTGAAAAGACGGAATACTTGTTCCAGAGGACTATTTTAGTGACTACCGGGAAAACTCTCTAGGAGACATGCCAAAATGCATTGAAAACCGTCGACTAAACGCGGAAAGGTCACTATAACCAACTCGTTCAGCTATCAACTGAACTGGAAGGTCTGTATGAGTCAGTAGTGCTTTGGCTTTTTCCATACGTTGTAGTGTAATGTACTTATGGACGCTCACTTTTAGCTGCTCTTTAAAAAGCTTTTTAAACTGCGTCGGACTCAAGCAAGCGGCATTCGCTAATGAGGCAATGGTGAGTGGCTGATCAAGCTGCTCGGCGATCACAACCTGTACATCTCGAATACGCGAATCTACGGAGCGAGACCGCTTTTGCTGCTCTAGCAACAGATAGAAGGTTGCAACCATTGAGTTTTCAATTTCATCATTAACCTGATACTCAAGTTGCTTTTCGACAAACTGGATAAAGCTCAGTAGAGGCGGGCTAATCGAAAACACAGCCACACTATTATCCATCAAATGAGTGGGCAAAGTGGTCATATCCGCAACAATAAAGCGTGATGACTCTTCGGCATTAAAACCGTGGGCACAACTTTTGGGGATGACTATGCAGTCGCCAACCGCCACCTTTCCGACATAACTATCCATATCAATATGTATGTTGCCCTGGAGAGGAAGCACCAGTTGATGATAATCACTATGAGTATGTCGGCTCATACGTTTCGTGTAGGAGCGAATGCTTAAGTTAGATTTCATAAAAACAACATACAGTTAAAGAATACCGCATTATAGCGTTGAAAGTATCGAGGTTGAAAGCTGGGCAGTTGTAAGCCCCGATCTTGAATGGGATGTGGTTTGTTAGTCCGCCTCGGACTCTAACGAGGCCAACCAACGAAGCACTTCCGCAGTTGCTTCAATAAGATCGCTTGGGATGTACTGGTCGACGTTGCCGTCGGCGTATAGTGCACGAGCAAGAGGGACTTTTTGCATCACAGGCACGCCTTCCTCTCTAGCGATTGCGACCATACGTTTGGCTACCGCATCGGTTTCCATCAAAGTGATGACGGGCAGGGGCGTTTCGCCTTTCTTGTAATAAAGGCCAACCGCGATATGTGTTGGGTTTGTAACTAATACATTAGAACGTTTAACGTTTTCGCGTTGATTGGAGGCTTGTAGCTCTTGGTGCAACTGACGACGTTTGCTTTTTATTTCTGGACTGCCTTCCATCTCTTTGTATTCGCGCTTCACTTCGTCCTTGCTCATTTTGAGCTTTTTCGTGTGATCAAACTTCTGGTACGCAAAATCTGCTGCAGCGATGACGATGAAGCCTACCGAAGAGATAATCATTAATTGTTTAATCATGACGCCAGTAATGGTCGGGACACATTCTAGCCCACAAGTTGGAATTTGCATTAAAGCGTTGATATTACCGCGTAATGTCACCCAGATAATGCAGGAAAGAAGAGAGACTTTAAGGATCGACTTGATAAACTCAATCACACTCTTAAGGGAAAAAATGCGTTTGGCCCCTTCGACGGGATTGATCTTTTTGATGTCGGGTTTAACGGATTCACCACTAAATAGGAACCCGAACTGCCCCATATTGGAAAAGATGGCGACGAGTGCAGCAACCAGAATAATCGGAGCGAGTAGATAGGCAATTTCTTTTGCGATGGCGATAGCGACATCGACTAGCGCATCTTGGAAACCCTGATAAGCAAGCTTACTTGGTAGGAGAATAAGCGCTGAGATGTGCGACATGTAATAATCGGCGAACGCAAACAGTACAATTATGAGCGCCAAAATTAATGCAGACGATACGATTTCTTGGCTTTTGGCAACCTGACCTTTCTGTCGAGCATCGCGTAACTTTTTTGCGGTGGGTTGCTCTGTTTTTTCTGCACTCATAAAGAATCCTAAGCGTTATTGCCAAATGGTATTGAGTTGTTCTGCGAATCGGGTAATGCCGTAAAACTGTACTTCAAAGTGATCCATCATTATTCCGAGATACACGATCAGTAAAACACTCGCGATGGCACTTTTTATTGGCATGGCAAGGAAAAAAACATTCAATTGCGGTGCAAAACGACTGATAAGCGCCAGACCAAACTCAGCAAGAAACATTGCCAACACTAGTGGAGCGGACATCAACACACCAAGCCACATAAGCTGTTCAAATTGCGCGTAGAAGAAACTCACCCATGCGTCGTTAACGGTTGGGAAAAAGTCCACGATCGGCCAAGATGTATAGCTTTTGAATAACGCATAGATAAAAGTGACAAAGCCCCCGCCAGAGAAGAACAGGGTAATCAACGTTTGGGTCAGTAATACCGCTGTTGGTGTGGATTGTGAGCCTAGCGTTGGGTTAAACATACTTGCCATGGCAGCCCCACGTTGGTTGTCGACCAGAAAACCGGCCGCTTCTATCGCCCAAAAGGGGATAGCAGCAACAAACCCTATCAATAGCCCAATTAATACCTCCTTACCCAAAATCATTATCAGCCAAATGCCGTCGGTTTCTGCGGGCAAGCTTTGCTGATTAATCATCGGAAATATAAACAGTGCGAGTGAGCAAAGCACACCATTTCTCACCATGGTGCCGCCTAACATTTGCTTGCTCAAAATAGGCAAAAAGATGAAGCATGCCATTAACCTAGGTAACGTCAGGCTGTACAAAAATAAAGCCTGGTGTAAGTCGTGATAACTCATCGTATTTGAGGAATTTTATCCATAGCAAGCGAGGCGAAGGCGTGGAGCTCTGCCCCTAGCCATTGCGTTGTGACGAACAGCGTAATAATGACCGCGATAAGCTTGACCACAAAGCCTAACGTTTGTTCTTGGACCTGAGTTAACGCCTGAATAAGCGACACCAATGTACCAACCAATGCTGCGACTAAAATCGGCGGTAATGACAAGTACAACACTAGGGTTAATGCTTGAGTCGTGAAATGAATGATTTCAGCAGAATGCATACTTTCTCCGTGATTAACCGTAACTCAACACTAAGCCGTGGGTGAGCTTTGTCCAGCCGTCAAGCAAGACAAAAAGCAACAATTTGAAGGGGAGGGAAATCGTCATTGGCGATACCATCATCATCCCCATCGCGAGTAGGATATTCGACACAATTAGGTCAATAGCGATGAACGGTAAGTACAACAGAAAGCCAATTTCAAAAGCGCGAGTAAGCTCGCTGACGGTAAATGCGGGCAGTAAGAGCAATAAGCTGTCCGACTCTAAACGGTCTACGTACTTCTGTGGCCACAATGTGCGTGCAGCATCAGTGAAGAATATGGCTTCGGTTTCCCGAATATGCTTTTTCAAAAATTCTCGATAAGGCTGTAAACCGCTTTCAATGAGGCCTTCTACACTTGCAGAATCTTCAAGGGAGATATCATGCTGCTTTACGTAGTCGTAGGTTTCAAACCCGACGGGAGCCATGATGAAAATTGACAGAATGATGGCCAATCCGTAAAGCGCCATATTCGGCGGAATTTGCTGTACACCGAGAGCGTTACGCAACAGTGAGAATACAACGGCGAGTTTCACAAACGACGTCGCCATCATGGCGATAAATGGGATCAGTGCCAGCAGTGCTAAGCTGACAATGAGATTGAGCTCGTCGGGTAACTGGATCATGCTAGCTCCTGCGTGCCACCGAACAGCTCCAGTACGCGCACACCTAAATGTTCGTTAACATTAACCAGTTCACACTCACCAATGATTTTGCCGTTGGCACGCAATGTTACCGGCTTAGATACAGGCTGGTTTAGCTCGAATACGTACCCTGGCTGAAGCTGGTTAAGCTGCTCTAGCGTGATGGTTTGATGGCCGATATCAAACGTGAGTTCCACAGGCAGTTGCTGGTGGTCGGTTAACATTTCTGAAGTGTTTACGTCATTCATATTGGTTTCTTTTTCAATAATGTGAAGAGTTTGGTCATCTAGCTGGCAGCGCCAGAGATTCTGGTTAGATACTTGAAAAATGGCTTGTTGCTTGGCGATGTAACCATCGTCAAAAAAGATGACATCTCCCAGCTCGAGCGAATTAAATTCGCTTAACGTCAAATGGGTCCTTCCAAGACTTAACCACACAGGTAAAGCGAGGTGTCGAGCTTGTAGAGCAGCGCTGTTTGGTAGCGCATCCAACAACACGTCTGATCCTTCGCTAACCCACAAACAAAGAGAGCCGTTAGGCTTATTGAGGGTTAACATTAAAGTATGCTCTTGGGCCTGGCTCGCCTCTAACGGCTGTAGTTGACTAAGAATGGGTAACTGACCAAATAGCGCTTTGATTACCTCACTATGCGGTTCTATCTGTGAGCTCAAAAGTGCTAACTGGAGGGAGTTAGGCAGGGACTCAAACGCAGTAGCATTTAAGGTCGATTTCAGCCAATGTTGGAGCTGCGCACGAGAAAAGTCTACTTGTAGGGTTTGCCCTCCAATCAACGTGGTTAAACGGAACCCTTCAAATGAAGGGATTTGAGCAACAGTAATCGATACGCTCTGACCATCAGTCCCTTGGAAGTGGCACTGTTTTGCACAAAGTTGATTGCTGAGCGCGATACTTTCTGCATCCACTTTGGGTATTATTAACGGTGTCATAGGTCATTCTCCGCTTGCCATTCTTCATACACGCTGCGTTGTTGGCGTGAGTGTTGTTGTTCATGTTGTTGTTGATCGAGCTGTTGAGTTTGTTCGCTGATCGCTAAGCGAAGTGGCTGCTCACCACCGAATCGGTTTAGCCGTTCAGCAAGATCTTGTCTAGCTTGCTGGCTAATAATGGAAAGGGCATGCTCTTGTCGAATCGTCACGCTATACCCTTGAGCGTCCAACTTGATGTGGATTTCGCCACCTTTTAATTGTCCTTCACTTAGAAACAGCCGAACCTCTTTGTTGTCCGATGCGGTTGGCAGAGCAACATAGATTTTATCCACCAATTGCTGGAGTAATTGGTTTACGTCTCGCGTTGGGCTTGGTTGAGCCTGCGAAGCAACACTTTTTAGGATGACATCGCCTTGTGTTACCGCACTTGCAAAGGGTTGAGAAGGTACTTTTTCTTCATCCGTTTTCACGGCGACTAGTGCGCTTTTCGTCTCGATTTTTTCAAGGGGCTTGGTTTCAGGCAGGCCATCAGTTTGGTCTGATCGTTTGCCTGTATTCTGTAGCGGCGGAGTTGCACGCTTATTGTGCGCTGTTTCAGTTTGCTTTTTCGTTAAGCCAACAATGTTAATCCCATCTTGAGCGAGCACTGTCGCTGTCGCACTTTGGGGGAGCAAGCCAGATTCAAGCGTAGAGAGACAATCCGGTGAGGTATGTTTATCCATCGGCGTCGGTTTATCATCTTTCAAATGAGCTTGAGCTTGAAAGTGAGAATCAACACGCTCGGTAGAAGGGGAGCTTAGAACTGTGTCGCCATCGCTTTTTCCATCATGTTTAAGCAATTTATTGTTTTCACTAATTATTTCTTCGCTATTTGCTGCGTCGTCTTTCGATTTCTCTACGTCTCTCTTAGTGACGACGTCACTTTTACCTTTTAAAGTGGAGATGTTTTTGTCAGCGTTGGCTTCTTGGTTCGATAGGTTATGTTTCTTATCTAGACCTTGAGATGTCTTATGCCTTAGCGGTATGTCTTCTTCGCCAGTATGATTCTTTTGGGGATTCGCAACGATAGATTCCTTTCCCTTGCTAGGCTTCTTCGTCATTGCATGCTCGAATTGTGATTGAAGCTCGGCCTCCTTCTCGAGAGGCGCTTGTTCTGGCGTTGATTTGTGCAGCGTATTCGATGTTTCAGTTGTTGTGGTAATGCGCATAGTGAACCTTTAGATAATGTCGACAGTGCGAAACTCTTCCTGTTCGAGTTCTTCTTGGTATTGCCTTTCTCGCGATTTTTCCGCGACTTCTTGTTGCTGCAACTGAACGAATTTTTCTTTGGTTTTATGGGCTTGTCGCGCCTCTTTTTGCTTTTCTTTAAGTGCCGAGCGTTCGATTTCAAGCGCTTTTTTTGATTCGGCCACACGTTGTTTAAGTTCGGCTTCTCTCTCTCTTAACAACGCGACTTCTTGTCTTAATGTTTCTAGCTCTTTGAGAACGAGCGTTTGTTGTTTTGCTTTAGCAAAACGTCGCTCTTCTTCTTCCTGGCGCCAAACGTGATAGTCCGCGACAGAACGTTCGGCCTTTTGAACCTGTGCTGCGGCGTTTGACACTCGGTATTCTTGACGCTTGACGGCTTTATCCGCACGTTCAGCGCGAATTTTTTTGATTTCTAATAAGCGTTCTATCATTGTTTCGCCATCCCTTTAAGTTGAGCGATAGCGCCATCAAGATCGCTTGGTTCATGAGTGCCTTGGCGTAAAAAGGCGCGTATATCATCACTTTGTGCAATGGCCAAATCCGCTCGACTATCTGCGCCATGTTGGTATTCGCCAATTTTGATTAGCAGTTCAACTTCTTCATACTTAGCTAACATTTCGCGAATATGAGCAGCAGACGCCTGATGATCGGATTCAACGATTTGATTCATCACTCGGCTTGCTGAGCGAAGTACATCAATGGCGGGATAATGGTTCATTGCCGCAAGTTTGCGCGAGAGAATGATGTGCCCGTCTAGAATTGAGCGAGTTTCATCCGCGACAGGCTCCGTCATGTCGTCACCTTCCACCAACACGGTGTACAGTGCTGTAATTGATCCTTTGTCTGATTGTCCAGCTCGTTCCATCAGCTTTGGCAAAGCGGCAAAAACAGAAGGCGGATAGCCACGTCGTGTTGGTGGCTCGCCTGCGGCTAGTCCAATCTCCCTCTGTGCGCGGGCGAAACGCGTTACAGAATCCATCAGCAGTAGCACGCGTTTACCTTGATCACGAAAATATTCTGCGATAGAAGTGGCAACAAAAGCGGCTTTGGCACGCTCCATTGCTGGGCGATCAGAGGTAGCGACCACTAAAACCGATTTGGCCATTCCTTCTTCGCCTAGGTCATGCTCAATAAACTCGCGCACTTCGCGTCCGCGTTCACCAATTAAGGCGAGAACGGTCACGTCAACTTCTGCGGAGCGAATCAGTTTTGCCAGTAGGGTACTTTTACCCCCGCCAGCCGCTGCAAAAATACCCATGCGCTGACCTTCACCACAGGTCAGTAGCCCATCAATGGATCGAACGCCAAGAGAGATTGGCTTTTCAATTAGTTTACGTTGCATTGGTGGTGGCGCATCGCGATAAACAGGATACCAAGCACTTGGTTCCTGACTTTGCGTACCATCGAAAGGACGTCCAAGCCCGTCAAGCGTTTTACCTAACAGGTGGTCGCCAACACCCACTTCGTGCATTTTGCCCATTGGGCTTACTTCTGTATTTGAGGAAATCCCAAACATATTTCCTAATGGGGTGAGCAAAGCGTGATGCTGCTGGAAGCCAACCACTTCCGCTAACAAAGACAGAGTTTGATCGGGATTACGCAACTCACACAGTTCACCTACACGAACGCCAGGGACGACAGCTTTGATAATGGTGCCGGTGACTTGTGTAACGCGCCCGCGAATTTGGATCAAACGCGTGTGTTTAATCGCAGATTGTTGGATATCAGTGATGTATGAGAAATCGTTCAAGGTAAAAATATGCGCAATGATTGATGCTGAGAGAATAGAAAGTATAAGAATCAATTTATAGTGAATATCAGTCGGGAGTTTTTAGAAAACTGAAAGCGCACTAAAAAAACACGTCTGATTTTGACAGCTTCAAAAAAGCGCACTTCCTATAATTCGCCTGTATTGTGCGGAAGGAGTGCAAGTGAATGAGTATTATCAACAATCATATCGCAACAAATCCAAAGTTTGATGCGTCTATCCAAAGCGGGTTGGAATCGTCTCGTCCCGACGTTTCACAAAAAGGCAATTATCGCGGTGAAACCGTCCGTGTTCACAATGCCACACAATCACTTTTTGATGCGATGGAAGAACTCACTTCACTCGGTTCCGAAAAAGCAGAGAAAGATCTGACTAAGCGCAAAGTGAAAGACAGTGGTGTTCGAGTTAATGAAGCACATGAACTCGTTTCGGACTATTTAAGAAAAGTCCCTGATCTTGAAAAGAATCAAAAGATCAAAGATTTGGCTACAAAAATGGCGGGAGGAAATATCTCGACCATCGCGCAATTACAAGCCTACTTGAATGGGTTTTCCGAGGAGAAAATCCATCAATACCTCGCCCTAAAAGCCGTGAAAAAGTTTTTGAGTGCGAGTCCAGAAAGTAAACACCTACTAGCGCTGATTGACCAAGCACTTCTAAGAATCGAGCAAAACCCAGATACATGGTCTCAAATTGATACGGAAATCCGTGTCTCAAATTTTGCTGATGAATACAGCCAAGAGCAAGAGTTTAGCTCTTTGCATCAGCTGCGCGGCTTCTACCGCGATACCGTTCATAGTTATCAAGGGCTCGGCGCGGCTTATCAAGATGTAGTGGCGCGCTTTGGTGAGCAGGAGGTATCGACTGCTGTTGACTTTATGCTGCAAGGCATGAGTGCAGATCTTAGTGTTCAAGGTAGCAGTATCGATTCGGTTAAGTTGCAGTGGTTGATGTCCGATATGCAAAAACTCAAAACTCTGAATACGTTGCAAGATCGTGTGAGTCAGCTGTTCCAAATGTTTAAACCGGAAAGGACGAATTATGGCTTATCAAGTTTCTAATTTGATGGCTGATGTGATTGCGTTGGTAGAGCAGCGATGGGTAAGCAGTGATGAGATATGGAAAGTCGCCAACGCAATGGAATTGACGGCTGTAGAACAAAAAATCGATTTTTTTCGAGAGTTCCATAAGTTAGTCCGCGCAATCCCAATTGACGTATTCGCCGATGAAGAACAACGACAGAATTTAATCCAAGCGGTACAAAAGGCGCTAGACGAAGCCATTGATATAGAAGAAGAGGAAGCGTGGGAAGATGAGTTGGATTGATGCATCCGTCGATGAATTTTGCCGAGGAATGGGGCTCGATGCCGTCGATTTCTCATCAGCTGGACGGGTGCAGCTGGATTTTGAGCAAAGTGGTACGCTGCATATTGAGCGACAGGGTGAGCAGTTATTCTTGATGTTGTCTCGAGCGTTATCTTGGCATCAAATCAGTGACATGATTCAAAGTGCACTGTGTTTGTGTCATGCCGATCAAGGCTGGCCTTTCGAAATTAAAACCGGCTTGTTAGATGAGCAAACTCTGGTTTTTTCAGCAAGGCTAAAAGGAGAAGAAGTAACACTTCCGACCTTAGAGCAAGCGTTTACGCTTTTGGCTCGTCTACATAACGATGTGGCAGGCTCATGACTCGAGTCAGCACTTTAAACGTAGGCATCGAAGCCTTTACGCATGTTACTCATAGTGAAGTTAAGGCCGATTTCCCAGAGCGATTTCAATTGCTTCCTGATGGTCAGGCGGTCGCTACACATTTAGAGAAGCTCTATGACCTCCGGCCTTCAGACCAATATCTCATCGCGTTAACTAAGCCCAAGCTGCTGCACTCAGAGTTGTTGCGTCCAGAAAAATACCGTCAACAATTTGATGAAACGTTAGCTCAGCTGCAAGTTCTTGCACAGGATTCAGGCTCCGCTTCTTTTATCAAAGCATCTGAAACGCTACAAAGTACACAACTTGATCAGCGTTACCTCACTATGGCGCTCAATCTCCTTATCCAGGTCTAACCAACATGTTGAGATCCAAAGACATTGAACTCTTACTTGTTCACGCTGCGCTACAAGTTCAATACCAAAAGCCAGAGCATGCCATTTCTATTCTCGATGCGGTTCTAGAAATAGAACCGCAGCACAAAGAGGCGATGCAAACACTTGCTGTGGCGTGTTTACAAAGTGGTCAATATACCCGGGCGATTGAGGTGTGTGAGCACCTATTAAAATCCGACCTTCATCCTGACTCGGCAGGACTCTGGTTTTGTTTAAGCCAAGCGCGTTGGAAACAAAATGACGTCGATGGGGCACGCCAAGCGCACCGACGCTATCTGCAATCTTTAAATAGTGAATCACATGAATAAGTTGATCGATATTCTAAACAAAGTAGGGCAACGCAAAGACATCATGCTTGCGGTGATGTTACTCGCGATCGTCTTTATGATGATATTGCCACTTCCTACCGCACTGGTGGATGTACTGATTGGCACCAACATGAGCATTGCAGTGGTGCTGCTTATGTTAGCGATTTACATCACCACGCCACTTGAGTTCTCTGCATTTCCTGCGGTGCTATTGATCACGACATTGTTTCGTCTGTCTTTATCTATCACGACAACCCGTTTGATCTTGCTACAAGGCGATGCTGGTCAAATCGTTTATACATTCGGTAACTTCGTTGTGGGCGGTAACTTAGTGGTCGGTATTGTTGTGTTCCTGATCATTACCATTGTTCAGTTTATGGTGATCACCAAAGGCTCAGAAAGGGTAGCAGAAGTTAGTGCGCGCTTCTCACTCGATGCGATGCCTGGTAAGCAGATGAGTATTGACGGTGACATGCGTGCCGGAGTAATTGACGTACACGAAGCTAGGCACCGACGATCACTGATTGAAAAAGAAAGCCAAATGTATGGCTCGATGGATGGCGCGATGAAGTTCGTTAAAGGCGACTCCATTGCGGGTCTGGTCATCATTGTGGTCAACATCTTAGGTGGCGTCACGATCGGGGTAACGCAAAAAGGCATGAGTGCTTCTGAAGCACTTGAGTTGTTTGCGATTTTGACCGTTGGCGATGGTTTGGTATCGCAGATCCCGGCACTCTTTATCGCGATTACCGCCGGTATTATCGTGACGCGTGTTTCCCATGAAGACTCTTCTGATCTTGGATCGGATATTGGTGGGCAAGTGATTGCTCAGCCACGAGCACTTCTTATTGGTGGTGTGCTTTTGGTGCTGTTCGCACTCATCCCTGGGTTTCCAAAAATCACTTTTCTGGTCTTGGCCGCCGTGGTTGGTGGTGGTGGTTTCTTCCTTTTCTATCAACAGAAAAAACAAGCGGAATCAGATAGCACCGACTTATCAAGCTTTGTTTCGCAAGGGGCCGGTTCGCCAGCAGCGAAGCCAAGCAAACCCACGCCTTCTAGAAACAGCAAAGGTAAGTTAGGTGAGCAAGAAGAGTTCGCCATGACGGTCCCGCTGTTGATTGATCTTGACGCGAGCCTTCAGGAAAGCTTGGAAGCGGTCGCATTAAATGAAGAGCTAGCAAGGGTTAGACGCGCACTATATCTCGACCTAGGCGTGCCTTTCCCAGGCATCCACCTGCGCTTTAACGAGGGGATGCAAAATGGCGAGTACTTAATTCAGTTACAAGAAGTCCCGGTTGCACGAGGACGAATTGTTAAAGATCAACTCTTGGTGACAGAAGGGAATGAACAGATCGATTTATTAGGCGTGCCTTATGAGCAAGATGAAGATTTTCTACCTGGTATTTCTAGCATTTGGGTGGCACAGAGTTATGAGCAAAAACTCGTAGCCAGTCATGTAGGTTTTCTCACACCCGACAGAATTTTAACGTACCACTTGTCTCATGTTCTTAAGGAGTACGCGCAAGACTTTATTGGTATTCAGGAGACGCGTTATCTGTTGGAGCAGATGGAAGGCAGTTATTCGGAGCTAGTCAAAGAGGCCCAGCGTATTGTTCCGTTGCAAAAAATGACGGAAATCTTGCAACGCTTGGTTTCTGAAGACATTTCTATCCGAAACCTTCGCGTGATCTTGGAAGCGATGGTTGAGTGGGGCCAAAAAGAGAAAGATGTTGTACAGCTGACGGAGTACATTCGTTCCAGCTTAAAACGTTACATTTGCTACAAATACGCGAGCGGACAAAACATGTTGCCCGCTTACTTATTGGATCAAAGTCTCGAAGACACAATACGCAGCGGTATTCGTCAAACCTCAGCAGGGAGTTACTTGGCGTTAGACCCGTCAGTAACGCAACAATTTGTCAGTGATGTGAAACAGACCATTGGTGACTTAAGCCGCATGCCGAATAAACCTGTGCTAGTTGTGTCTATGGATGTACGCCGATATGTGCGAAAGCTTATTGAATCGGAATACTACGATCTGCCCGTTTTGTCATTTCAAGAACTAACCCAGCAAATCAATATTCAGCCACTTGGAAGGGTGGGGATGTAATGAAAACAAAACTAATACTCTCGCTGGCGCAAGCGGGGATCGAAGTGACGCCATACTTTTGGCAACAAAGTGAAATTCAACTTGGTTATCGAATTGAAGTTGGAGGCTTAGAGCTCGTTTTTCGGGTGGAGGACGGTGAAATCATCATCGTTCTTCTGAAACGCATTCGTCCAAAATTGGGGTTGAGTAACCCCTTTGCCGGCTTATTTCTCTTGGCTGAACATGCCATTCAACTTTATCCCTCCGATTGGGTCATTCGCGGCAATGTCGATGTGTTACGTGGTAGCAACATGAGCAGCCAGCGATTGGCACAGTTCTATCTAAAAGCATGCGGTGCAAGCCATGATGAGCTAGACGACTGGTACTGTTTACGCCTAGCAGATTATAGACCTTTGAAAAAGTTGAAAAAGTAAAAACTCACGACTGTTACTGACAGCACCGATGAGATGACCCGCTTTAAGATAGGAATCAAGATGAAGCAACCGTTTACCGATGCGATTGAGAATGCTGAGCTTGCCATTAGAAAAGCTGAAGACAGAACCGATATTTTTAACGAGCTATTGGAAGGCTTAGGTGTTGGTCCTGTTGCGGGGGATGTTTTACTTGGCGGCATAAAAGCGCCAGTAGATACCATGAAACGTGCAGAGCAAGAGCTAATAGACGAAGTCCAGCGCCGCCGGCAACAACAAACTCAGCTACAAGGTACGTCAGGTAAACGCAGAAAGCGTCCCACAGTGATGCGCGGCATGATGATTTAGAGGTTTGGAAATGACGAATATGAAAACGACTGGCTCTACGACAGGAGCAACAGACACAGCTGCGAGTAGTGCACCATTACCCACTTTCCAACAAAACTTGATAGAGGCATTTACCCCTGTACTGGGTGAAGCTGAGACTCAGCAACTTGCCTCTCTAATCTCTTCATTGCCAACTATCTCGGGACAAACGGAATCACAAAGCATCGCGCTTTATGTTGATACGCTTGAAAACCTAAAAGCGAAAAATAACGCGTTTGCTGGTATATCATTGACCGACACCGCATCTGTTTGGATAAAGTCGCTACAAAGTGCTAACTCAGATGGCGAATTAACCGCAGCCGAGTTTAATGCTCAAACAAACCAAACGCTATCAAATCAGTTTCAGGCTTGGTTTAGTAAGTTACTGACGGAAAACGTAGATAGCTCGTTATCTACTGAGTTTGTTAGTCAATTCAATTTGGGGACTCAGAGTAACCAAGCGGAGCAGATCGCCAACCTCTCCGAGACAGGTCTGGCTAATGCCACCAAAGAAATTTCTCTTTTTGTTGCAGAGCTTGCTAGTCAAATGGGCTCCCGTGAAGTGAGAGATGCTTCTATTTCTTTTCTTCGCAATGCCTTTAGTAGCTTAGGTTCCGTTAATCTCGCGCAACTGAAGAGCTCGGATTTTCTGTTGACTAAAGAGAGTTTCGCTCTTCAAGTCTCAGCTCAATTAAAAAGTAGTTTTCAAGGCATCGGTATTACTTTAAGCACCGATGACGCAAGTGCGCTAGCTAACAGAATTACCTGGACTCCTGGTATTTCTAAACAGCAGCTTAAAGAAGCGTTAGATGAAATGGCCGCTCAAGTGAAAGGCCAATATAGCGCAGCTTATGGTGAGGCGAGTGGAACGAACAATCTAAAAGCAGCACTTAATACTGTCATTGGTGGAACTGAGCCTTTGACCCTTTCTAGTCTGTTCGCCAACTTCGCGGTGAGTTTAACAAATATAGAAATCGACGACTTTTACCAGGACAGAGCGATAGCCGATGTCCAAAAGACACAAATAACGGCAGCTCAAGTTAATTTGATCAAAGAAAACACCGAACGAGATATCCGATTACAGTTTGAAAAAATAGTAAAAGGTGAATCTACCGGGGCTTCATTTACTGAGCGATACGAGGCATTGCGCAAGAACTTAGGGGCATTGAAAGAGCGTCTACTCAATATCACCGATAAAGAGAAAGCGGATCGCGAGGTGAGAGCAGAGCACTCTCTAACGGCTCGTGATTTGTTGGCCGTTGTTGAGTCCAGCATTGGAGACCGTTTTGATGAGCAAGTGCTGCTTGCACTAAATGAGCGTCGTGTTAACCGTTTAGAGAAACGTAATGACCAGAAAGAGGCATTAGAGGATCTCACAATACAGCTTAAAGTTTTTGGTGTTGTGCAATCAAAAATTCACTCTACGCAAAGTGTTGATGGGGTTTATAAACCGGGATATCCAGAAAGTAACTTCAAAGCGAGTGACTTTAACTACAGTAATCAAACGGATTTTGAAGCTTCACCTGAGTACAAGTATTTGACGGATAATAAGATAACAAACCATCGAGACTTCCTTCAAACACAAGGTATTACTATCGGTGATGGTGCGTCGTACCAAGACGAAGAGAAGTCGAAAAAACTGTCTAATTTTTCTAGTTCTGTCAGTGCTAAATCCAAGTTGCTTAACGATGAAGTGCAAATCAAAACCACTGAGCTGAACGACACCAGTTCTCAATACAACTCGACCGTTGAAGCGATGAACAAGTTTGTTCAGAAGTACCACAGTATTTTACAAGAAATCCTACGAGCCATTTAAGGATAACCAACCATGACTAAAACAAACGCGACCGATCCATCCCAAATGCAAGCAGAAGAGCTGCTGTCTTTTCTGGAAGAGGGAGGCACGCTAAAAATGTTGCACGATGTGTCTCAGGACACCATCGAACACATTTATGCCGTAGGTTACAACTTTTTCCAATCGGGAAAGATTGAGCAAGCAGCGAAAGTATTTCAATTACTCAGCATGCTTGATCATTATCAGGCGCGATTTTTCATTGGCCTTGGCGCGGCTCGTCAGGAGTTGGGTGAGTATCTGCAGGCAATAGACGCCTACAGCTACGCAGCGCTAGTGGACGTAAATGATCCACGCCCACCTTTTCACTCTGCTGAATGTCACCTGAAACTGGAACAACTGACAGAAGCAGAGAGTGGGTTTTATAGCGCGAAGGAGATGTCTGCCGGAAAATCACAATATGCAGATTTGCATGAGCGTGCAGGCATCATGTTAGAAGCGGTGAGAAATAAAAAGGAGTAATTAGACTATGAGTTCTATTGCACTTGACCGCATCCAGACACAGGTTTATAGCCTTGAATCTGGCCAAGCCACGTTAGATAACGTGCAGAAAACGGCGTCTACAGCGACGCCTTCTGTGACGGTAGAAAACGTGAAGAGTAAAGATGCAGATGTACTGAACACCGGAAAAGTAAAAGTTCAGTTAGATGCACCTAACGCAGCTGTTAGTGACAAAGTGAATGATTTGACGCTAAAAGCCATGGCACAGCTGCAAAAGATCGTCGATACCATTGCAAAATCTCTCCATGCAGTTGCAGACCAAACAGGTTCGATTGCCGTCAAAATCATCGCAGGATCTGCTGATGATTTTGAAGTAGAGCTTGCTGCTATCACGGATAAACTGAAAAGTGCTCAAAACGAGCTGAAAATTCAGGAAGTGAAGGTCGCAAAAGCTAAGCACGAAAAAGAGATGGTGGAAAACCAAGACAAAATCAAAGAATCGGAAGCCGCTGCAAAAGAAGCCCAAAAATCAGGCTTAGCAGCGAAGATCTTTGGTTGGATCAGTGCGGTGGTTTCTATTGTTGTTGGTGCCGTAATGGTGGCAACGGGTGTTGGTGCAGCAGCCGGTGCACTTATGATCGCTGGTGGCGTCATGGGAGCAGTGAGCATGGCGTTGCAAGAGCCAGCCGTTCAAGATGCGCTAAAAGAAGCGGGCGTAAATGTCGATGTGCTAAACAAAGTCGTAATGGCATTAGAAATCGCCGTCGCGGTTATCGGAGCTGTTGTGACGTTTGGTGGTGCAGCTGCTGGCGGTATCGCGAAACTTGCAGCAAAAGGTGCTGGTAAGGTAGCTCAAAAGGTCACGGAAATCGCTACGAAAGCCGCTGCAAACATGGCGAAAGTGGCGGATATGGGCACAAAAGCTGCGACAACAACAGCGAAAGCGATTCGTTATGGCGCAGAAACCGTCGATCTTGCCGTCAATGTGGGTAAAGGCGCAACGGACAGTGTCCATGCTGCTAACAATGCTCACGTGACAGAGATTCAGGCTGATATCACAGACCTTCGAGCCAAAATGACGTTAAGCCAGGCTGTCATTGATAAGCTCAAAGAAGAGATTGGTAAGTTGATGGAAGACTTCCAAGAGCTGATGAGCCTCATCATGCAAATGATTCAAGCGAAAAGTGAAACTATGCAAACGGTGTTAAGCCGTCCTGCAACGGTATAAGGAGTTTATTATGCTAGATAAAGTAGGCGGAACGGGTCGTGGTGAACTATACGGTTTAGGCGATACCATTAAAACCAACAAAGCAAAAAAAGCGCCGGAAACAAAGCTTGAAGCGGGCGCCGTTAAAAGCCAAAGTGAGTCAGGTGTTTCTGGTGCAGCACGCTACCAGTTAGAGACGCCTAAAGCTCCTACAGTGAGTAACCAAGCTCAAGTTGTTGCAAACCTAATGAGCGCTCTTGCACCGACGGTGAGCTCATTAATGAGCACAACGATGAAAGCGCTTAACGGTGAGGAGGTGATCAAGTCACCATCAGATGCGGTATCACAATCGTTGACGCTATTAACATTGTTGTATCAAGTATCAAAGCTGAGCCGTGAGCAGCAAGTGCTACAACGTGAAATTGCTGTTGAAGCAAACGTCGCGAGTTTAGAAAGCCAAGCGGCAGAACTCAACAACTCGGCAAGCGCGATGATCGCGATGGCAGTCGTTTCGGGTGTACTAGCGGGTGCTACCGCAATTATTGGTGCCCTTGGTTCTTTCAAAGCAGGGAAAGAAATCAAGAATGAAATGGCGAGCAATAATGTACTTAAAACGCAAAAAGCTGGCTTCGATCAAGCAGAAGAGTTATTAAATAACAATAGCTTGTCTAAAACGCAGCAAGATCAGGTTAAGCGTGCGCACTCACTAGCGAAAGACAATATCGCAGACACGACAGCGCAGCTGACAAGTGGTGGCCGTAAGTTCGATAAGTTGATGAGCTCAAACCAAGCGAAGAACGCTATTCTTCAAGCTTTGGGCCAGATGGCAAACTCAGCATCGAATGTAGAGCAAACCAAAGCGCAAGCGCGCAGCAAAGATGATGAAGTACAAGCGACTCGCGCACAAGCAGCCAAACAGAAAGCCGATGAAAACATTGGTTTCCAAGAAGGTTTATTGAAAGAGCTACGTGACTTGTTCCGATCTATCTCAGATAGCCAGAACCAAGCGTGGCGAGCATCAGTCCCAACGGTGTAACCATCCGTTTCACTAACTACAAAGCGTTGTTTATACAACGCTTTTTTTATTTCAGCTATATAAAATAGATACGGATATTTACTGGGTGATTTGTTTGTAAAGCAATATAACGTAGTGAGTTACATTGCATAAAAGTTACTGTTTTTGTTGAACTCAGCTCAAAGCTAACAACTTCATAGTAGCCTTGTTGCGTAAAATTAAGTTAAAGTGCCATTATTATTCACAAAAAGTGTGTTTAAGAATTTTTTGTAGTGAAGGGTGTAATTAGATACTCAATAACAAAATATGGTAGTTCGACTGGTGAGTATTTGGGAACAGAATTATATAAAACTCAACTTAATAAGTAGTCGAAGATGGAAGATATCAGTTTAGCATCAGATTTAGTGATTTATCTGACTACGGTTGGAATTTTAGGTATATTTGCTTGGTTTTTGTTTGTTATTTATTTGAAATCCAAGTGGTTGAAGTATCTTGAAGATGCTCTTGATAATGGAGTTCGATACTACACTCTGAATATATTCTTATCAGGTCACGGAGTACTACAATATGGAACTGTTTTTCTGAGCACTTTTCATGCGAAACGATATAAAATGTTAGAGAAGAGGGATAAGGTTCCAATTCATATTCAACGATTGTTTGTTCTCTCATTCGTATTATTTATTTCAAGTACATCATGTCTTCTGGCTGGAGTTATAACTCATCATATTTATATAGAATAAAGGTTATTTAACAAGATTATAGTAATTTGACCTGAGTATTTCTATTTAATAGATAATTTAGAATGGACATATCAGTCTAAAGATTTAATTTTCTAGACTATACGGTTTACGCTTATATAGAGCCATTATATAACGGCAGAATATGCCAATAAAATGGTGATTACTAAGCTAACCGCCAAGGATGAGAACTCAAACGTTATCAAATTGTTAACGGTTGCTATACTTAAACGGTCATCAACACAAGTAAAAGGGATGTTCAATGTTTAAGTTTAAGCAAATCGCACTTGCGGCTTCTTTGGCGGCACTCACAACAGGCTTTTCTGCGTCTGCGGAGGAAACGTTTGTCACGATTGGTACCGGTGGCGTAACAGGGGTTTATTATCCGACTGGTGGCGCTATTTGTCGCTTGGTTAACAAATCGCGAGAAGATCACGGTATCCGTTGTTCGGTAGAAAGTACTGGGGGATCGATTTATAACATCAACACTATTCGTGCTGGTGAATTGGACCTCGGTATCGCGCAATCAGACTGGCAGTATCATGCTTACAAAGGAACCAGTAAGTTTGAAGAAAGCGGGCCTTTTAAAGAGCTACGCGCCGTATTCTCCGTTCATCCAGAACCGTTTACTGTCGTTGCACGTAAAGACGCGAACATCAAAACTTTTGATGATTTGAAAGGTAAGCGCGTTAACATTGGTAATCCTGGTTCTGGTCAGCGAGGTACTATGGAAGTACTAATGAACCAGTATGGTTGGAGTAACGACGACTTTAAGCTTGTCTCTGAGTTAAAAGCAGCAGAGCAATCAAAAGCACTTTGTGATAACAAAATTGATGCGATGATTTATACCGTTGGTCACCCAAGTGGAGCGATTAAAGAAGCCACTACGTCGTGTGATAGTAATATCGTAACGGTAGCTGGACCTAATGTAGAAAAACTGGTTGCAAACAACAGCTTCTATCGTGTCGCAAATGTCCCAGGTGGTATGTATCGTGGCACAGATAGTGATGTTCAAACCTTTGGTGTGGGCGCGACGTTTGTTTCTTCTACTGCGGTACCAGAAGATGTGGTTTATAACGTGGTTAAAGCGGTATTTGAAAACTTCGATGATTTCCGCCGTCTCCACCCAGCGTTTGCAAACTTGAAGAAAGAGGAAATGGTAAAAGACGGTTTATCTGCGCCTCTTCACCCAGGTGCGCTCAAATACTACAAAGAAGTAGGGCTGATTAAGTAAGCGTTACTTTCTCTTATTATTGATGTAAAACGCCATCTTTCTCGATCAATGCCACTCGTTTAACCGCGAGTGGCATATTTCTATTTCTCGTCATCCTGTACAGCGACGAAGGAGCGTGATACAGGATCTTCTATCCGAGCACTTTGTGATCAAAATGGTTTCATTAGCCGCTTAGTGTAGTGTTATTAGATTCCTAACCTCGCTGGAGTGACACAAAAAATCGTTAAGCTATCTGCATTAATCTTTCGCGCTAGCGTTTTTTGTAGGATTGTTATCCACTTGTACAAGTTTTGCTTAAACATAAACATCAATGAAAAAGTAGAGAGTGATGAGAATAGAAGAAAGAGCAACAAACCCTTTAACATGATTAGGATTCAGTTGACGAGAGACACGAGCTGCAAGATACCCACCTACCAACGTACCGACCAAAACAACACTACCTGTGTGCCAGTCAATGGAGCCATTGGCAACAAAAATCACGATAGCAATGAGTGAAACACACGTAGATACGAGCAATTTCAAACCGTTCATTAAATTAATGTCTTGGTGGCCAGCTACTACCAGATAGCTCAGAACAATAACCCCTAAACCTGCGTTGAAAAAACCACCGTAAGCAGAGACACCAACAAGTAGTAAACCCAACGCGATTGCTCCGAGTATGCCAGCATGTTTGTGCTCTTTCGCGACAGTTTTGATTAGCATTGTTAAACGAGAACCGGTGAGAAAAAGCACGGTGGCAAATAAGAGTAACCAAGGGATAGCTTCCATAAATAGCGATTCTGGCGTGTTGAGCAACAGATATGCTCCGACAGCGCCGCCGACTAAACTGAATGAGACTGTGAACAGCAGTTCATGCTTGTTCTTCATGATCTCTTCTCTGAACCCGACGGCTCCACTAATGTAACCCGCACATGAAGCATATGTGTTTGTTGCGTTAGCCATAATAGGAGGAACACCAACTGCCAATAGAGCCGGAAAAGTAATAAAGCTTCCGCCTCCTGCTATGGAGTTAATGATCCCACCAATTACGCCAGCAACGAATAAAAGTGCGAGTTCTAAAAGCATAAACAATCCTTGTTATGTTCTTTTTCATTGTTAGAGCTTCAGATGATCCAACCTACATGCTCTAATGTTCTGATATGAGGTTTACTTTACCCGCTCCAAAACAAAATTGTTCAGTTCTGTAACGTTTTTGATGACATGAACGGCTTTAGTTTGAGAGTACCCCTCGAGGCGAGACATAAAGTCATCATTCCAGAATGCAGGGCATTGCTGAAGAACTTTGTAGCTTTGTAACGTTCCTTTCAGTACCGAACTACCATCAGGCCAACCTTCAGGTTTAATGAAAAGTCCTTTAAGGAGACGTTTCGTCACAAACCAATAGCTTACTGAGTATGGTAGATCAATATAAATGAGAGTATCGGCTGCATCTAAACGAGCGTTAAAAGAGCTGATCGGTCCAAGGCCATCTATAATCCAACGATCTGAGCTTAGTATATTGCTATGGGCTTCATCAAAAACGTTACGCTCAACGGGATCACCGTTTGGTTTATAGACTATTGAATCTAATTGATGAAGAGGAAGACCGGTAGCCGACGCGATTACTTTACTTACCGTCGATTTTCCACTGCCGGGTTTACCAAAAACTGCTATTTTTTGCATTGTGACCGCCTCCAAGAGAGCTTTTCCCATACGGTAGAGACAGAAAACCCACCGTTATGGGTGGGTTCGATAAATACTGAGCGCATCAAAAAATCCCACCATTCCTATGGAATGATGATAATTCGTTGGTTAAGTTGCGCTAAGTGTGTGTTCATACAATCACCTTCATATAACGACAGTGATTTGTCAATACCATCTGCACAATAAGCGAACGATTTGGAGGGCGGAAGATAAAGCCATCACGATGGATGGCTTTATCTAGGTTGAAAGAGACAGCGATTACTGCTCAACGCTGACTGGCTGTGCTTTAAACTTTTGAATCAGCTTTACGATTAGTGGACTTGCCAATACCAATACAGCTAAAACAGTAAAGGTAAGGGTAATAGGACGCTCCCATAAGAAACTCAGTTCTCCATCTGAAATCATTAATGCGCGGCGTAAGTTCTCTTCCATTAATCCTCCAAGGATGAAGCCCAGCAATAAAGGTGCGAGTGGGAAGTTAGCGAGCCGAAGTGCAATGGCAGCCATAGCCACAATCAGCATCACGAACACATCCATAGTATTAAAAGAGACCAAATAAACGCCGGTGATTGAGAAGAATAAAATCATCGGTAGAAGCACCGTTCTTGGAACCGCCAAAAGCTTTGAAATGTACGGAATCAACGGTAAGTTCAGGATCACAAGTACGATGTTGCCGAAGTACATGGAAATGATCACTGACCAGAACACATCTGGGTGTTCAACAAACAGGCGAGGGCCAGGTTGAATACCATAAGCGATCAGCGCACCGAGCATTATTGCTGTTGTACCAGAGCCCGGAATACCAAGCGTTAATAGCGGTACAAATGAACCACTAGATGCTGCATTGTTCGCAGACTCTGGCGCAACCAAACCACGTATACTGCCTTTACCGAACTCATCCTTTTTCTCTTTAGGTGCGAGGTTGCGCTCCATACCATAGCTTAAAAAAGCAGCAATGGTTGCCCCTGCGCCAGGAAGAACGCCAGTGAAGAAACCTAATATTGAAGAGCGAATTGAAACAGGCGCAACATCTTTGATTTCTTCCTTGGTCACTTTCATTGAGCCAATGTTGCTCAGCTTTTCTTGTTCTTCATTGCTGGTGTCTTTTGATGGTTTAAGGATGCCCATCAGTGTCTCACCCAGTGCGAATGTCGCCATTGCAAGCAACAAGAAGCTAAAGCCATCCATTAAATCCGTTAAACCGAAGGTAAAGCGTTCAACGCCTACGCCTTTATCGATTCCAACTGTAGATAGCATCAAACCAAGAATGGTCATCATCCACGCTTTGATTACCTGACCTTTCCCCGCAAAAGCCGCGACTGCTGATAACCCAAGTAGCATCAACGCAAAATAGTCCGACGATTGGAAGCTAAGGGAGACGCTAGCCAATGCTGGTGCGGCAACAAGCAACATAATGGCAGATAGCGTACCGCCAGTGAAAGACGAATAAGCTGCCAAAGCTAATGCTTTACCTGCCTGGCCTTTTTGAGCCATTGGGTAGCCGTCGAATGCTGTGACCACGGTTGAAGAACAACCCGGCGCGTTAATTAAAATCGACGATGTAGAACCACCAAATACCGCACCGTAATAAACACCCGCCATTAAAATAAGGCCAGAGGAGGGCTCTAGACCATAAGTAATTGGGATCATCAAAGCAATGGCTGAGATCGGCCCAAGTCCAGGTAACATGCCGATAAATGTACCGACGAAGCAACCAACGATCACCATCATAATGTTCATTGGCATTACTGCGGTGGATAAACCTTGTAGAATTCCATCTAACATAATTCAGTCCTTTCTTTGGCTACCAGATGGTGAAAATCAAACCCGGTTCGAGATAGATGTCCAAACCTTGAGTGAGTAATAAGTAGAACGCGATCACGAATGGAAACGACGCGCCAAACAGAACGGGTTTACGTCTTTCCCCGAGCAGATAAAAGCCAGCCAATAAAAACAAGCCAGTAGCTATCACAAAACCTAGATAAGTCAGGCCCACGCCGTAGAGCGCCATTAAAATTAAAAAGGCAATCAGTAACTTCCAATTGAAGGTCAGCACTGCGCCACTTTGTTTATCTGGTTGTCCTGTCACCAGCAATAGCAAAGAAAGGCCGACACCAACGTAAGTCAGGATGGTTGGCAGAGTGCGTGCGGTGAATGGTTCATACTCATCACCTGGAAACAATGGAATCTGCGAGGTTTGATAACCGTAGCAAAGACAGAAGAGTAGAAAGATCATTGCGCCGACGCGGTCACGACAGAGCAAGTACTCTTTGGTGAAAAAGTTGGTTGAACGAGGCATATTCAACTCCTAACAAAAGTAAAAAAGACCGCATATGGACGTCAATGAATAAACTAAACCATTAACAATTAAGCATTTCGCTGCTAGTCGAGCCGCTTTGGGTATATAAACAAAGGAGTGTGCATGCCGATTGTCGACAATGTCCATATGCGGTGAAACTTAGAGTGCAAATACAATGGGGAAATACCAACCTACGTTATTCATTGAGGTTGGTATCTGAGGGACCCCAATTCGACTGTTACTTCAGGAAGCCTAACTCGCGCATTAAGTCACCCATCTGTTGCTCTTGATCTTCAAGAAACGCGAAGAATGCTTTATCCGCTTTATAGTTGTCGATCCAACCATTGCGGTCTCGAACGACTTGCCATTCGTCGGTGTTATACATTTTAGTAAATGCGGCATTCCATTCATCTAGCTTTTCTTGGCTTGTGCCTGGTGCTGCAAAGAATCCACGCCAGTTAGCAAAGACAGTTTCATTACCATATTCGGTGAGAGTTGGAATGTTAGGCGCAGCTTCTAAACGTTTTGGTGCTGTAATCGCTAACACTTTCACTTGCCCAGACTTAGACATTTCGAGTACTTCACCTAGCCCTGTAGAGAGCAGTTGTGTTTCGCCTGAAAGTAGGGCAGCCATGGCTTTTCCACCTGCATCATAGGCAATGTAACGAACTTTGCGCGCATCAAAACCTTCACCTTTGAAAGCTGCTGCTATAACCAAATGATCCATAGAACCACGAGCAGAGCCACCAGCAACCTTCACCTTACGTGGGTTTTCTTTAAAAGCTTTAACGACATCTTCCCAAGAGCTATAAGGAGAATCGGCTGATGTAACAATGGCGCCATAATCGGCAACCGTTGCGGCAACAGGTGTCAAGTCGCGGAAAGATTGTGGGAAGATCCCACTGAGCGAGCGAACGACGATCGGTGTTGAGTTCACCATGAGTGTGTCTTCTTGACGATCAGCCGTTTCAATCAAATGTGCGATTGCTTTGCCACCGCCACCACCAGATAGGTTTTGAAATGATACGGTTTCGACGATGTCTGATTTTATTAATACATCACCAGTACCTCGGGCGGTCATGTCCCAACCGCCACCGGCACCTCCAGGGATAAGAAAGTGCATTTTTTCAATATCTGCAGCAAGAGCGTTGAATGAAAATGAAGCTGCGATGATTGAAGCGGCGAGCGTTGGTTTGAGTACCTTTAACATGTTCACGTTCCTTATGTTAGCGACTCTATTTAGTTGAGCCTTATTGTTTTTGCTCAGTTGTCATGCCTTGTAAGCGTTAAAGCTGAACTTGGTGTAAAGGTTAATTAAGTGTTAAATGTCTGTCTGTAAAAGAGATATAAAGAGAATATTGAGCATTTCGGTTATTTTGTTCATAAAGTTCACGGCGAGAAGTTGGTGTTAGGTCACGCGGCTTTACGCTTTGGTAGGCCATAATTAAATGACGGAAAATGAACGAGGAAAAGAGAATGAAAGGGACGTGTTTGTGCGGCGCAATTGAAGTCATCGCTGAGGTTAAAAATGAGGTTAGCCTGTGCCATTGCTCTATGTGTCGAAAATGGTCGAGTGGCGCACTTCATGCGGTGCATTGTGGGCCTAACGTGACGTTTAAGGGGGCCGAGCCAAAGCGTTATCAATCGTCTGACTGGGCGGTGAGAGGTTTTTGTGGCGAATGCGGCACAAACCTTTTCTATCATTTGTTGCCGACAGGTGAGTACATTCTTTCCGCTGGTTTGTTCGATAACCCAGATTTCAAACTCACTTTAGAGATTTTTACCGATGAAAAGCCAGCTTATTATGACCTCAATTCCGCTTCACAAAAGATGACTTCGCAACAAGTCTTTGATCAATTTGTACCTAAAGAATAGTTTTTTATCCGATTATTGTTCGACAGCTGAGCTTTTAGTTTTTAGATCATAAGCTTAAAGGTTTATAAGTTGTCGACAATGTGAACTCACCATTCTTTATTTCTGCTAAAAAAGGCACTTAACGGGCATTTTATGCCCATTTAAATTACGACCTTAGTCTAAATTGTCGACAATTTACTTGATTGTCGACACTTTGATCGACTACTTTATATTCAGGTTAAGAAATTGTAGACATTTCGATGTCGGTAACAAGAGTATCTGAATATGAACTCTGAGTTGAAAGCTCGTTATAAAGTGCTGGGTTCTGAGAAAGAACACACCAAATCCGAAACGCTGACCGAAACACTGATTGAAGTCATTGTTAATGGCGATGTGAAGCCTGGCCATAAGATATCAGAGCCTGAGCTAGCAAAGAAATATCAAGTCAGTCGTGGGCCTTTGCGTGAAGCATTGATGCGCTTAGAGGGGCTAGGGCTCATCGAGCGAATTCCTCATGTTGGGGCTAGAGTGACCACTTTTTCTCCGGAAAAGCTGATAGAACTTTATGCCGTTCGAGAAGCATTGGAAGGCATGGCGGCAAGGTTAGCTGCGCGACACATTACGCAAGAAGAGCTCTTAAGCTTGGAAATGCTATTGTCGACACATTCCAAGCATATAGACCAAATGGAAGGCGCGTCTTACTTCCATCAACATGGTGACTTTGATTTTCACTATCGCATCATCCAAGCGAGCAGAAACAGTAAGTTAATATCTCTGCTGTGTGATGAACTCTATCACTTATTACGGATGTATCGTTACCAGTCGCCACGTGCGCAATCTCGCCCGAATGAGGCGCTCACCGAACACAAATTCATTTTGGAAGCCATTCGCAATCGCGATGAAGAGCTTGCAGAAATGTTGATGAGAAGACACATATCAGGAAGTCGAAAGCTCATCCAATCTCAAATTATACATACAGAAAGTTTAGACAAAGACTAGAAGGAATTCGTCATGAGCTTAACACCGGGAGCGAAATTCAGACTCGCCATTGAACAAAATAATCCACTACAAATTGTCGGCACTATAAACCCGTATTGCGCCATGATGGCAAAAAACTTGGGTCACCAAGCGATCTACTTGTCTGGTGGCGGTATCGCAAATGCGTCATACGGATTGCCGGATCTCGGTATCACAACATTAAACGACGTTTTGGTTGATGTTGACCGCATTACTAACGCATGTGATTTGCCTCTTTTGGTTGATATCGACACGGGCTTTGGCGGTGCATTTAACATTGCTCGCACGATCAAAGCGATGGAAAAAGCAGGCGCGGCAGCGGTGCACATGGAAGACCAAGTCGCACAGAAACGTTGTGGTCATCGTCCGAACAAAGCAATAGTCAGCCAGCAAGAGATGGTTGATCGTGTAAAAGCCGCGGTTGATGCACGCAATGATGAAAGTTTCGTGATTATGGCTCGTACTGACGCGTTAGCTGTTGAAGGCATGGACAGCGCAATCGAGCGCGCGATTGCGTGTGTGGAAGCTGGCGCAGACATGATCTTCCCCGAAGCGATGAACAAGCTGGACCAGTACCTTCAGTTTTCAAATGCGCTTGAGCAAGCGACCGGAAAGCACGTTCCTATTCTGGCGAATATTACAGAGTTTGGCGCGACACCGCTGTATGGCTGCGATGAGCTAGCGAAAGCAAAAGTGGACATGGTGCTTTATCCATTAAGTGCGTTCCGTGCCATGAACAAAGCTGCTGAAACGGTCTACAAACATTTGCTAGAAGTGGGTAATCAGGAAGCACTGGTTGATTCGATGCAAACACGTAAAGAGTTGTATCAGCACCTGAATTACCACGACTATGAAGACAAACTTGACCAGTTATTCTCTGAAGGGAAATAGCGGGGAAAAGCAAAAATAGACGGAAGCCCAAGAAAAAGATAATCGGAATTTATCTCATCTAATAACGTGAAATTCGTTTGGCTAAAAACACCCCAGAGAGGGAAAAGTCAGACAGAAAAGGAGTTCAAACAATGTCTCAAACTGCAGAAAAGAAAGCAGAATTAGGTGGCGCAGGCCTTCGTGGTCAAAGCGCAGGAAGCACAGCTTTATGTACTGTCGGAAAAACGGGAACTGGTTTAACTTATCGTGGATACGATATTACTGATCTTGCGAACAACGCACAGTTTGAAGAAGTGGCTCACCTTCTGTTACGCGGTCACTTGCCGAATCAACAAGAACTTGATGCGTACAAGACACACCTACTCAGCCTTAGAGGTTTGCCAGCCGAGCTAAAACAAGCTTTAGAGTTGATTCCTGCAAGCGCACACCCAATGGACGTAATGCGCACGGGTTGTTCTGTATTGGGTAACCTAGAGCAGGAAATGAGCTTCGAGGAGCAACTGAAAGCAACCGAACGTATGCTTGCCTTGTTCCCTGCCATCATCTGTTACTGGTACCGCTTTAGTCATGATGGCGTGCGTATCAACACCGAGGATCAGACTGAAGATTGCATCGGTGGTTACTTCTTGCGATTACTTACAGACAAAGCGCCATCTGCGCTGCACAAACAAGTGATGCATTGCTCGCTTATTCTTTATGCTGAACATGAGTTTAATGCTTCTACATTCGCAGCACGCGTTTGTGCATCAACGTTGTCAGACATCCATTCTTGTATCACGGCAGCAATCGGTACGCTTCGTGGACCACTTCACGGCGGCGCAAACGAAGCGGCGATGGAAATGATTGAAGATTGGCAAACGCCCGATGAGGCGGAAGCGAACATCATGAAAATGCTAGCCAATAAAGACAAGATCATGGGATTTGGTCATGCAATTTATCGTGAAAGTGACCCTCGCAACGCCTTAATAAAACGCTGGTCCAAAGAGCTATCGAAACAAGTTGGTGATACACATCTATATGCGGTTTCTGAGCGTGTTGAATCAGTGATGAAGCGAGAGAAAGGTCTGTTCTGTAATGCGGACTTCTTCCATGCATCGGCTTACCACTTCATGGACATTCCAACCAAACTATTCACCCCAATCTTTGTGATGAGTCGTTTAACGGGCTGGGCTGCACACGTTTATGAGCAACGTGCCAATAACCGCATCATTCGCCCAAGTGCTGATTACACGGGCCCAGATCATCAAGAATGGGTGCCTATCGAGAATCGCTAGCGCGAAGGTCAACGAGGGCATTATATGCTTTGGTTGACCACCTCCTTCCTTTGTCATTCTCTCTAACAGAGGAAGGAGATCCTCTCATCACTGTGTTTCTGGAGCAATGGAAAACCTTGATGAAGGCAAGATGTAAAGACTGAATGGAAGCAAACCATGAACACAAATATTAATACTCAATATCGTAAGCCGCTTCCGGGAACTCAACTGGATTATTTTGATGCACGCGAAGCCGTCAATGCCATTTCTCCTGGAGCCTATGAAACACTCCCTTATACCTCTCGCGTGCTAGCTGAGCAACTGGTCCGCCGCTGTGACCCGAACACATTGACAGATAGCCTGAAACAGTTAATTGAACGCAAACGCGATCTTGATTTTCCTTGGTATCCAGCACGCGTTGTTTGTCATGACATTCTTGGTCAGACCGCTCTAGTCGATTTAGCGGGTCTGCGCGATGCCATTTCAGATCAGGGCGGTGATCCTGCAAAAGTGAACCCAGTGGTTGAGACACAATTGATCGTTGACCACTCTTTAGCGGTTGAACATGCGGGCTTTGACCCTGATGCCTTCGACAAAAACCGCGCGATTGAAGAGCGCCGTAATGAAGACCGATTCCACTTTATTGAGTGGTGTAAAACAGCGTTTGAAAACGTCAGCGTGATTCCAGCTGGGAATGGCATCATGCACCAAATCAACTTGGAAAAAATGTCTCCTGTGGTACAAGCAAAGCAGGGCATTGCCTACCCAGACACCTGTGTGGGTACGGACAGTCACACGCCTCACGTAGACGCTCTTGGTGTTATTGCGATAGGTGTCGGTGGTCTGGAAGCAGAAACCGTCATGCTTGGCCGACCATCAATGATGCGTCTACCAGATATTGTCGGTGTCAAACTGACGGGTAAACGTCAACCGGGCATTACCGCAACGGATATTGTCCTCGCGATTACTGAGTTTCTGCGTAATGAGCGTGTGGTATCTTCATATCTTGAATTCTTCGGAGAAGGCGCACGTGATCTAACGATCGGAGACCGCGCAACGATTTCAAACATGACACCAGAATACGGCGCAACAGCTGGCATGTTTTATATTGATGAGCAGACCATCAATTACTTGAAACTAACTGGTCGAGATGAAGAACAAGTTGCTCTAGTAGAAAATTACGCAAAACAAACCGGTCTTTGGGCAGACGATCTTGATAGCGCCGTTTACGAGCGCGTACTTGAGTTCGATTTATCATCAGTTAGCCGTAACTTGGCTGGTCCGTCAAACCCTCATCGTCGTTTACCAACTTCTGAGTTGGCACAGCGCGGTATTTCTGGAGCGTGGGAAGAGAAAGAAGGCGAGTTGCCAGATGGTGCAGTGATCATCGCTGCTATTACCTCATGTACGAATACCAGTAACCCAAGAAACGTGGTTGCTGCTGGCCTTGTCGCGAAGAAAGCCAACGAACTTGGTCTTGTACGTAAACCTTGGGTGAAATCGTCTTTTGCTCCGGGTTCTAAAGTTGCACGCTTGTATCTGGAAGAAGCGGGCTTGTTACCAGAGCTAGAGAAGCTTGGCTTTGGCATTGTTGGTTACGCATGTACAACTTGTAACGGTATGAGTGGTGCGCTGGATCCAAAAATCCAACAAGAGATCATCGACCGTGATTTATATGCGACAGCGGTGCTTTCTGGTAACCGTAACTTTGATGGTCGAATCCATCCGTACGCCAAACAAGCTTTCTTGGCTTCACCACCATTGGTTGTCGCTTATGCGCTGGCCGGTACCATTCGTTTTGATATCGAGCGCGATGCACTGGGCACTGACCAACATGGCAAACCAATTTACTTAAATGATTTGTGGCCAAGCGATGAAGAGATCGATGCAGTTGTCGGTACTCATGTTAAACCTGAGCAGTTTAAGCAAGTTTACATTCAGATGTTTAAGCTGAATGATCAAGAGCAAAATCCCAACCCGCTGTACGACTGGCGTCCGATGAGTACCTATATCCGCCGACCACCGTACTGGGAAGGTGCGCTAGCGGGAGAAAGAACATTGTCTGGTATGCGTCCATTGGCGATTCTGGGCGACAACATCACCACTGATCACTTATCACCATCCAACGCGATTCTCGCAAGCAGCGCAGCAGGTGAATACTTAGCGAAAATGGGTGTGCCAGAAGAAGATTTCAACTCTTACGCGACTCACCGTGGTGACCACTTAACGGCGCAACGCGCGACCTTCGCTAACCCAAAGTTGTTCAATGAAATGGTGAAGGAAAACGGCGAAGTCGTGCAGGGATCTCTGGCGCGTGTAGAGCCAGAAGGGCAGGTGGTTCGTATGTGGGAAGCGATTGAAACCTACATGAATCGTAAACAACCATTGATCGTGGTGGCTGGCGCGGATTACGGTCAGGGGTCATCCCGTGACTGGGCAGCAAAAGGCGTTCGACTGGCAGGCGTAGAAGCCATTGTTGCTGAAGGCTTTGAGCGTATTCACCGTACTAACTTGGTTGGCATGGGCGTACTACCACTGCAATTTAAGCCAGGCGTTAACCGCAATACGCTAGAGCTGGGTGGTACGGAACTTTACGACGTGGTTGGAGAAATCAAGCCGGGCGCTGATTTAGCGCTGGTTATCACACGCAGCAACGGCGATAAAGTCGATGTTCCGGTTACTTGTCGCTTAGATACCGCTGACGAAGTTCACGTGTACAACGCAGGCGGTGTTCTGCAGCGTTTCGCGCAAGATTTCTTGGCACAATAAGGAGTGCGTATGTCAAATAATACTCCGAATCAAACAAGCCAAATAAAAGTGCCCGCGACGTACATGCGTGGCGGCACGAGTAAAGGTGTCTTTTTCAACCTAGAGGATTTACCTCAAGAAGCGCAAGTGGCTGGAGCCGCACGTGACAAACTGTTGCTACGCGTTATCGGCAGCCCTGATCCTTACGCGAAGCAAATTGATGGCATGGGGGGCGCGACGTCAAGCACCAGTAAAACAGTGATTGTTTCGCGCAGCAGCAGAGCCGATCACGATGTTGACTACTTATTTGGTCAAGTGTCGATCGACAAACCATTCGTCGATTGGAGTGGTAACTGCGGCAACTTGTCTGCGGCAGTTGGTCCCTTCGCCATTCATGCTGGGCTGATTCCACAAGATCGCATTCCAGAAAATGGCATTGTGACGGTGCGTGTTTGGCAGGTGAACATCAGCAAAACCATCTTGATTCACGTTCCAATTGTTAATGGTTTTGTCCAGGAAACCGGCGAGTTTGAGCTTGATGGCGTGACGTTTCCAGCCGCTGAGATTCAAGTCGATTTCGTTGACCCTTCTGATGGCGAAGGCAGCATGTTCCCAACAGGCAACTTAGTCGATGATTTAGTGGTACCGGACGTAGGTACGTTTAACGCGACCTTTATTAACGCGGGCATACCAACCATTTTTATTGATGCTGAATCGATAGGATATCAGGGCACCGAGCTGCAAGACGATATCAACAACGATGACACAGCATTAGCGATGTTCGAATCCATCCGCGCATATGGCGCGTTAAAAATGGGCCTGATTTCTGATTTAGAAGAAGCTCAAACACGCCAACATACGCCGAAAATAGCGTTTGTTTCTAAACCGAAAAGTTACCTGTCTTCAAGTGGTAAAGCCGTTAATGAGTCGGATATTGATGTGCTCGTTCGCGCGCTGTCGATGGGCAAGCTACATCATGCAATGATGGGAACAGCAGCCGTTGCTATTGCTTCTGCTGCGTGTGTGCCCGGAACGTTAGTGAATTTAGCCGCTGGTGGCGGTGAAAAAGAGTCCGTGACTTTTGGTCACCCGTCAGGAACGTTAAAAGTTGGGGCACAAGCGAAGCGAACTGAGCAGGGCTGGGTGGTGCAAAAAGCCATTATGAGCCGAAGTGCGAGAATACTGATGGAGGGATTTGTGCGTGTACCCTTCTATGTCTTCGATTAAAAAAGACGATCTTTGGATTAAAAGAGCGATCTTTGAGTAGAACGAGAGCAATGTCAGGACATACTGGAGGAAGCAATATGTCTTCATACGAAAAAGAATACTTATGGGCGAAGAATGAACCGGAGAGTTTTTGGCGCGCTCAAGCGGAGAATCTCGATTGGTTTGAATCTCCTAAAACTATCTTGAAATCTGATGAAAACGGCATAGAACGTTGGTTTCCAGATGGTGTAATGAATACGTGCTGGTTAGCATTAGATTACCATTGCGAGCAAGGACGCGGTGATAATACTGCACTCATTTATGACTCGCCAGTGACAGGTCGTAAAGCCACGTACACCTATAGCGACCTACGTGACCAAGTAGCCAAAATTGCTGGCATGCTGTCTGCTCAAGGTGTTGAAAAAGGCGACCGAGTCGTTATTTACATGCCGATGATCCCTGAAGCCGCAATGGCGATGCTTGCCTGCGCGCGTTTGGGGGCGATTCATTCCGTAGTATTCGGCGGTTTTGCACCTAATGAGCTTGCTGTACGAATTGAAGATGCAGAGCCGAAAGTGATCATGACGGCGTCGTGCGGGATTGAGATCAACAAAGTCATTCCATACAAACCAATGGTAGACAAAGCCATTATGGACAGCCGTTGGAAGCCTGAGAAAGTGTTTGTTTTCCAACGTCCAGAGTGCGACGCTGAGCTAAACCAAGAAAGAGACTTAGATTTGCAGCGAGAGTACAAACAAGCGCTGCCACATGGTTGTGTTCCGGTGTTAGCAACCGATCCGCTCTACATACTTTATACATCAGGTACGACAGGTAAGCCGAAAGGCGTTGTGCGTGATAACGGTGGCCATGCTGTCGCGATGAAGTACTCCATGAGCGCAATCTATAACATTCCTCAAGATGGCGTCTTTTGGGCGGCATCTGATGTGGGCTGGGTAGTAGGGCACTCTTACATTGTTTACGCTCCACTGATTCACGGTTGCACTACTATCCTATTCGAAGGCAAGCCTGTTCGAACACCGGATCCTGGCGCATTTTGGCGAGTGTGTGATGAATATAAAGTAGATGCGTTGTTCTCTGCACCAACGGCGTTTCGTGCGATTAAGAAAGAGGACCCGGAAGGCGAGCACTTAAAACAGTACGACTTGTCGAATCTGAAAAACATCTTTATGGCGGGAGAACGCCTTGACCCTCCGACACTGGAGTGGGTTCAGAGCAAAGCGGACAAGCCCGTTATTGACCACTGGTGGCAAACCGAGACGGGCTGGGCCATCGCTGGCAACCCGACAGGTGTCGAAATGATGCCAGTTAAAGCTGGTTCTTCGACGAAGCCCATTCCGGGCTATCAGGTCGAAATTCTGAATGAACTTGGAGAGGCTGTCGGGCCTAACCAACAAGGCTTTGTCGCATTAAAACGTCCGCTACCACCAAGTTGTCTGCCAACGGTTTGGCGTAATCATGACCGTTTTGAAACTGGTTATCTTAGCCAGTTCCCAGGCTACTACGTGTCTGGTGATGGTGGCTATCTGGATGAAGACGGTTACCTGTTTATTATGGGACGTATTGATGACGTGATTAATGTCGCGGGACACCGATTGTCGACAGGTGAAATGGAAGAAATAGTAGGAGGCCACCCAGCGATTGCAGAATGTGCGGTGGTCGGTATCCACGATGATCTAAAAGGTCAGCTTCCACTTGGTTTTGTTGTACTGAAAGACGGCGTCAAAGTGGATGAGCTAGACCTTGAAGGTGAGCTTGTTGGCAAAGTGCGTAGTGAGATAGGTGCAGTTGCTTGCTTCAAGCATGCGTTGGTTGTAGACCGTTTACCGAAAACACGTTCAGGTAAAATTTTGCGTCGAACTATACGTCAAATAGCTGATGGTGAAAAATACACCGTTCCGTCAACGATTGATGACCCAAGTAGCTTGAACGAAATTGAGCGAGTGCTACGACGCTGAGAAAAACTCAATTCTAACTAACCCCTGATCCTCGAACTCTGTTGGTTGGTTCTGCCTCTGTACGTTTATTAAGTGCAGGGGCCTTTTTGTTGTTCAAACAGTACAAACGTATCGTGAAAGCATTTGTGACTTGCCAATACGACGTTTTCCTCACAAACTACAGCCATTCCATTTTTAGTGACCCTTTGTATGACCACGTTTGCGATTAAACCTGCGTGTTTTAGCGACCTAGAGTTGCTCAACGATCTTATGTTCGAGCTTCATGATGAGCATCATCTTCAATCTCCTGAGCTTTTCAAAACGGCAGAGGAGATAGAACAAGAAAAAAGCATTGCTCGATATATTGACGACCCTGAGTGCCTTGTTTACGTAGCAAAACAAGGAGATGAAATTATTGGCTTTATCTCTGGTCACTTCTGTGAACTTATTTCTACCGTCAGCCAGCCAGTTATGATGGGAAGTGTGGATGAGCTCTATGTGCTGCCTGAATATCGAAAACAAGGTACGGCGCAGGCATTGATTAATAAAATTGAGTCAACGTTCTCTGATTACGGTGCAAAACAGATGTTTGTTGAAGTATGGCATTTTAACCAGGGCGCAATATCTTTGTATGAAAAACAAGGATTTGCACATCATATCCACTATTTAAGAAAACCGCTGAACGAATAATCGTATTTAACTTTAATATTGTGATTTAGGTTCTATCGAATTGAAATCATTCAGTTCGTCAATAGACTTTTCTCTATAAGTTGCTCGCAATGTTAACAAATTGATATGCACCCACATTGGTATCGGCGTTTTTGTCTGCTTGTTTATTAGTAGCACGAGGATCGTGCTTACAAAAACAAGAGGACAATATTTTGAAACTAACAAAATCGTTACTTGCTTTAGCCGTTTTGCCAATGTTCGCAAGTGCTAATGATTTGTCACAGACGCAGAATCATACCATCCAACCCCAGATCGTAGGGCGGAGTAACTGCCGACCCACGTGACTGGAAATTCTACACCCAAATTGTTAGTCGTTATGGTAACCGATCATATTGTGGGGCCAGTTATATCGGGAATGGTTACGTCCTGACTGCTGCGCATTGTGTTGAGGGTGATTCTCCGAATCAGATAGCGGTTAAAATCGGCGGCGTTGTTTATAACGGTAGTGACGGTGTTCGTGCAAACGTCAGTGAGATCCATATGCACCCGGCATATCGCCGCGCGACGCTTTCTCATGACCTCGCGGTATTGAAGCTCGACTCTGTGCCTCAAGGTGTTTCTTCAGTTGAGATTGCGAATGGCAGTCTAACGCAATACGCGAGCATCGGAGATTGGCTTAGTGTTGCTGGCTTAGGGCGAACTTCTGAAGGAGGAATCTCTCCGTCTCGATTGCAAGAGGTTGACGTCCCACTTGTGTCGGATATGACTTGCCGTCAAGCCGGTGGCAACTACACAACGGTTGGAGAAGTGTCATTCTGTGCGGGTATTCCTCAAGGTGGGATAGATTCTTGTCAGGGAGATAGTGGAGGTCCAATCGTCATTAATCGTAGTGGTGTAATTACTCAACTTGGTGTGGTCAGTTGGGGAATAGGTTGTGCTCGTCCTGGTATGTATGGGGTTTATAGCGATATCGTTGCTATGCGCAATTTTGTCGATGGCGTTATCGGAACAGCAACACCACCAAAAGAAAATGTTTCTGTTGGATACACCACTGAACAGACACTGGCATCATTTAATGTTGGGGAGTTACAGCAACATAGCTTTGTTATCCAGAATTCAGGGAGCACCACGTTCACTGTGGAAAATGTTCGCGCGTTTGCTTCGGGTGTTACTGATGCAGCTGTTATTGCCAATGATCAGTGCTCTCAGGCGACGTTAGCAATGAATGCAAGTTGTCGTGTTGATGTTGAATTTGGTGCTACTCAGAGCGGAGAAGCAAGAGTGGTTTTGAACTTCAACATTGATAAGACCAGCACACAATACCAAGCGTTAGTATCCGCTCAAGCGAAAACGGTGACAACGCCTCCCACAGATAGCTGTACAACTGTATGGCAAGCCAGCTTAGTGTATCTCAAAGGAGATACGGTCACTTGGAATGGTAAAGTTTGGCAAGCGCAGTGGTGGACTCAAGGTGATAATCCAGCAGACTCAGGGCCTTGGGGTGTTTGGCAAAAAGTAGGCGATGCGAATTGCACGTCTAACTAACTATCGGGCCAGTGAATTTGATTCGTTGACCATGAGATAAGATTCATTCTTGGTTTCAACGATCAGTACATAGTTATCATAACTGGGGTTTATTGTTTGCGAATAATAAGCCCTTTTTTATTGTGTCAACTATGAGAACCCACAAAATGTGTATGACTTTGTCCTGACGTTATCTTTATATAACTGGCAGAATTGCGATCAACATTTTATGTTTTGTCTGATTTTTGTCAGGTTTGCATTAAATTATTCTCCAGTGAGCGTTGAGATCAGGTTTTACGCGATCAACTCAGTTTGGCATAACTCGTTACTTAATTTTTGTCGAAAAAGATAAGATTAACTGCCATGATTCATTGGTTATCATTATGTTTATTTAAGGTCATATTTTGTGTTGAGACAGCTGTTATTACTCATCCTTTGTTTTATTTTGTTACCTGTTTCACCGATCTCTACGGCTAAAGCCACTGCGAGCGAAGTTAAAGGAGCGCTCTGTATTGTTCGCGCTGATGACAAGTTAGTGCTAGTTCATGAAGTATTAACGGATAAGATTTCTCTACCTGGCGGAACCATTATTGATGGTGAGTCTCCACAAGTTGCTGCTCAACGAGAAACGTGGGAAGAAACCGGTATAGTGGTTACGGTTGGAGAGGAGCTTGGCAGAACGGACACTGCGGTTTTTTACGACTGTATATCAGACTCTGACATTATCGCTTTTTCTATGAATAATTCTTTAGGTGGAAATGAACTGCCTATTTGGTTTGCCCCTCATTATGGAGTAGAAGTTGCGTCAGCGATGCTGCTTAGCCCATCTGAATTACCATCATCTTTGTATCGTTACCCTGAGCAATGGCCACAAGTCACTCAGTTTTTTGATCAAGCTACCAAGCAATCAGTATCTTATGTGACTCAGCTGATCGAATCCGCGCCTTCATTTCGTCAGGTTGAATTGGCGTGGCTGATAGATTTACAGAGTTGGGTAGGGGCGTTGTCAGAAACGAGTTACGAGGTAGCTAGTCAGATCTCGAAACTGGTTATAGACCTGACAGAACCGACGGTACTACTCTTTCTATTTCCTTTTGCCATGATGCGCTTTGGTAGCCGGTTTGTGTACCGACTCTTTTTTGCAATTAGTGCAACGTCGCTTATGGTGCTTGTCGCTCAACAAGGCTTTTCGTTACCGCGCCCACAAGTCTATATACCAATGATGGAGTTAACGCACAGCTTTGGCTTTAGTTTTCCTAGCTTGCCTATCGCTGTGTGGTTTTGTGTTCTGACGTTCTTGTTTCATAGAACCCAGTATTTCGGTTTGAATGGAACAACGGCAGTCTTCGTGTTCATCACTCTTACAGTGGTGTTAGGTAAGTTTTTCCTCGGCAGTGCCTTTATTTTAGATATGTTATTTGGCGCGCTGTTAGGCAGCTTGGTGGCTTGGCATGTTCTTCGATTGGAAACAAATCAAGATGTGAACGTTGATCAAGTTCTAAGCTCAAAAGGCGTCTGGTTCATTATGACTGCGGCAACAGCGGTCATCTCCGTCATCTGGCCATTACCTGTGTTTGGTCGCTGGCTAGCAATTTTAATCACTGCATCAGCGTTGGTCATGACATTTAAAGAGTCGAAAGCACATTTAGATACTCGGCAGATGATCTTTGTGACGCTGGCATTGTTGCTTGTTGATCAACTCTATTTGTACTCGGCTAATATCGTATCGTTTAGCGGTTTGTGGTCATTAGTCTTGTCGACGTTACATTATCCATTATTAATGTTGTTATTTATGCTGCTTGCAAGGAAGCTGACTTGTGAAAACCAACCGAGCAAAACGTTGCTAGATTGATGGCTGTATTTGTTATCTATTAGTATTTAAGTAAAAACAAAGCCTTGCATTACAGCAAGGCTTTTACACGTTTAGTCCACGAACAACGCCGCTTGCCTATCTTGGACGGCTAGGGATGTTAAACGTAAGAAGCTTAACGCAACAGACATGGCGGAAAGGACTATGCATTGAGCACGAACTTTTCTATAGCTTTAGCGACACCGTGCTCATCATTACTTGCCGTAATGTAGTCAGCGATTTGCTTGGTTTCTTCCATTGCATTTGCCATCGCGATACCAAGGCCAGCGTATTTCAGCATGTGGTGGTCATTTTCTGCGTCACCCATACAGATAACTTCTTCCGGTTTAATTCCCAGATACTCGGCAATTGCGGCAACACCAATACCTTTGTTGCTCGCAGGGTTAAGAAACTCAAGGAAAAACGGAGCGCTTTGAACAACCGTAAACGCTTCGCGCATTTCAGCTGGCAGTGCTGCTATAACTTCTGTTAGTTTGCTTGGCTCTGCAACCATCATAGCTTTGATGATTGGATGATCGTCTTCTAGTGATTCGAAGTTCATCTCGGTGACATTTAAGCCATTTATCTTTGCTTCAATATCGGTGTAAGGGTTGTGTTCGTTGGTGATTAAACCATGAACTTGACTAAAAGCATGGACGTACGCACCTAGCTCTTCGGCTTTTCGCGCCACCAATTTTGCAGCTTTACCATCTATGATTTGCTGGTGGATGATGTCGTTTGTGCCTACGTTCTTGACCATCGAACCGTTGTAGTAAAGAACAAAATCTCGATCGGAATGGATATTCAGTTCGTCGAGCTTGTCTTGCATTCCTTCTAATGGGCGACCAGAAGCGAGAACGACAGTAACGCCTGCTTCTCGAGCTTTTGCGATCGCTTGTTTGTTTTCTTCAGAAATGGCTTTATCACTATTGAGTAGCGTGCCATCCATATCTAGTGCGATCAGTTTATACATCATTTCTTACCTTAAAGTTTTTTGGGAGCTGTCAGTGAATAAGGCTTGGTTTAACGTTAACCAGAAACCTATATTCATTACGCTATGAAACTACAAAATGGTCTATTTTAACAATTAATTTTTGGTTTAAATTGACCTAGACACGCGTGTCCATTATGGTCTTCGCCTCGAAATGTTATGAGTTGAGTGAGTTCTGCGTTGTATAAGCTAAATGAGATGTTTGAAACCATCCAAGGGGAAGGGGTTTTCACTGGAGTCCCTGCTGTTTTTGTTCGGCTTCAAGAGTGTCCGGTTGGTTGCTCATGGTGCGATACCAAACAAACGTGGTATGCAGATGAGAATGATCAACGTCAAATAGGCGATATTCTGGTGAAAACGGAAGACTCTCCGACGTGGTGTGTTGCATCTGCCGAGAACATCGTAGAGCAATATCAACAGCAAGGCTTTAATGCTAAGCATATCGTGATTACTGGTGGAGAGCCTTGTATTTATGATCTGCGCCCTTTAACAAAGGCGTTTGAAGATATGGGGTGCCAATGCCAAATTGAAACCAGTGGCACATCAGAAGTGATTACTTCAGAAAATACGTGGGTGACAGTGTCACCAAAAGTAGCAATGAAAGGTAAATTACCAGTGCTTAATAGCGCGTTAGAGCGGGCAAATGAGATTAAGCATCCAGTCGGTACCCAGAAAGACATCGACCACCTTGATGATCTTTTAGCAAATGCGAACGTGGCGGCTGAGACTATCATTGCACTACAACCAATTAGCCAGAAGCCTCGTGCTACGCAATTGTGTATTGATACGTGTATTGCCCGCAATTGGCGTTTGTCTGTTCAAACTCATAAATATTTGAGTATTGCTTAGACGAGAGACTCGTCATCATTCGAGGTAGCTTTTCTATCTAATCCCGGTTTCGCGAGTAATGCCGTTGGTAGCTTTGCTATCGAAACATTGTCGATATATCTAAACAATTTATAGCGTTGTAAAAGCTAAGCAGTGTTGGCTGTTGTGGTGTGGTGCTATCTTTGGTTCGACAATCGTTTCGCATTTAATTGATGCCACCAATCTGGCGGCATCAAAATGAAGCTCTGTTGGCTGGAGTTTCACGCTGAGATAAAACGTTTAGAAGCTAACGCAAAAGGTTTTATCCACCGCTATTACCGCTAACAAAGACTATTTGCTCGCTAAGTATTCTTCTAAGCCGCTTTGTCGCAGTAGGCACGCTGGGCATTCACCACAGCCTTTACCAACGATTCCGTTGTAACATGTTAAAGTATTGTTTTGGACAAACTCCAACATATTATGCTTATCAGCTAGAGCCCAGGTCTCGGCTTTAGTAAGCCACATTAAAGGAGTCTTAATATTGAAGGCTTTATCCATACCTAAATTGCAAGAGAGATTTAGAGAGCGAATAAAGTTGTCTCGGCAGTCAGGGTAACCACTAAAGTCTGTTTCGCAGACTCCCGTAATGATGTCTTGAATGCCAAGCTGGTAAGCATGGATACATGCGTAAGTAAGAAAGAGAATGTTTCTCCCTGGAACGAATGTATTGGGTACGTTAGCGTCGCTTAAGTCATTAGATACCGGAATGTTGTCTCTTGTCAGAGAGCTTATCGCTAACTCATTAATTGATTTTACATCCAGGACTTTGTGGCTTTTGATGTTAAGTTGCTTACCTAATTCGATAGCGATATCTATTTCATCTGAATGACGCTGGCCATAATCAAACGTTATAGCATGAACTTCATCATATGTATTTAATGCATCGATTAAGCAGGTCGTAGAGTCCTGCCCACCGGAAAAAACCACAAGTGCTTTTGTTGTAGCCATGTTGAACCCTTAGTTATGCTCTTTGATTCTTTGGTATTGATACGTATTCTTAGGCGTTTAATCCCAATTACGTACTCGACTTCGTGGCGATTGCGTCTGCAATCAGCTGGGCTGTGCTCTCAAGCACTCTTTGCTTGTCATCATTTGACAGCTTGTGGAGATTCACAGCAAGTTCAGCGGTGATTTCATCTTCACAAAAAAAATAGTTTAGAGGTACGTTTAGCTCATCTGCGATAAGTTTGAGCGTTTTTACGTCGGGAGTATGGCGCTCCCTTTCGTATTGGTTCATCCTTGCACTTGCAGAACTATCATCCATGCCGATACGGATGCCCAGTGCTTTTTGGGACAGATTCGCTTGTTTACGCGCATGCTTAAGGCGGGCTGGGAGTGGGTTATTAAACAACACTTAAAGTTCATACGAAGGACTTGGATGACTAAGATTATCTTAGTTTTTCTGATTTGTGTATACTAAGTAATGCTTAGTTATTGCCGAGGTCGCCAAGGCCGTGTATGTATAGCTAAACAAGATTTCGTATCTTTAGGTTGATTAAGTGACGTTGAATCTACTTCTTCAAAAACTGCCGTATGGAGGCGCGGGAGGAGCGAGTAAGGGCACGAGAAACCGCAGCGATTTGTAGAGCAGAATTTGCTCTTCACATAAACGTAGTCGTCTAAGTTGAAGAGCAATATTGTTCTTGATGATCAACTATATACTTAAGTAAATAACTGTGTCGCACAATAGATCAGAGCTGCTGCTAAGCTCATATTGATGACTTTGCCATATCTCTGGAATTGCGATTGAAGTAGCTTTCCTGCAACGGCCCAAACTACGTTGCTAAGAAGTGCGATCAAAGCAAGAATGAGGCTAGTCGCTAAGATCCAGTAGATATTCTGAGTGTGGGGCAGTACGAACGTAGAAATAGAGGTAATTCCATAAAGAATGATTTTCACATTAACGAACTGCAAACCTAAACCTGTTAAGAAACTGATACCTTTAGAATTATCCGATGAAGTTTTGATCTCACTCGTAGCAAGCCCCCAAGCCAACCAAACAATGTAAGCTGCTCCAATCCATGTTAGCCAAGGTGTAATCACGGGCAAGAGGCTGATCATGTTATACGTGAAAGCGCCACAAAGTAGCATCAAAACAACATAGCCACAAAACATCCCCGAAATCACTTTTGTAGAGCGTTTTAGTCCATATTGCGTCGCGATGCTGAGCGATAAAATGTTGTTTGGCCCTGGTGTAATTGAAGTAATGATTACGTAAGTAAAAAATGCGGTGTAGATGACGGTCATCTCTATCTCTCCTGTTTTTACTGCACTATACTTCGCTACAATTGATTAAAAAATTGAATAAATTAAAACTTAGACTTTTAATTTATTGAACTGTTGGTTGTGGAGTCTAGTCATGAATCTAAAACGCTTTCTTACTTTTAAAGCTATTGTTGAAGAAGGATCGTTTCTAAAAGCGTCACAGAAGCTTTATTGCACGCAATCAACCGTCACCTTTCAAATCAAGCAGTTGGAACAAGATCTGTCTTTGCAGCTGTTCGAAAAAATAGGGCGTAAGATGGTTTTGACTCAAGCAGGAGAAAAGATACTGCCTTACGTCTATGAACTGGCGCGAGTGATGGAAAATATTGAGGGAACAGCACAGCAAGAAAACTCGGAGCCGACCGGTGAATTGAAAGTGCTGGTTGCTGAGACTCAACTTGCTTATAAGATGGCTAATGTTTTAAAAGAGTTCAGGATCAGGGCGCCCAATGTCCGACTCTCTCTGCAATCACAAAATTGCTATCAGATTCGAGATGAGTTGATAGCGGATAAAGCTGATTTAGGTGTGTTTTATCGAGTAGGTAATGACGATACGCTCAAGGTCCACGAGTTTGAGCAGGAGCCACTGGTATTGGTTGCTTCACCGCTTTTAAAAGGGCTAGATTTAAAGAAGAGAGAGCAACATATTGATTTAGGGTTTATAAGCAATGGCCCTAAGTGCCTTTTTCGACGGATGTTTGAGAGCATTATTCAGGAGCGTGATATTAGCATCGACAACATGATCGAACTTAGCAGTATTAATACGATCAAAAATTGCGTTGAGAGTAATATTGGTATCTCTTACTTACCTCGTTTTACGGTTGAAAAAGAGTTGCAAGAGGGCAGTTTACAAGAGCTTGAATTCACCGAGTTTTCACAGATGATCAAGCCACTCTGTGCTTATCATGCTGGGAAGTGTGTGACGCCGGCGATGGAAGTCTTTATTGATTGTATGCGTAACGAGTATGAACGGTTTTCTACTTAGAGTCGGTGATCTTTAATATGTTCTATCTGACATAGTTTCGTTTTTACTCCTTTTTACTTTTTAAGTGGCTACTTATAATTTATTGATTTTTATTGCTTTGTTGTGAATCCGACTGTTGTGGGATGATAAATGGGATCTGAGGTGAAGAGCTATTTATTGACGGAAAGAGATAAGATATAAAAACGACGGCGTGTGATAACTAGATTAGATAAGGTTACATAATTAACAGTGTAATAAATGCCATTCTTTATGGATTATTTTCAACGAGACTTAATTGTTACGGTTCGTTATTATTAACTCGTTAACGCATCCATTGCTAGGAAGTTAACTTACGCATATTGTTTTTTTCATCATTTGCAGCAAATATAATTTGCTGCTTTTTTTTAACCAAAAAGTTCAAAGCTTGAACTACAAGCTCTGAACTCTTATTTATACTTAGTGATTTTCTACTTTAATAAGTAAAACACCGTTTAAAAGTATCGCGTAACCTAGTAACTCTAAGCTTTCTTCAACCAAGTTTTTCACATCTCTATTGTATGAGTTCCCCATGAACTCGACCCAAAAATCACCATACCCTGCAAAGCGTGAGAATAAGAAAACAATGAAAAATCCAATTGTTAATGTCGTGAAGCTAGAATGAGAAATGAAAAATTTTACCTCATTTTTTATGTTAACTATGTTATTAAAACAAAAATAACAGACCGAGACTATTATAATCCAAGCAGGGTACTTCCATGAACCGTGAGGAAAATACTGCTCTATGTGGTAGTCCATTTCTCTAACGAATATAACCATAAAAAATGAAGACATTATTACTAATATGTGTTTGAGTTCAAGATATTCCTTAGATTTATACAAACACATTAACGATGAAAAAAGCACAAATGCTATTTGAGTCATTTCTATAAGAGAGTTCTCCGATGTGCTTTTGTCCATTTGTACGCTAAAATAAATCGTTGCTAACGTATAAATAACCAAAAAAATAAGATAAGATATTTTATATACTAACAAACTAGTGACCGAGGTGTGTTTTTCTTTAATATACATCGTAACTTGTATAGGTGATGGATTTGTTAGTATTATAAATCAAGAATGTTTTATATTTAGTGAATTAAGCGCCATTTAGAATGGAACTTAATTCACTTAACATTAAACTTCTATGAATTTTAAATGTTCCTGTTTTAAATTATTGATTTTATTTGATTTTTATTTACTGTTAATTTTGGTTAAATAGAATCACCTAGCTTTTATTGAAATGCTTTTCCCATATTGGTGGTATGCCAATTTCTTCTTGAACGATATCAATGAATGCCCTAACCAATGGTGATTGCTGACGGTGTGAGTACATGGCATAAATATCACCAAAATCTTGAGTTTCATATTCTGGTAAAAGTTGAACTAAATTAGAAGACTCTAGGTTGTTAGGGAGCATAAATTGACCTATAAGTGCTGCGCCCAGACCTGACTTTACGCTTTCAATTATTAGCTCAGCTTCATTTACCATGTATGACCCTGATATTGGGTATGTATCTAAACCATCTGATTTTGCTTTGTCGTAGAATTTAAGTTTATCGACAATAAAATTACCATTTGAATAAATAATAAAAGGTAGCTTAACTAACTCATCAGGCGTTTCTGGGTTACCATGTTTTTCAATTAAATTTCGAGAAGCAATGATTGCAGTCGTATTTTTTGCTAATTTTCTTGCTACCATTGATGAATCCCTCATAGGTCCGATTCGAAAAGCAATATCAAAATTACTTCTAATCACGTCTACATGAAGATCATCTAGCATTAGTTCAACACTTGCTTTTGGGTACTTATGTAAAAACTTCTCTATCGAAGGTTGTAGATAGAGTTTTCCAAATAATGTTGAGCTTGAAATTCGTACTTTCCCTGAAGGCTCAGTCTGAAAGTTCTCCGCTATTTGTTGAGTATCATCAAGGAGTTGAGATATTTGGTCTGCTTTTTCTACTATTTGCTGGCCGACTTGTGTTAATGAAAGAGAGCGAGTCGTTCTGTTTAATAGCCTAACGCCTAAGTGCTCTTCTAACTGCTTGATGTGTTTAGATAAAACAGAGCGGTCGATATTCATCCCATCTGCTGCTTTTGCAAAAGATCCAGCTTTAGAGACTTCTAAAAGCAGGTGTAGTTTATTTGCTAAATCCACAATGTTTATCCAAGTTAGATATTAGCGTATTAGTTTCATGTATAACTGCTGCTCTGTCTAGAAATTATTAATATACTTAATAACCAAAAGAAAAGGGAGCAATAGCTCCCTTTAGTATGAATTTAAATGAGTATTTATATTATGGTTATAGTGTTTGACGTTTTTTGTTTCGACTGACTAACATATAAAAAACAGGTGTGAGTAGTAATCCAAATACCGTTACGCCTACCATACCCGAGAATACGGCAATACCCATTGCTTGTCGCATTTCCGCTCCGGCCCCTGTACCAATCATTAATGGAATAACACCAGCGGTAAATGCAATTGATGTCATTAGAATCGGCCGAAGACGTAAACGACATGCTTCCAAAATCGCTGATAAGGTATCTTGGCCATTGTCTTTAAGTTCTTTAGCGAACTCCACCATCAAGATGGCATTTTTACACGCTAGAGCCACAAGGACAATCAAAGCAATTTGTGTGAATATATTGTTGTCACCACCAATGAACCAAACACCTGCTAGTGCAGAAAAAATGGTCATAGGAACGATCAAAATGATAGCGAATGGCAGTTTTAAACTCTCGTACTGCGAAGCTAGCACCATGAAAACTAACAAAACAACAAGTGGGAATATATACACCATCGTGTTACCAGCCAAAATCTTCTGGTAGGTTACATCAGTCCATTCATAAACCATTCCCTCTGCTAGGTTTTTATCCAGTACTTCCTCAATAGCCGTTTGGGCTTGATCTGAACTGTAACCAAAAGCAGGACTGCCGTTTAGTTCTGCACTAGGGTAGCCGTTATAGTGCATCACGCGGTCAGGCCCAATCGTGGGTATGATCTCCAGTACAGCGCCGAGAGGAACCATTTGTCCGGCAGCATTTCTTACTTTGTAGTTAAGTATTTGGTCAGGTTCGAGACGATAGTTCATGTCTGCCTGGGCATTCACTTTGTATGTTCTACCAAACATATTGAAGTCATTGACGTATAATGATCCTAAATAAACTTGAAGCGCATCAAAAACCTGCTCTAGAGGAACACCTTGCAGCATCGCTTGTTCACGATCTATTTGGATGTCCATCTGCGGCACTTGTATGCGAAATGTAGAATATAATCCCATCAGCTCGGGTCTTGTTGATGCCTCACTTATTATCAAGTTCAATTGCTTGAAGAGCTCATCAAACCCTTTGTTCGCACGGTCTTCGATTTGAAGTTTAAAGCCGCCAGTAGAGCCAAGTCCTTGGATTGGTGGTGGTGGAAAAATCGCAACGAAGGCTTCATCAATGATTGAAAAGCTCTTATTCAAAGATGCAACAATCGCATTTGCTCCGAGAGTTGGATCATTTCGTTTATCGAAGTCCTCAAGCGTAACAAAAACGATGCCACTATTCGGACTGTTAGTAAAACCATTGACCGATAAGCCTGGGAAAGAAATGGTTTGTGCTACGCCAGGTGTTGCCAGCGCGAGGTTTTCCATTTCTTTAATAACGGACTCTGTTCGATCTAAACTTGCTGCATCTGGAAGTTGGGCGATCGCAACTAAATACTGCTTATCTTGTTGAGGAATGAATCCTCCAGGAACCGCTTTGAATAGAGAAACCGTTCCCCCGAGTAACGCAATGTATACCACCACAACAACAAGGCTATAGCGAATCAGCTTCTTGACCAGAGCTTGATATTGGTTCGAGCTATACTCAAAAATTCTATTGAATGGCGCAAAAACATACTTACCAAAAACCGCATCCAAGAGCTTGGTTAGCCGATCGGGTTTTGCGTTCTTATCTTGTAATAGCAGTGCTGATAAAGCAGGCGATAACGTCAACGAGTTAATTGCTGAAATAATCGTCGAGATCGTAATTGTTAGTGCGAACTGCTTATAAAACTGACCGGATAACCCTGTAATAAAGGTCGTCGGGATGAACACCGCACATAACACTAAAGCAATTGCAATAATTGGCCCGGTAACTTCGGTCATTGCTTGTTTCGTTGCTTCTAGTGGTGCAAGTCCATTATGGATGTTCCGTTCCACGTTTTCGACGACGACAATGGCGTCATCGACGACGATGCCTATGGCGAGAACAAGCCCAAACAACGAAAGCGTGTTAATCGATACTCCAAGCATTTGCATTACGGCGAACGTACCGATTAATGAAACAGGCACCGCAATGATAGGGATGATAGACGCGCGCCATGTTTGCAAAAACAAAATGACTACGACAACAACAAGTACAATTGCCTCTAGCAGAGTATGAACCACCGCGTCTATCGAACCACGAACAAAGACGGTCGGGTCGTAGGCTATTTCATATGAAACTCCAGCTGGAAAGGCTGTTTGTAAACGGTCCATGGTTGAACGAACCTGATTAGATAGCTCAATAGCATTAGCACCAGGGCGCTGGAATACGGGCATCGCCACCGCTGGTTTACCATTTAACAAGGCGCGCAGTGCATAAGAGTTTTGACCTAGCTCTACGCGTGCAACGTCTTTAAGACGTGTCAAAGCCCCTGTTTCGTCAACTTTTACTACAATGTCGTTGAATTCATCAATATTCTCCAAACGGCCCTTTACGTTCAACAAAACTTGGAATTGGTTTTCATTAGCGGCTGGTTGCGCACCTAATGAGCCTGCTGCCACCTGTTGGTTTTGAGATCGGACGGCTGAGACAACGTCCATTACGGTTAGATTTCTAGAAGCGAGCTCATCTGGATTTAACCACAAGCGCATTGAGTACTCATCACCACCGAAAAGGCGCACATCACCAACGCCTCCGAGCCGAGCTATCTCATCTTTCAAGTTTAAATTAGCGTAGTTAGCTAAATAACTGACTTCACGGCTAGAATCTGGAGAATATATATGCACAACCATAGTGAGATCAGGAGAGGCTTTTTCGGCAACAACTCCTAACCGTTGGACGGCTTCTGGTAATCGGGGCAAAGCTGTAGTGACGCGGTTTTGAATTTGAACCTGAGCTTTGTCCAAGTCCGTACCTAAAGCAAAGGTTACGGTCAATGTCATTCTGCCGTCACTGGTTGCCTGCGAAAACATATATAACATGTTTTCTGTACCATTAATTTCTTGCTCCAGAGGCGTAGCAACTGTTTCTGCGATTACTTTTGGGTTCGCACCAGGATAGTTTGCTGTAACTACCACTGTAGGAGGGACAACCTCTGGATATTCACTCACAGGCAACTGTAAAAGTGAAATTGCGCCTACTATTAATATCAATAGCGATAACATAGAGGCAAATATGGGTCTTTGAATAAAAAAGTGTGCAAATTTCATTCGGGTGTCTTCTTAGTCTTGAGCTAAACGTTTGTTTGGCAACGATGTTGAGTTTGAAGCCATAATCAATGAAGTGTTGCTAATATCTAGCGTGACATTTTTTGGTGTGATTTTGCTATTTGGGCCAACTTTTGCTGGGCCATTTACCGCAATAACTGAGTCGGCGTTCAAGCCATTCTCGATGGCACGAAATGTTCCGTAACGTTCGCCTAAGGTTACGATGCTGTATTGCAACGTATTCTCTTCATTGAGTGTTAATACAAAGCGGTTTTCTAGATCTGTGCCAATAGAACGCTCTGGAACGAGAACTCGTTCAACTGGTTTGGTTGTTGATATCTGAACTCGGCCAAACGATCCCACTTTTAAGTTTGATTTTGTTGCATCGAATACCGCTCGAACCTGCAAAGTACCGGTGTTTTCGTTGATGGAGTTGTCGACAAAGTCAACGCGTCCAAAAAACTCCTGCCCATTTTGTCCAGATAGTTCAAGACGAGTAGGTAAGTTAGAGTCGGCATTGATTGTCGAGAAGTAACGGTTCCAAGTTCGCTCATCGACATCAAAGTATGCATATACCTGATCGTTAGAGACAATGTTTGATATAACGCTTTGATTTGCGTTTACATTGTTTCCTTTAGTAATGAATGCTCTTGAAATAGTGCCGCTAATAGGGGCATATATCTTCGTAAACTCAAGATCTAACTTTGCGGATTCTAACTGAGCACGCAAAGCCATTAGTTCTGCAGAGCGTTGTTTTACTGCGGTATCTCGGGCCTCTGCTTGTTCCGCTGAGATGGCTTTTCGCTTAACCAGTTGGGCGGCTCTCTTTTGTTCGTTTGCTGCTTGCTCTAGCGCAGCTCGAGCACTCTTAACTTGCGCTTCAAGTCGTGAGACCTGAGCTTTGAAGGTTCGATCATCAAGAGTGACGAGTAAGTCACCTTTGTTGACACTCTGTCCGTCTTTGAATTCTACCGTTTCAATAACTCCGGAAACGCGTGGCATTAAAGAAACTTTCTCTGGGGCTTGAAGCCTTGTTGTAAAGGTGAACCACGATTGAACCGGCTCATAGATGACTTTGGAAACGTCTATCGTAGGTAAGGGAGTATTAGGTTGTTTGGTTATCTCTTCGTCTGCACAAGCAGCTAAAACGGATAAAAGGCCAATGCCGAAAACTTTCTTTAACATTTGTCGCGCCCTAAATGATTCTGTTCATACTAAAAGGAACGGCATTGTATTCATTGTACCTATGGGTAAATAGGCCCTCAGCGAACATAGAGTAGTGATAAAAATGCACGATTAAATATTGGTCAAAATGCTCGCATTTTGGTTTGAAAAAGGTCAGTTTAGGGTTTTAAAGACGTGGAGTATTGTTAAATGTAATAAGCCATAATAGATGGGAATAACTAAACAGAAGCTAAAGATAGCGACGAAAATTAAAGCGTTTTTAATTCGTGCATTATTTGCAATTCACTGATGCAATTTGAACCATAAAAAATTGAAATTAATTTTGTAAAATCCATTTCCCATCACATAAAGAATAAAAACTAAATAAGGAATTGTGCAGTGGATCTCGCAAGCCAACTTGAATTACTACTGGATGTCTCTGAATACGGAACTTTTGCTAAAGCTGCTGACAGAAATCATATAGATCGTTCAGCTTTGTCAAAACAGATCAAAAAGCTAGAGGATGAATTGGGCTTACGGCTGTTAAACCGTTCCACGCGTTCGCTATCCCTGACCAATGCTGGTGTTGAGATGGTGGCGCAAGCTAAGAAAGTAAGAGAGGTTCTAACTGAAACTCGTAGTATTGCTGCTACATTTCAGGATGAACCGAAGGGTAACCTGAAAATATCAAGCTCCACTTTCTTTGGCAGAGCTTACTTAAATCAGGCAGTTAAAGAGTTTATAAAACAGTACCCAAACATTACTGTAGAGCTGCTGCTCGATGATAATCGAGTCGATGTTATCCACGAAGGTTTTGATGTTGTGTTTCGTATCGGACCAATCCGAGAGTCCAATATGATAGTACGTAAGTTGGCAAGTAATAATATGGCACTGGTTGCATCGAAGAGTTTTATTGACAAGTATGGAACCCCGAGCTCTCCAGAAGAGCTTATAAAAATGCCAGCAGTAATATACTCGAATGCTAACTTTAAGGCGGATAAGCTACGTATAGCGCCAAACCAGTCATCAAGCGACGTTAGAACGTATAATATCAATGGGCAGTACTTCGTGAATGAAACTGAGTTAATGCTCGATGCCGTAAAATCTGATCTAGGGTATGCTTTAATTGGGCAGTTCTTTCTTCAGGAGAGTTTGAGTAAACAGGATCTTGTACAGTTGCTTCCTGATTATAATCTTCCCGCAATAGGGGAAATATATGCAATGTATACTCACCGAAATCAACAACCATTAGCCAAACTGTTCATTGATACTGTTCAAAAAATAATAGGGACACCTCCTGTTTGGATGGATTATCTCAACTAATATGAGTACTAGGACATAATGTTTTAGATTGAGGGCTTGTTTATATTTATCCATAGAATATGGTTGAATTTGCACTTTAAAAATAATTGCCACTGTTCATAATTTCACTCGATTCAAACAACACAAGTAGTGGTAATTAAATGAAAATGACAAGAACGTCGATCGCAATCGCTGCACTTTTTTCTGCAAGTGCTGCAAATTCAGCCATAGTTTATGAAGATCAAGAATCAGTATTAAATATTCATGGCCGAGCGCAAGGGATGTATTATTTCTCTGATGATAAAAATGCTGACGGAGATAATAGCTACATTCGTGTAGGACTTTCAGGTGAGTCTAAAATAAATGAAGATCTTTATGCATTCGGCTTATATGAGTTGGAATTTAAGTCTAATCGCAGAGATGCTGATGGGATTGAAGATGATGAATTTGATATCCGAAAAGGCTATGTAGGAGTTGGTGCAGATTACGGAACAGTAAGTTATGGACGTCAATACGGTGCGGTCACTTTAGTATCTGACTACACGGATATTTTCCCGGAGTTTGGTAATGAAGCTGCTGGCGTAAGTGCGGATCTATATGGTACCGGTCGCTCCGATTCAGTATTTAAGCTAACGACAAGCTATGAAGGTTTGAATATTCATGTTAGCTATCAGGCTGAAAACGATGAAGTGTCAACAGATGCAGCCTCTTATGGTGCGGCGGCGGACTACAAGTTGCCATATGGCTTCAAAGTTGCGCTTGGTTACAACGAAGGTGAAGGGCAATCGGGTGCAGAAGATGCAGATCTGCTAACGGGTGCTATTGCATTTGAATACGACAAGTTTTATGCCTCTGTTTTATACAGTGATGGTGAAAACTGGGCTAAAGATGGTTCTGAAAGTAATATTGATTACACCGGTATTGAAGCAGTTGCCACTTATGAAGTAACAGATAAGCTTTGGGCACTAGTTGGCTATAACAATCTAGAGCGTGATGATGAAGATGTCGTCGATTACTACTCACTAGGTGCAGAGTATGATTTGACTTCTAATTTTAAAGCACTAGCAGAATACAGAATTACAGATGTAGACAATGAAGACGATATTCTTGCAATAGCTGCGAGATATTCATTCTAAAAAATTAATAAATATAAAAAGCCTGAAACTATTTTCAGGCTTTTTTATTTATCGGTGTAATTTTATAAGTGCTGATTTTAATCCATATATAATGGATTATATTGATCGTTACTTGTTTAAGTGTTTTGAATATAATTGTTTTGTTAGCTAGTCCACTGCTAGTTTTCATTTTCATATTTTTTGAATGATGTATTTTTTCTTTGGCAACAAGAAATGTCTTGTTGCCTTTTTTATTTTCATGCTTTATGGTTAATTAAAAAAATAGTCATTTTATATATTGCTATAAACGATAAAAATGTAACGACAATTGTCGATCTTAGATTTAGTTAATCTTCATAGAAAATTAAACTCCATTTCAAGTGTCTTTTTCATTTAAGTGATGTGGAGTCCATATGGCGCACCAAGCGAATGACAAAGCGCCAAACGACGAAATGTATCTCAATGAAGATTGGAAAAAAGATTCTTATGTAAACGATAGAGGTAGGGATTGATACTGCTTATGTAAGGAGAGAGCGATTTATGAAAAGCCGTCGTTTCAATATGATTAGACACCTTTACTTTCTTAAAATAGGAAGGGCTCTAAGAAAGTAAAGGTGCAGATGATTTTTTAGTTTTTACCGCCGTCACTTGTTCTGAAGTGATAATCGAAGTTTATGATTGCACGATATTTAACTTCATCACGGTTAAGTGCGTACTCTTCAACTCTCACCTTACTATCATCGATTGCAATATCACGAGGGAAACCGCTTCCAATGATGTTTAGACGATTTCTAAGTTCATGTTTTGATAGCGTTTGGTATTCATCGACAAGATCAAACGCAGAGCTATAAGCGGCATCTTTTGTCGTAAAGTCATTGAGAACAACTTTGTTTGTAGAGTGTTCGACATGAATACCAGCAGTAGCAGATAAACTGAATAATAATAGTGATGAGAGCGTCATTAGTTTTTTCATATAGTCACCTTTTTATTTGTATTACAAAGTCAAGATGTCCAACGAATCCTTGTTAATATCTCTCGACAAAGGTGATAGTGCCATTATAGAAATGTGCTGTACATCACATTTGTGACCATTGACTATGGAAGAATTGTCAACAATAAAACTCAAGCACTTTTGACATTACGGTCAATGTGAAAAAGCGAATATCTGTATGGTTTCGTTAATAATTAAACCACTCTCGGAAACGCTGACTATTCAGTCAAAGCGTATGTTTCTTGTCGTTATAGTGACCTGCCTACAACTTAATCACTTAATGCATGCAATTCAATTGCAATGGCTTGGTATAGATTTTCATTCAGATCTTCCAGCTTAGTAACGATCCTACAAATTCTAGTGATTAAAAAGTCATTATTTGTGGTTTTTTATTCTATTGTCGTGTATAAAAAAACTTTACAACAAATGATAAAGGAATATCCATGAAAAAGTTATTGTGTTTTGCTGCACTGGGGTTAGCTGTTTCGACGACGGTTAATGCAGACCCAATTTTAGACGACATCAAAAGTACAGGAGAGCTAAAAGTCTGCTTTGATTCTGGGTATATGCCTTTTGAAATGACAGCAAAAAATGGGCAGTACATTGGGTTTGATATCGATTTGGGTAAGCAAATGGCGCGTGCCATGGATGTTAAGTTTGTGCCGGTAAACACTTCATGGGATGGCATTATCCCAACACTGTTGACTGGTAAGTGTCACATGATTATGGGCGGGATGACTATCACACCTATGCGAAATACTCAGGTGAATTTCGCTGATCCCTATGTGGTTATTGGTCAATCTATTCTCGTAGATCTCAAACATGAAGGTAAAGTGTCTAGTTACCGAGATCTCAATAGTCCAGATTATGTTGTTGCAACTAAGCTTGGGACAACGGGTGAGCAAGCGGTAAAACGATACCTTCCGAAAGCTAAGATAAATCTATACGAAACTCAGTCTGAAGCGGTACTTGAGGTTGCCAACGGAAAGGTAGATGCGTTTGTTTATGACTTTCCTTACAACTCTATTTATGTGGCGGAAAACAAAGGGCAGTTAATGCACTTGGCTAAACCGTTTACTTACGAGCCTTTGGGTTGGGCTGTGCCGCAAGGAAATCCAGATACGCTTAACTTCTTAAACAACTATTTACGTCAAATTAAGGGCGATGGAACTTACGATCGCATTTACGATAAGTGGTTTAACGACGATAAATGGTTAAAGCAAGTCAAGTAATCATATTGTTATTGTAGAGGAGCGGTTAGCTTCTGGCTCGGTTCATCGCCAACCAAACGGTTCGTGCTGTGAAGCTAACGCTTTTCTTTATTCAAATACCCAACCAACTTTAATCAAAGTCATTCTCGGAATCACATGCAAAATAACTTTAAATCCCTATTGTGGAACGCTGTTTTTGTTCTTGTTTTGCTATCAATTTGCGGTCTTGTCTATCTGTCAGGTAAGCGAATCGATTACAGCTGGAATTGGGAGCGTGTCCTTCCTTATATTGCCACTAACGCTGCTTCATCCATTACCGCACCTGTCGATGGGAACATCATTCTCGACGAGAATAACCAACTGGCTCTGGAGAGTATTCATGGTGATATTGTTCTTGAACTAAGCCAATATAAGTCTGTGGACGTCTATGAAGGTGATCTTATTTTTGAAGGAGATACCTTAGCAACTATAAAAGAGTGGCGCTCTGGCCCAATTTTAGATGGTGTTGTGACGACCATTAAAATCTCACTCTGGTCACTTATCATTGCTCTAGCGTTGGGCTTAGTTGTCGGACTAATGCGTATATCCAGCAATCCGGCATTAAAAAAGCTGGCGCTTGTGTATGTCGAGGTCATTCGTGGAACGCCTCTTTTAGTACAGATTTTTATCGTTTACTTCTTTATTGGTACTGTGCTTGACCTTGAGCGTTTTACTGCGGGAGTGATAGCGCTCTCCGTGTTTACCGCCGCTTACGTCGCAGAAATTGTGCGGTCAGGAATCCAGTCAATCCCAAGAGGACAAATGGAAGCGGCGCGTTCACTAGGAATGAATTATCCCAAAGCGATGATTTATGTCATTTTACCTCAAGCGTTTAAGCAGACATTACCTCCCTTAGCCGGGCAGTTTATCAACCTGATAAAAGATTCCTCACTTGTCTCCGTGATTTCGATTACTGATCTGACAAAAGCGGGCAGGGAAGTCGTAAGTGGTAGTTTTGCCCCATTTGAAGTTTGGTTTACCGTAGCGGCCCTTTATTTGCTTCTGACTAGTACCTTATCTTGGGCAATACAAACGTTAGAAAAGAAATTGGCAGCAAGTGATTAATGGTGGAGTCATTAATGGAATACATTATTTCAGCAAAAACAATTAATAAAATTTACCCTAATGGCTGCCATGCGCTCAAGGACGTATCGGTAAATGTAGAAAAAGGGGAAGTGATTGTCATCGTAGGACCGTCAGGTTCTGGTAAGTCAACATTCTTACGGACGATCAATCAATTAGAGACAATAAATAGTGGGTCTATTATCGTAGATGGTATCGATATGTACCACAAATCTACGGATATCAATAAACTACGCGCTGATGTGGGCATGGTATTTCAAGGCTTCAACCTTTTTCCACATAAAACGGCGATAGAGAACGTCATGTTAGCACCTTTAAAGGTTTCTAAACGTGACCCTGAATCGGTGAAGAAAGAAGCAAAAGATTTGCTTTATAAAGTCGGTCTGTCGGAGAGAATGGATAATTATCCTAATCATTTATCAGGCGGACAGCAGCAGCGCGTCGCAATCGCTCGTGCGTTAGCAATGAAGCCCAACATTATGTTGTTTGATGAACCCACATCAGCACTAGACCCTGAAATGGTTGGAGAAGTTCTTGATGTGATGAAAGATTTGGCCAAGGACGGAATGACCATGGTCGTGGTTACTCATGAAATGGGTTTCGCAAAAGAGGTCGCTGATAGGGTGTTGTTTATGGAAGATGGTGAGCTTTTGGTTTCTGACTCTCCTGAGCGATTTTTTGATAACCCCACCAACCCTAGATTGCAGAAGTTTTTATCTAAAGTCTTATAATAAAAAGAAAATTTGATTGAGGGCGAGTCCCTCAATCACTTCATGCACTATTGTGGCTCGTAACGCCCGCCTCGCCGAGAGACATAGATAATGGGCTTTTTACTCGAAGTTAATGGCGATAACATTAGCTTGGTCCGAATGAAAGGTCTGGTAAATACTAGAGTGTTTAATCAGCCATTAAGTCTTTGTTCACTTTAAACATAACAATTTCATTTTGAATTGATAAAAATTGTGTTTGAATAGAGCTTATGGATGTTTGGCGGTATGGATGTCTAAATGAAGGAAGTAACAATTTTAGATGGTGGCATGGGGCGAGAGTTGAAACGTATTGGCGCCCCTTTTTCTCAGCCGCTTTGGAGTGCACAAGCGCTAATTGAATCACCACAATATGTAAAAATGGCACATGAGAATTTCATAGACGCTGGCGCAGAGATTATCACTGTCAACAGTTATGCATGTGTTCCATTTCACTTAGGCGAGGAACTCTATGCAAAACGGGGGACTGAGTTAGCAAAATCTGCAGCCAAAATTGCAAGAGATGTAGTCACCAGCTCTAACGATAGAGTGCTCGTTGCGGGTTCTCTTCCTCCTGTAATGGGGTCTTACAGGCCTGAATTATTCGAGCCGAAAAGGGCACTGGAAGTGGCTTCTGAGTTATTTGAAGCTCAAGATCAATATGTTGATATTTGGTTAGCTGAGACCGTGTCTAGCCTCGCTGAAGTTGAAGTTCTATCAATAATTTTAGCCAAAACAGATAAGCCCAATTATCTTGCTTTCACCTTAATGGATGAGCCTAACTCTTTGCCTCGCCTTCGCTCAGGGGAATCTCTTAAAGTCGCGGTTAATACGCTGTTGAAAACAAATGTTTCAGGTATCTTTTTCAATTGCTCTATTCCTGAAGTTGTCGAGCAAGCGATCATAGATACACAAGCAGTATTGTGTGAGTCAGGTAGAGAATTGACGATAGGTGTTTTCGCAAATAGCTTTGCTCCGATAAAGCAAGCGCACCAAGCCAACGAGACCATTCAGGAAGTTCGTCATTTCTCTCCGACTGAATATCTTGAGTATGCTAAAAAGTGGCATGCGCAGGGAGCGAGCATTATTGGTGGTTGCTGTGGGATTGAACCACGTCATATTAAATTGCTAGCGACTTGGAGAGACACTCTCGAAAACGCTTAATTTTGGTGAAGCGCAGGGAAGTATGGCAAGAGGTTTTGTTTTTCATTCATCGTTATAGGCAAAATAAAGGTCTTTCATATCTGGCAAAGTAACAAGATGCTTTAACTTGCTCATTACTTTGCCAGTTTTCCTCGAGATCTTTATTAATTATTTTTGGTTCAGATTAACGACAATCTTTCCAACTGTTCTCTGATTTCGCATGTCCAAGAGTGCGTTACCTACATCCTCTAAGCCGATGATCTTCAGTTTCGGTACTTCCAATTCTCCATTTTCTAATAGCTCAGACACTTCCTTTCCGGCATTAACGATACTTGCAAACCCTCTCTCGCCAAAGACATGACCAGAGCCCAAACTTATTTGGTGGAAGCCCAAGCCTTTTAAGAAGGCATCTGGATATTGAGAAGGGTCGACAGTCTTGACGAGCTCTACCATTTCTCCCTCAAAGGTTAATACCGAGGCTGCAATTCGGTCGTTATCACCGCCTACACAATCGAGTGCAACCTCAACGCCATGATTTCCGGTAATGTCCATTACTCGTTGAACTACATCTTCATGATGATAATCAATCGTATGGGTTGCTCCTAACGAGGACAAATATGCGTGATTAGCTTCTGAACTAGTAGCAATGATCTGTTCAACACCAAATGTCTTTGCTAACTGAATAGCAAAGCTTCCAACGCCGCCAGCACCTCCGGCGATAAAAATGCTGCTTCGATTTGAAATATCGAGCTTGTCTACCAAAGCGCGATATGCGGTCCAGGCTGCGCAAGGTGTAGATGCTGCTACTTCAACCGGAACCTGAGGGTGTTTTATAAGCGTTCTTGAATCATGGATAGCAAATTCAGCGAATCCTCCGTGATGGCGTCTCATGTTTCCGTGATACAACACTTTATCGCCAACCTTCCAATCAACGACCGCATCGCCTACAGAGACTATTTCTCCTGATACGTCTAACCCGCCAACAAAATTGTTATCCATGTTAGTGACCATGTCTGACCAATAATGAATTTTTGCATCGACAGGGTTCAAACCAACAGCGTTAACTTTAACCAATACATCAAATTGGGTTTCTAGTTTTGGTGTAGGTAATTCGGATAAAGAGAAAGTATCTTTATCTCGTTGGTAAGTTATCGCTCTCATAGGTTTTCCTTATTATTAAGAATGGTCGAAAGTCATACTAGCTCAGAGCGTGGTGCTGCAATAATTATGGTTTTTTCTTATTTTGATAATTTTAGGTTATGTTTGATAAAAAGGATTCGAGATGCTCTGAAATTATCATCGACAACCAGTCTGCATAGCTAACGACATGTAACTTTTTGATAAGTATTGACTAGTCTTATTATTCCATTTTTATGGAAATATTTTGTTGATCTTTTGTTTTGTGATTCTATAATTCTAGAATCATCGAAATAAAAGCTTATCTATCAGGTAAGCTCGTTAGCGAAAATGACGAGGAGAGTAAATGTGAATACAGAAATTATAACTATGGCTAAAGAAGCGCTGGATATGTTTGCGTTTCTAGCAACCGAACTTATCATCTTATTTCTGGCAATTAGCTACATTGTCGGTGTGTTGCAAGATTTTCTAACGCCAGAAAAAATTCAATCTATTCTCAGCTCGAAAAAGGGTAAAGGTTACTTCATTGCTGCGTTGCTAGGTTCGATTACGCCTTTCTGTTCGTGTTCGACCATTCCTTTCTTAAAAGGCTTGTTGCGTGCAAGAGCAGGTTTTGGACCTATGATGGTGTTCCTATTTGCAAGCCCGTTGCTTAACCCAGTGATTATTGCCTTGTTTGTGGTGACTTTTGGTTGGAAAGTTGCGGTATTTTACTTTGCTATTGCGATGTCAGTATCAGTGGTAGCAGGCTATGTACTTGAAAAACTAGGGTTTGAGCGTTACGTCAAACCAGAAGCATATCAAGCGGTAGGTTCTTCTTCGTGCGGTACTTCTTGTGGCGATTCAAGCAAGAAAAAAGAAGAAGCGAGACCAGCATCAAGCTGTAGTACCAGCGCCTGCAATGAACCTACGCCAGTTGCGGCGAAAACATCTTGTTGTGGTGATGCACCAAAACCTGAACCTAAAGTGGAAGTGTCCTGCTGTTCATCAGACGGTAGTGCAACAGCGACAGTCGTGGAAGAGAAAGAGCCTAGCCGCTGGGTACGTATTTGGCAATCAACTTGGAAAGACTTTAAGCAAGTGTTCCCTTATCTCATGATGAGCATTGCGATTGGTTCATTTATCTATGGCTTCATCCCGACGGAGTTCATTGCGGAGTTCGCTGGTGAAGCGAAGTGGTACGCGATTCCGGTCGCAGCAATCATTGGTATTCCATTGTACATCCGTGCAGAGGCGGTCATTCCACTTAGCGCGGCACTAGTACAAAAAGGTATGGCTCTTGGATCTGTTATGGCGCTTATTATTGGTAGTGCTGGCGCAAGTCTTACAGAAGTAATTTTGTTGAAATCAATTTTTAAGAACCAGATGATTGCTGCCTTCCTAATCGTTATCTTAACGATGGCCATGGGAGCGGGTTACTTATATACCTGGGCTTTTTTATAAAAATAACCCTCGGGCGATTGCTCGAGGGCTCTGTTTTTGTCGCCATATAGGGAAAGGGAAGTTTCCTATACCGCGCAGGCTATAAAAAGATAAAGAGGTTACTCGTAAATACTATAGGAGAAATACTTGCTGGCGATGGTTTTATGCTTACCGCTCTGGATCAATTTTTGTATTCCGCTATCGAGTAATGCTTTTAATTCTTTGTCTTGTTTTCTCACTGCTACGCCAATGCCACGGCCGAACCACTTTTCCTCTGTAAACGCTGGTCCAGTAAAGTGATAGCCTTCACCTTGTGCAGTTTCAAGAAAACCAGCACTTAAACCGATTGAGCCGCCAAATACAGCATCTAACCGTCCATTGAGTAGATCAGTAAATGCCTCATCGAACGTACCATAACGACGAATATCAATATCTGGATACAAGGCCGAAAGGTACTTATCACCAATTGTGGCTCTTTGAACTCCAATAGATAAACGATTTAGGCTGCCGTCATCCATGTTGATTTCTCTATCATTTTTCATTACAAAACGAGTCGGTACTTTTGCATAAGGGACGGTGAAATCGACTTTCTTTTCTCGTTCTTCTGTGATTGTCATTGCAGCAATAATCGCATCGTTCTTGCGACTAAGGAGAGAAGGGATGATGCCATCCCAATCCATTTTTGAGATAACGCACTTTACTTCTAACTCTTTGCATAACGCGTTAGCGAGGTCGACTTCAAACCCTTCTAGCTTTCCCTCTTTTGTCGTCCAGCTAAATGGGGGGTAAGCCCCTTCAACAGTGAAGCGAATTTGTTTCCACTCTTTCGCATGGCTGAAAACTGAAAATAAGCTAATAAACAATACGACTATCCATTTCATAAACGTTTCCTTGTAACTATTTGGAAACCAATGTTTAACACAAAGTAAGCAAATATCAATGAAAGTGCATATATGTGTGACCTTTCGCCCGCATTGTGTGAGCGAAAGGTTTTACGTGTATTACAGCTTATCTTCAATAGTTACGAGGGGAACTCTCGTTGAGACAGCGTGAAGTGCAATGTTGTGAATCATTTCATCGACCGTGGTACAGCTATCCATTAAGATCGAAACATCATACTTGTCCGCAGATTTTGAGATAGCAGTATGTGTCACGCAGTTTTGTGTCATCATTCCGCATACAAGTAACTCCGTTACATTTTTGCTTGCCAATACTTCTTCTAAACGTGTTCCTTCAAAGCTATCTGCGAAGTGCTTTACCACGATTTCGGAATTCGGCGCTAAAGCAAGAACTTCTGGGTGAATATTGGCACCGTCGCTGCCTTCATTGAAGAATGGGGCAATACCCATGGCAGGGTCGGCAATATGCTGAATATGAATCACAGGAATGTTTTGCTCATTGGCTTTAGTTATTGCTCTCTTAACATTGTCTAAAGTCGATTCTGTATTCCATAAAGGAAACTTTCCTTCTGGGAAATAGTCGTTTTGCAAATCAATTACAAGTAGGGCTTTTTGAGTCATTTTCTTTTCCTTTTATTGAGGATCATTGCGGTACGAATAATATAAAGACTTTTAGCTACCTTCTTTAGAGTCTAAAATGACACAAAAGAGTCAAAAAGCGACACTTGAAGATAAATGAAAATAGCACTCGTTAATTACCCAGATAGCTCGCAAGCCTCCGTATATGGTTTAAGCGAACTCTTCGAGATGGCAAACCGTGCGGCGGCTAAATTGGGCGTTGATGTGCACTTTGAAGTAGAGATATTGGATCACTGGTCAAACACGCACTTCGATGTGAAAACAGCGGTAATGATTCCGCCTAGCGGCACTGGTCAATATTACTTAGAACCAGAGCCAGAGCTACTCGACTGGTTAAATGTCCAATATAGTAAAGGTGCGATTTTAGCCTCCGCCTGCGCTGGTACTTTTATTCTTGCTCAAACCCAGTTGTTGACCAATAAGTCTTGTACGACACACTGGGGCTTGGCTCCTTCATTAGCGAGTCAGTTTCCCGATATCCACGTAAGACAAGAAGCCATCCTTATTAACGAAGGAACGATCATTACGGCTGGGGGTATGATGTCATGGGTGGATTTAGGTTTGGAGTTGGTTTCCTTATTTGCGTCACCGGAAGTGATGCGCCTGTTAGGAAAAATGTTGGTTATTGATACTGGTCCGAGAGAGCAACGCTTTTATCAACAGTTTACTCCAAACTTCCAACATGGTGATGAGGTAATTGTTCAAATACAGCACTATATAAACGATCATTATCAAGGAAAACTGAGCAATAAAGAGCTTGCAGAGTTGAGTTGTTTAACAGAAAGGACATTGCAGCGACGCTTTAAAAAGGCGACAGGTTTCAATGTTAACCAATACATACAAAGCTTAAGAGTACAAAAAGCTTGTGATTTACTTGAGTCGACAACCCTAACATTTGACGCAATATCATTTAGAGTGGGTTACCAAGATGTGAGCGCGTTCAGGAAAATATTTAATAGAATCGTAGGTTTAACACCGAAGTCGTTCAGATCTCGGTTCTGTTCATGAACGCCAGAAGTAAGATAATGTTGGTATTAAACATTTATAACTCAGAAGCAAACACCGCATATTTTTACAAGCTGGCTTAGCGTGATGAAAAGGGATAACAAGCTAAGCCAACCGTAGCGCACTCCTAATTACTGAACATTTTGTAGAATGCTTAAAGGGTTCTCAAATTACAATGACTTGTATAGGTCGTTGTTAATCACAAAAGCTATGTGATTTCCAAAACCAGTTTCCCAATATGTTGCTTGCGTGAAAATACTTCTTGCGCTTGACCTATCTGGTTCAAGGGAAATGACTCCGCGACTAAGGGACGAATTGCGTTCTGTTCGATATAGCGAACCAAGTTACCGAATACTTCTGGTGCCAAAACGGTACAACCAAATAACGCTAGGTCTTTAAGGTAAAGAGTTCTTACATCCAGCTCGACAATTGGGCCGCCTATGGCGCCGGAAACAGCGTATCTTGATCCTGGCTTTAGTACCTGAAGAAATTGTGGCCACTGCTCTCCTGCGACCAAATCAATCACTACGTCAACGCTGTTTTCTCCGAGAGTCGCTGTTAAATTTGCATCGCGAGGGATAACTTGGTTTGCTCCTAATGCCGTGATCTGTTCTTTCTTTTCTGGGCTGGCGATAGCAATGACGTATGCTCCACGCGCCTTCGCCAGTTGGATTGCGGCAGAGCCAACACCGCCGGATGCCCCTGAAATCAGTACGGTATCGCTCGCTGTGACATTAGAGCGGACAAGCATGTTCTCGGCAGTTGAATAAGAACAAGGGAAGGAGGCCAAATCGATATCCGATAAACTACTATTCACAGCATATGCATGTTTACTGTCAACAACAGTGAACTGAGCAAAGCCACCATCACATTCTGAACCGAAGTACCAAGGCGAGCTAAGTGCTTGACTGTTGAAGCGCGTAATACATGGTTCGATGAGCACACGCTGACCGATTCGTGATGGGCAGATATTCTCACCAACAGCGACGATGGTACCGCATACATCGGCACCTTGGATTCGAGGGAGAGATAGCGCGTCTCCTGACCAACTTGCATCCATGCTATTGGCGTCATTTTTAGAATACCATGCTGTTCGGGTATTGATGTCGGTGTTATTGACTCCGGCGGCGGCAACTTGGATCAATACATCATCAGGCGAGGGGACTGGCACAGGTATATCATCGCGGTAACGAAGCATATCTGGCCCACCATGACCGATAAGTTGGACGCCTTTCATGACTTTCGGGATTGTGGTCATTGATTGTTCTCCTTCATTAGTTCTAGCAGAGTGTGTTCAGCGGATGCAAAGGCAGCGTGACCGAGAACCGGCCATGCGTTGGATAGACCTTCATGTAACAAGAAGAGTGTGGTTGCGAGGTCTTCTCGCTGACTTAGTTGGACCATAAGCTGACGAACCGCCAATTTGTGTTGTTTTACTGCTTGATTAATAGATAGATTTTCTGGATAGGCTGCTAATGCATTGATGGACATGCAGCCATTCGGTGCAAACTCCTTCATCCAATCCTCGAGGCGAGTGAATAGGTGTAATACAGCCGGTGTTCCATTGGCAGGGGCGTCTTCGAGCAAAAAACTCAAATACCTTTGATGGCGATGCTCGAGAGCTGCAACAATCATCGCTTCCTTGGAGGGGTAGTATTTGTACAGGGTTCTCAGGCTGACTTCGCAGGCGTTTTTGAGTTGGGGTACGCTCGGCTCGGCGAAGCCATACTGACTGAATGCTTTTTCTAGGCTTGCTGCGATTTTTTCTTTCACTATTTGACATACCAGGTAGAACGTTTGTTTTACCTAAGGGTAGAATAAACTTTCTACCTCTGTCAATGGTGTATTTAAACTCTGTATTGAAAGCCCGACGTAATGCCGGGCTAACTTAAGTGATTTTTATCGATTCGGAACGTGAATCAGTGTGCCGTTGCGTGCTGCTCTCCACGCTTGTCTAGCATTCCGCTGAAACGGGTTAGTAGTAGAGCACCTAATACTACGATCGCGCCAATCCAAGGTGTGTGCATCAGCCCAGCATTGGCCACGATAAGGCCACCGCCCCAAGAACCCAGTGCAATACCTACGTTAAATGCAGCAATGTTGAGACCAGAAGCGACGTCGACTGCATCAGGTGAATATTTCTCTGCTAGTTTGACAACATAAACTTGAAGTCCTGGAACGTTACCAAAGGCAAAGGCACCCCAGACAAGAATGGTCACTACTGCAGAAATTGGATTAAATGCTGTGACACTAAACACGAGCAATACCACAATTAGGCCCGAGAAAATCGCTGTCAGAGCTTTGATTGGCCCCATAGAGTCGGCCATCTTTCCGCCCCAGATGTTGCCGAATGCGACCGATACACCATAAACCAACATAATTAGGCTGATAGCGCTAGAGCCAAACCCCGAAACTTCTTCCAAAATAGGAGCCAAGTAAGTGAAGGCTGTGAACGTACCACCGTAACCGAGCGCGGTGATTGCGTACACCAAAAGTAGACGAGGCTGAGTCAAGACTTTTACTTGCGATGACAGCTTGGTTGCTGGTGGTTGTTTCAGATTACTCGGCACTAGTAGAGCGCTTCCTATCAGTGCGATGATTCCAAGGATCGCGACGATTAGGAAGGTTGCCTGCCAACCAAATGTCTGGCCAATCCAGGTGCCAAGTGGCACGCCCGTCACTAGAGCTACGGTGAGACCGGTAAACATAATAGCAATTGCGCTAGCGGCTTTTTCTTTTGACACTAGGCCAGTGGCGATAGTCGAGCCGATCGAAAAGAACACACCGTGTGCAAGCCCGGTCAGTATCCTTGCTGTAACTAGTGTGTTGTATCCAGGTGCTTGCCAGGCTAACAGATTGCCAAGAACAAACAGTGCCATAACAGAAAGCAGAACGTACTTTCTTTTCCAGTTACCAGTCAGCGCTGTTAAAACGGGAGCACCAACCGCGACACCAAGTGCGTACAGGCTAACTAAAAGACCCGCTGAAGGTAATGATACGTTGAGGTCGGAGGCCATAGTCGGTATCAGACCGACAATTACAAACTCCGTGGTTCCAATAGCAAAGGCGCTAAGCGTCAATGCAAGTAAAGCTAAAGGCATAACAACTCTCTCTTAAAATCATTGAATATGAATGGATAAACGAATAGCCCGTCTCCATGTCGTGTATTATTAAAGAGTTATTCGTTGCGAAAAATGGTGTTTATTACAAAATACTTTTGTTATAAATGATTAAAATGCGCAGTTAAGAAAGGGGATGAAATGTTAACCCGATCAGATGAATTAGAGATTCTCATGGCAGTTGTGGATAGTGGTGGATTTTCTTCCGCTGCTGATGCACTAGGTATTCAAGTCGCTAGGGTATCTCGTGCGGTTAGTAAAGTTGAATCACAGTTGGGGGTAACCTTGCTGAATCGCACGACACGCAGAGTGGAAGTTACTGAGGAAGGGCATCAGTTTGTTGAAGCGGTTCGCTTAGGTTTACTACAAATACAGCAAGCTGAAGAAGAGATCATCACACGAGGTGAATTACCCAAGGGGCGCTTAAGAGTTGATGCCGCTAGCCCATTTGTTTTACATCAACTCGTGCCGTTAATTCAGCCATTTAAAGAGGCTTATCCTGATATTCAGCTCGATCTTACCTCTAATGAGGGTTTTGTGGATCTATTGGAAAAAAGAACCGATGTGGCGATACGTATTGGACGATTATCGGATTCAACACTGCATGCTAAACCTTTAGGAACAAGCCCACTATTTATCGTTGCCACGCCTGGTTATTTATCTAAACGAGGTTTCCCTGAAGCGGTGAGCGATTTGCGCAGTCATAACTTGATCGGTTTTTCTGGCGCTAAAGTGTTAAATCAGTGGCCATTACGAGGGTTTGAGATGATAGAGCCTGATATCCTATCCAGCAGTGGTGAAACGGTTAGACAGTTAGTGCTGGCAGGGAACGGCATTGCATGTTTATCTGGCTTTATGGTGAAAGATGATCTTGATTCTGGACGGTTAGTGGCATTGTTTGAATCGGAAAAAATCACAAATACTGGACGAGAACAGGTCAATGCTGTCTTCTACAAATCTTCTTCAGTCTCTAAACGTATTTCCGCGTTCATCGACTTTATTCAACCAAGACTTACTTTAAAATAACTCTATTATTGTTGTTTTAACAAAAGAGTTTTGTCGTTATTGCAGCTTTTGTTTTTCCAAGTGCCAAGCCTAGCGTGCCACCCCTTAGTAAGGTGGCACATATTTTTATTTGATCTTAGTTAAAGCGTGGCAACACGTACTGAGCGATCTGTTCCATTGATTTCTCAATTGGTTGGCTATTACGACGGAAATGCAACCCGATGTGATTGACTCCTGCTTCTTGCATTTTTTCTAGCTCATCGCTCAAGCCATTGACTCCGGCCCGGATACCAAAATGATGCCGAACGACTGGTGCATTTGGGTTATCGACTAAATCAAGATGAATAAAGCTGGCGTAGGGTTTGTTTCCCGCTACGGAGCGCCAAAGTGCAACGCGGTGTTCATGATCATCAGGTGTGCCTGGGTAGGCGAGCCAGCCGTCTAGGTTTTCTCCTATCCATTGTGGACTTTGCTGCGCTAACCCTGCGACATAGATAGGAATATCAGCAAACTCGGGTAATAACTGTAGATCGTTACCCAGCTTATCATTTTGCGTATCTTTCAAAATCTCTACACTTTCTCGAAAAGCTGAGCCACGGCTGTCAAAGTTGGCATTAAAAACGGGATATTCACTAGGGCGGTCTCCACTAGCCACACCGAGTATCAGGCGGTCACCACTTAACTCGTTGATGGTCGCAGCGGCTTTTTTCACTAGCCAAGGTTGTCTTAACGGTAATACTATCGCTGCTGTCCCTAGTAGAATGTTGTCGGTGCACGCAGAGAGATAGCCAAGATAACTGAACGGTTCATAAATTTGTGCCGCGTCTCCAAAGTTAGGGTCGTACAACGGGACATCTCTCACCCACGCTACGTTAAAGCCTAACTTATCGGCTAACATAATACGCTGTTTATGTGCACTCATGTCTGGTACGCCGAACGGTTTTCGTTGGAGCAGGCGTTTTTTCTGGCCTTCTTGGGTCCAGTCATTATCTAGGGGGAGCTCAACCCCGATGGTGAATCTGTTACTTAAATCTTTATGCATTATGAAGCCTGACTATTACTGTGAGTACTAGGAGGCAAGGTGCCTCCCTGATATTCAGGACACTATGAGATTTTTGTTGTGAGAAAAAGCGGCAAAAAGACAAAAGTGTTTTGCCACAAACAGCGGTGGTCTTTAAAGGAACTGGTGGTTCTCTACCTTGATTTCTTGCTTGATGAAGTCAATAAAAGAGCTGATCCGGCGTGAGGTACTGGCATTTTTGTAATACACCGCATGAACGGGCTGTTCGACATTATGCGTGTGTTCACTAAGCACGCCCACTAAGCGACCAGCTTGTCGGTCAGAGTAGGTCATAAAGTCAGACAGGCAAGCTATCCCCGCACCATGTAAGGCTAAACATCTTAGCGTCTCGCCATTATCAGATCTTAGGCTACTCATAATACGCAGAAGTTTGTTCTTATCATCCATGATCGGCCATTCCTTAAGATACTCCGGCTTGTTGAATCCAAGTAGCTTGTGATTGAGTAACTGATCTATTGAGGTTGGAGTACCATGTTGTCTTAAATACTCTGGACTTGCGACGATTCGAATCCGACTTTTACCAAGAAATATCGCGCGCATGGTTGAGTTTTGTAGCTCACCGATACGAAAAGCAATATCGGTTTTTGTTCCCAAAAGGCTAATATTTTCCTCATTGGAATTGAGATCGATTTCGACTTCTGGATACAAGCTCTGATATTTAGCAATGTGCGGCGTTAGTACGTGCAGTAAGAAGGGGGTAGCTGCGTTTATTCGTAGGAGGCCAGAAGGCTTATATTTCTGGCTTTTCAGTTGTGCTTCGGCATTCTCTACTGCTTCTACAATATGTCTGACTTTATCGAGGTATATCGTTCCTTCATTAGTAACATCTAACTTACGGGTTGTGCGATTTAACAAGGTCGTTTCGAGTTTGGCTTCTAGCCGAGATACCGATCGACTCACCGCCGAGACGGTCATCGATAACAGTTCAGCCGCAGAGCTGATTGAACCCGTATCGACCACGGCCATAAAGGTGCGCATTTCATCTAGAGTAGCTTTCATTGTTGAATATATTTCAAATTAGTTTTGAGTATTGTTAACTTTACGGAAAGTTTCTTGCGGCGTAAAGTTTTGCTTCGAATCAACTATAAAATCGATAATTCAGGAGATTTAGATGAAAGTACCATCATTTGGCGTCGGCACGTTTCGTTTAGAGGGTGAAGTAGTTAAGGATTCAGTCCGTAATGCGTTAGAAGTGGGTTACCGCGTAATTGATACTGCACAGATTTACGGTAATGAGGCAGAAATCGGTGAAGTATTGACACAGTCCGGTATTGCACGTGATGAGCTATTCATTACGACGAAGATCTGGGTTGATAACATGAACACGGAACAACTCATTCCAAGTCTAAAAGAGAGCTTAGAAAAGCTAAATACAGATTATGTGGATTTGACCTTGATCCACTGGCCTGGCAATAACAATAACTTGAACGAATACATGGCTTCATTACTTGAAGCTAAATCGCAAGGGTTAACCCGTAATATTGGCGTATCCAACTTTAATATTGACTTGTTGCAACAAGCGATAGAAGTGGTCGGTAAAGAGAATATTGTTACTAACCAAATCGAGCTTAGCCCTTATTTGCAAAATCGTAAGTTGGTCAGCTTCATGCAGGAAAACGATATTCAGGTAACGTCTTACATGACCTTGGCATATGGGAAAGTACTTGGGGACCCAACTATTGCAGGTATTGCTGAGGACTATCAGGCCACGCCCGCTCAAGTCGCGCTTGCTTGGGCTTTGTCAAAAGGTTACGCGGTGATCCCGTCTTCAACTAAACGAGAGAATTTAGCAAGTAACCTGAAAGCACTTGAACTGAATCTGAGTGAAGAGGCGATTGCAAAGATAGATGCGTTGGAAAGAAATGGCCGCGAAGTAAACCCTGAAGGGCTAGCGCCTGAGTGGGATGATTGAGTGAGTTTCACAGGAAATCATTGCCTAAATGACACCTCTGCAATCGCTGACTTCCTCAGCGTTTGACGGTAGTACAACACCATAGACGATAACGGCTCGCTTGTCTGACGATAGTGCGAGCTTTTATCTTTTTGGCCTATTAGTTTACTGTATTCTCCCGGCCTTCAATTTGGCCGGGAGACGTCATTTAGAGAACAGTTACCATTCGATTGTAGAGCCATCAAATACGCGGAAGCTTCCGGATTGCTCAAGTGTTAGCTGTTCTGCGACCGAAACAATGCCTGCAACACTTTCCTCGGCAGAAAAGGTTGCGTCCTCACCGCCCATATCGGTTTTTACCCAGCCGGGATGAACTGCGACAGTTTTTACTCCTTGCGATTCGAGATTGCGTGCTGCTGATACTAGAACCTGATTAAGCGCTGCTTTAGATGCTCGATAACTGTACATGTTACCTGAACTGTTATCGCTTAAACTCGCAACTCGGGTTGAGATTCCCACGATGGTTTTGTGCTGACTTTTCGCAACGTTGTCTTGTAGGGCTTGAATTAGCAGGGCAGGTGCGACGGTATTTATGTTTAGTACTTCTAGCCATTTTTTCTGGGTCATTTCGCCAAGCTTTGCACACTCTTCGCCTAATACACCTGCATTAAGAATTAAATGATCGAGCGGACGATCCGCTAATTGAGTGGCTAACTGATCGATATCTTGTTGGTTAGTGACGTCTAGAGCCATCAGTTGAAGTTGATTGGGTTGGGTTACTAGTTCATTGAGCTGCTTAGCATTTTCTGGTGAACGACAAGTTGCGATAACTTGCCAACCTTTTCCAAGGTAGTGGCGGACAAATTGCAAGCCTAAGCCACGGTTAGCGCCAGTGATTAATACAGTAGACATCGCTTCTCCTACGTTGTTGAGTTGAACAACGACTATATTAGAGGCGACGTATAAGCATGTAATCAAAACAGTACAAAAATGGCCTAGGATTCGACATTGTCAAATCTTAAAGTTTGAGAAAGATGCTGGCAAAGTGTTTTAGCCTAGTGACCGTCAGTTCGGAGGCAGCACCGCTAACACCTGCAACAGCAACGACTTTACCATCCAAGTAAAGGGGGATCGCTAAGCAATTGAGGTTTGGCTCTGCCTCTTCTAAATCGAGTGCGTAACCTGATAATACAACCTGATTAAGTTCAGTTTCTAACGTGGGGGATATTTGGCTTTCAAGGCGCAATGTTCGGCGAAGCTCATCATCAAAACTAAGAAAAACCTTGCCGATCGCAGATGTTGTGAGTCCTTCTCGTTTCCCTCTCGGGCTACGGATAGTAAGAGGGTTATCCTGCTCTATAGCATCGATATACAAGTACTCTTTAGCGCCACTTTGTACAGCGAGGTAAGCAGTGTTGTTAGTCATTTGGGCCATTTTTTTCAGCAATGGAACAAAATGTTGTCGGATAGCTTCGTTTTTTTGTTCAATCGGCTTAGACAGTTCATAGCATCTAAACCCTAGGCTGTAGCTATGGTTGTGTTTGGATACATATCCAAGAGAGTGTAGAGTCGCAAGTAACCCGTGAACAGTCGTCTTATTTAACTGGATCGCATTACTGATCGTCTGTAATGATAGGGGAGACTCACTCATCGAGAGCAACTCGAGGATTAGAAAACCTCGCTCTAGAGACTGAATGTTTTTTATTGCCTTGGGCACAAAGACTCCTTGATGATGGTGTTGCATCTGAATGGCTTACTGATGCTTCCACCTATAACAAACCACTACGCTGGTGGTTTGGTTTTATTAGAGAATATACTCAGCACTTAAACTGATCGGCTCGTTGTATGCATCCACAAGGGAGCTTTTTCCTTGCTTCTTAGCATTGTATAACGCTTGGTCTAATATCGAATAGAGCTCATCAAAGTTGGTGAGTGGCATTGAGGTTGATAGATAGGCCAGACTCGCAGATATATTCAATTGATGGTTATTAAGCGAATGTACACTCTTTTCTGAAATTGTTTTATGCAGACTTTGTATTCTAAAGGGAACGTCAATCTCATCGACGTTTTTCAATAGCAAGATAAACTCTTCTCCACCTAAACGACCCAAGTACTCTCCCTTATTAAGTTTAGCTTTAAGCGCTTTGCATACCTGTTGTAGTACTAAGTCGCCAGTCGGATGACCATACTGATCATTAATCGCCTTAAAGTCATCTAGATCGATTAATGCTAGAACGTAGCGGAAGTCTCCTTCCGCTTTGGAGGTGTGGCTTTTAATCGTCTCTATAATTGCCGCTCTGTTTAATGCACACGTTAAGCTGTCTATTTTGGCTTTTAAGCGTGTTTGTCGCTGAACCATCAATGCCAGAGCGAGGAGAATCAATAAACAGAAAACAACAAAATTATAAGTGCGTTGTTGGTCTGTGAGTTTTTCAAACTGGTACTGACTTAGAAGAGTTTCGTTGTTCAACTGCGCGACTTGTAGATCATATTCATACTCTTTTTTAGTGAGATCTAGTGCCTCTAACGCCTTGATATTACTCGCGTCTCGGTTCGTTAGTTCAATCGTCGAGTAGGCCTTGTGATGCTCCAGCGCCTTTTTGTAATCATTTTGAGCTTGGTATGCTTTTGAGAGGAGTAATTGGGCTTGCGCTTGCAATAAGGGCCTAGCGTTTTTTACCGCTAATCTTAACGCAATTGTACCGTGTTCAATCGATTTTTCGGGTGTATGGTTCTTTAAATATGCCAATCCAGCAGCCAAATGACCCTCTGTTTCAAGGTGCGTATTCTCATAAGTTTGGGCAATGTTTAATGCTCTTCCAATGTAATCTACCGCGGTATCCAATTGCCCAGAATCGGCCAAAGCAGCAGATAACCCTAAATAGGTCAACCCTTGCCCGTATGGATAATGAAGTTGTTCGAGAATCGTTAATGCATTTTTGTAGTGGCTGATGGACTTATCGAGTTCTTTGGATTTTCTGTACATCGCTCCTAGACTATGTTCGACTTGCGCAACTTCAAGAGGTGTCCCTTCATCTTGGCGAACCAGTAAGGCTTGAATGAGATATTGCTCTGATTGTTCAAATTGCCCCAGCTCTGCAAGTAAATTGCCGATGTCATTGTAAATCCCTGAAGGATCGCTTTGCGTCGACATGTTGGCCATCAACTGTCGATACAAACTTAAGGCTTTTTCATAGTCACCACGGTAATTGTAGTTATTTGCTACCACGCGCAAAGCAAGATCAACAGGGAAGTTTTCTTGATGCTTATGATTTAAGTGGCTCTCTATGGATGAGCAATAAAAGTTTGCTTTGTGATAACGACCTTGTTGATTCAGCGTATAACAAAGTTGATAGTTCATCAGAGCCTTGCCTTCGGAATCGGATATTTTCTTCATTGTCTGTCGCAAAGAAGAAAAGCTATCTACTGAGGCCTCGTAACTACCATGCTTACGTTCCTTTAAGGCAAGAATATATTCTGATTCTAATTGAGAAAAACGGTTGTCTAAGACTTGACTGCTGCCGTAGTAAGGCTGATTTATGTTTGACATATATTCATAAATCAATCCACTTACGTAGAGCTTTTCGCTGTCCGATTTCGCTGTATGGTAGCGATCTTGAAGCATGCTCAATGCCGACTCAGGGTTGCTTCGTAGTGTGGTTTGGTAGACAGAGTGCCACTGTGTGATATTTTGGTTTGGTTCAATATCTTGAGTGTCGCTTGCGTATGCTGGAGTGAGCAAAAGTGACGCAAGCAAGGGATAGAGCACGCGCATGTTTAAACGAGCCTTTAATTTAAGGTGCCTTTAAAGTTGAGTTATCATAGCGCTTTTAACGCATCAGCGTTGTGATTAAGTTGGGTGTACTAAGAAAAAGAGCAGTAAAACTATGTACTTGGTCGAGATATTGAAAAAAGAGGCATAAAAAAGAAAGACCTCAACATAAAGTTGAGGTCAGAAATCTTTAATCAATGTAAAGCTTTGCTAGATCTTGAGGCTCCATTTCTTTGCCTTCTAACTGATCGTTCCAGTTAGTTCCAACAAGAACACCATCTTCAGCAAGAGTCAAAAGCCAATCCTCAACAAAGATATCTAATGGGATTTCTAGTACAGTAAAATCTGCCCATTCTTCAACATTATGTGCTTCTGCATCTTCTTTAGAAGACCAGAAAGGCATGACTTCGCTGTTTTCGAATTCAGTTGAATCGCAAGATAGCCAACCTTCTTCATTGCGTAAACCCCAAACCAATTGGTTTTCTTTCGTTTCTGCAACAAAAAGGTCAAGGTTCGCTTGGATATCTGATGTAAGTTTGCTCATTTCAAAACTCTCGTTGTTATGACGTGGCTAGAGTAACACTAAAGTGCCGATTCCTAAAGCATAATACGGTTGTCGAAATGAGTAAAAATAAAGGAGCCGAAGCTCCTTTTCTGAGGTTAAGTATTCACTCGTTTTTGTTTGCTTTATGCTCACAGAGCAAACAAAAACAGGTACTTTACCTTTCTGGAAGAGTTGTGAATATTGTCCACTCTCTTTTTATCTCGCCTTTGTAACCAACGACTGATGCGGTTACTCGACGATTTAAAGCATGGCTGACTTCATCGGTCCCTTGCTGTGCTAAGTGAGTGTCACCAAAACCAACAATGCGGACTCTACTCGGTTCGATTTCGTAGCTTAGTAGGGCTTCACGGACATTGCGTGCTCGTCTTTCAGAAAGATCTTGGTTATGCTTTGAACCACCAACTTTACTAGCATAGCCGTGCAGCTCTATCGAAGTAGTAGGGTACTCTTTTAAAAAGTCGGAAAGCTCTCGAACTTGTCTTCTGAAGACTGGATTGATCTCATCAGAGTCGTTAGCAAAAAGTATCCGCACTTGCATGTTATCTGATGCTTTAATGTATTCTCCACAACCGTCGTTGTCGACCTCTGAGCCTTCAGGTGTACCTGGGCACATATCTCGAGCATTGATGACACCATCGTTATCGTCATCTTGCAAATCTGCTATTTGTTCTGCATTTGGTACAGGACGATACTCATATTCGTCTTCAGCAACAACGTGTTGAGTGATGGCGAGCATACCCAATGCAAATAGAATCTTCACTGGTTTCATGATCAGTACTCCACCTTTTCATTCCATTCTGTAGGTACATCGACACGCAAGGCATTTAACAATTGGCCAGTCGCGTTCATAACGCGGTACTTGGCGTACTGCTCTGAGTATCGAGCATCTAAGTAGTTCTTTCTCGCTTCGAAAAGTTCGTTTTCAGTATTTAACAAGTCCAGCAGAGTGCGTTTTCCAATGCGATACTGCTTTTCGTAGGCGATGACAGTTTCAGAGGCCGAATCTACGTGATCCGCTAGGAACTCTTTTTGTTGAAGTGTTAAATCTAACGCACTCCAAGATAGACGAAGACCTTCTTCTACTTGGCGGTATGCACGTTCTCTTAGGTCTTTTGCTTTATTTAGTTGGTAGGCAAAACTTTCAGCGTTGGCTACGTCACTACCACCGTTAAAGAGGTTGTAACGCATACGTAACATTGCTGTTGTCTCTTCGCTGCTTCCTTCGATACCGCTTGCATCATCACGCCATGTTTGAGCCGCTTCTACCGATATCGTTGGGTAGTAAGTTCCCTTAGATTGCTTGTATTGGAACTTTGCAGAGTCCACATCAGCTACCGAAATTTTGATTACTGGATGTGACTCGAATGCCAAGTCAATCGCTTCATCGATGGTGTAGGGAATAAAGTTTTGGTCCGCTCTTGGGAAAATCAATCCTTGTGGTGACTGTCCGACAAGGCGTGTAAAGGTGGTGTGGCTGTCATATAAGTTGTTCTGAGCTGCCACCAAGTTACCGTGAGCCTTTGCTAAACGAGCCTCTACCTGGGTTAGGTCTGCTGTAGAACCGATACCTGAGTTAACTCGCTTTTTAATGTCTTCATAGATCTTCTTATGCACTTTCAAGTTATTCTCGGAAAGTGTAAGAATTTCATAAGCTTTTACTGAGTCTAAATAAACTTTCGCGACCTCTAAAGCGGTGTCTTGGGCATCAGCTAGAAGTTGATAACGGACCGATTCAGCATCAGCTGCTGTTCGATCCATATCATTAAGTGTCGCTGAGCCATCCCATATTAGCTGGGTTAGTGTCACGGTGGCTTCTTTTCTTGTCAGATCGGTTGAATCTCGCCCTGACTCTGCAGGTTTGATTCCTTCGTAACCGATACCGGCATCTAAGTCTACGGATGGGAGGTAAGCACCACCAGATGCTTCATTCACATACTGCTTGCTAACGAATTCATTGAACGCACTTTTGATGTCAGGATTGGTTTTTAATGTGTTTTCAACCGCTTGCTCTAGCGTTTGCCCAAAAGCATGACTAGCGGTGAACATACCAATACAAAAGGCGTTGGCACGAGTCCACTTCACTGTGATTCTCCTAGATAATGGTAAAAATTCTCGAGGTGATAGGGCTTATAAGTGGAATACTTATAAGGGCGTCAATAATTTAGCGCACAATAACATTAATATGCGATGAAGTAACCTGTTGATTCGCTGTTCATTTGTTTCAATTTTGATAAATCAACCTACTAAATCTGCCTAAAAATTGAATTAAGATCTCAAATTAAACATGGAGGTAATGGCTAGAAACGAGAGTCCAGATTTTAATAAAATAAAACACTTATGCATCTGGATTCTTATTGATGTATGACACATAATTACTTTATTGAGCATCAAATTGCTGTTATTGCACTATATATTCGGGCAATATATAGCAAATTAGTATTGTTAGTCAAAAACTTGACAGTTATTTAGGGTTAAGGTTTATATGGATCGTACAGCATTAGTGCCACTCGGTAATCAAGTCGTCGTAATAGGTTTGGATGGGCAGCTGAGAGTCCTTGCAGAAGGACAGCAGCCTCTACCAGGTGAAGTGATAGTGGCAATGACAGATGCTGCGCCTCAAGACCTGAAAATTCAGCTTGCTCAAGAGCAAGGTTTAAAAGATATTTCAGACGATGTAGCACAGATTATTAGTGCTATTGAGCAAGGTCAAGACCCTTCTGCTATTGATGAAGAACTCGCACCTGCAGCGGGTGAAAATAGTGGCTCCAGTTTGCAAAATAGTGCCACGATTGTACGAGATGGTACTGAAGTGCTAGCCTCAACAAACTTTGAAACTATTGGCCTAGAATCCCTCGGCTTATCTGAAACACAAGCGTTGACCTTAAATGACTTCTTCACAACAGGTATCGAGACAAGTGGGGATGGCTCAAGTAAGCCACTTACTAATTCTCCAGTGACATTAAGCGCTGTTGAGGAAGATAGCGATCCAATCACGATAACTACTGAAGAATTACTATCGAATGTCAATATTGATGATGCCGATACTCTTGTCATTACAAACGTCACTATTGAGAGTGGGAATGGCACCTTAATTGATAACAGCGATGGCTCTTGGACTTACATCCCAGAAGCTGATGATGACACTGAAGTGTCATTCTCCTATGACATCATTGATGATGATGGTGGTGTTATTAATGGCACTGCTAACTTAGATATTACGCCTGTTAATGACGCGCCAATAGCAACTAATGATGCGATTCAAACTGACGAAGATTCCCTGGTTGTAATTGATGTGCTCGCTAACGACAGTGATATTGAAGGTGATGATTTAATCATTACCTCTGCTTCTGTACCAGAAGAGCAAGGTATCGTTGAGATTATCGATGGTAAGCTTGTTTTCACTCCGGCTGAAAATTTCAACGGTAATGCAACGATTAGCTACACCATCTCAGATGGTGAGTTAGAGGATGAAGCTCAAGTTTCGGTAACAGTAAACTCAGTTAACGATGCGCCTATTGCCTCTAATGATACAACAATTACAGAGGAAGATAGCTCAGTAACGATTGATGTCCTGCCAAACGACACCGATATTGATGGTGATAAGCTGTCGATTGAATCGGCTCCGTACCTGAAACACAAGGTACAGTTGAGATTGTTGATGGCAAACTGGTGTTCACACCGGCCGAGAACTTCCATGGTGATGCCGAAATCACTTACACCATCACCGATGGTTCGCTGACTGACCAAGCGACGGTCAACGTCACCGTGAATGCGGTGAACGACACGCCTGTGGTTGAAAGTAGCATTGCAGACCAAACCTTGGCGGAAGACTTTACGCCATACACCATCAATCTAAATACGGCCTTCAGTGATGTGGATAACGTGGATGGCGAGTTAACGTTTAGCGTCTCTGGCAACAGCAACATTCAAGTGGCGATCGTCAATGGGATTGCTACGTTCACTCCAACGGCAGACTGGAACGGCTCAGAAGCGCTGACGTTTACGGCTACCGATCCAAGCGGTGAAAGCGTCAGCCAAACGGTGAACTTCACAGTAGCGCCAGTGGCGGATATCGTGGCAGATAAAGCGACGGTTGTGGAAGATACGCCAACCATCATTAAGGTCTTAGATAACGACACGTTCGAAGGCGACGACAAAGTGGTGTCGCTGGATACCAATAACGGTCCAGCTAACGGCACGGTCTCGGTCAACCCGGATGGCAGCGTCACTTACACGCCAAACGACAACTTCCACGGTACAGACAGCTTCACCTACATCGTTACCTCCGGTGGGGTATCGGAATTCACCACGGTGAACATCGATGTCACGCCAGTGAACGATGCGCCAGTGGCGACCAATGACAATGCCGTTACTGACGAAGACACGCCAGTGACGATTGATGTCCTGCCAAACGACACCGATATTGATGGTGATAAGCTGTCGATTGAATCGGCTTCCGT